>JBCCCX010000020.1:0-20554 GCA_039033275.1 Pseudomonadota bacterium | reverse complement strand
TTCTCCGCCGAGGTCGGCGGCGGCGCCTACGCATTCGTCCCGGGCAATGGCGCGATCGCCGGCGATGTCTTCTACGAGGTCACGGAGACCGACTTCGCGACGCCTCGGGTCGGCGACGAGGCGTATCTCACGATCATCCACGAGATCGGTCACGCCATCGGCCTAGGGCATGGCCACGAGGCGGACGGCATCTCACCGGCCCTGCCGGCAGCGGTGGATTCCAACGAGTTCTCCGTGATGACCTACCGCAACTTCATCGGATCGGACCCCGGCAATCCCTCCCAGGCCGAGACCTTCGGCTATCCGCAGACCTTCATGACGCTCGACATCGCCGCGCTGCAATACATGTACGGCGCGAACTACAACACCAATGCGGGCGACACGACCTACGGGTTCAACCCAACGACGGGGGCCTTCTCGATCAACGGGCAGCTGGTGTCGACGCCGGGCGACAATGTCGTCTTCCGCACGATCTGGGACGGCAACGGCACCGACACCTACGATTTTTCCGGTTATGGCAACGGCGTCACGGTCGATCTGACGCCGGGCGGCCACTCCACCCTGTCGGCCGATCAGGTGCCGCAGCTCAACGCGGCCGCCGGCGACCAGCCGGCTCGGGGCAGCCTGTGGAATGCGCTGCTGCACAATAACGATGCGCGCGCGCTGATCGAGAACGCCACCACGGGCAACGGCAACGACAACATCACCGGCAACCAGGCCGACAACCAACTCATCGGCGGCGCCGGCAACGACACGATGGCCGGCGCGGACGGCAATGACCGTCTGTTCGGCGGCGACGGCGACGATCAGGCGCTGGGCGGCAATGGCGACGACATCGTCTTTGGCGGCAATGGCAACGACAATCTCGCGGCCGGCACGGGCAACGATCAGGTCTATGGCGGCGCCGGCAATGACGGTGTGGCGGCCGGCGCCGGCAACGACACGCTCGGCGGCAGCACCGGCAATGACAGCCTGTTCGGTGCGACCGGCCAAGACCTGGTAATCGGTGGCGCGGATTCCGATGCCGTCTATGGCGGCGCGGACAACGATAAGGTGTTCGGCAGCGCCGGCGACGACACGGCCGCCGGCGGCACGGGCGACGACGAGATCGGCGCCGGCGCGGGCAACGATCAGGTCGCGGCCGGCGGCGGCGCCGACACGATCTATGGCGGGGCGGGCAACGACACGCTCTTCGCCGCGGCCGGCGCCGACAGCGTGTTCGGCGGGGCGGGCGACGACCAGATCTATCTCGGCAATGCCGACGGCGCGCGCGACATCGTGCTCTCCACGATGACCAATGGCTCCGACACCGTCTTCGGCTTCGAGAACGGCACGGACTTGCTGAACACCACAGCCTCCGGCCTGACCGATTTCGCGGCCGTGCAGGGTAGGCTCGGCCAGGACGCGGCCGGCAACGCGACCATCGATCTCGGCAATGGCGACATGCTCACGCTCAGCGGCGTGACCCAGGCGCAGATCGACGCGAGCGACTTCCAGTTCGCGGGCGCCTGACCCCTTACGCCCGATCGCATCTGTCACGGGCGCTTGCGATGAGTTTCCGACCTGGCGATGCGCCAATTCCGTACGGCGCATCGATGCCGCCCGGCGCAGAGGCGTCGTGGCTCACCGCTGTAGCAGAGCCCGGCGAGCGCACCTGCTTGAATAAAATGAAGCGCATCGTCTCAAGGGCTTAGAGGGCCCTTGGTGCCAGAAGAGGCGCCGCACATTAACGCTAAGCTATTGACGACCAATGCCGAACGTCAGGATGTTTCCGCACGATACCAACAAATCTACCAACAAATGAAATTTCTAGGCTCGATAGATCGTCGGTTGGACGCTCGTGAAAGCGTCTTTGATCGCGGAAATCGGGCCTAGCTTCCGCTTGGCGTCGGCGATCGAGCCATATCGGGCGATGAGAAGCGTGCTCAATTGGCTTGGGTCGAGTTCCTCATAGCCGCCGCGTTCGTAATTGGCGAGAACGCCTGCCAGAAAGGCCTTCATCTCTTCGACCTGATCGGCCAATTCGGTCTCGCGCACGCGGTCGGCCCGAGCGATTCGGGTGAGCGGCGTCAACTCGAAGCGGACATAGGCCAGAACGTCGAAGATGTCGGAGCCGGGCGCGTTGATCAAATCGCGCATGGCGTCCAGGCGTTCGGCGTCGTAGCCGCGCTCGGCGAGCCGTCGGACGAAGACTGCGCGTCGGTTCGGATCGCTCCACGTGGCGCGCAGCTCGTCCTCGTCGCCGACCATCTCCGAGAGGTCGCCGAAGAGATGACGCAGGAATTGCTCGGCGCTGACTTGGGCGCCGTTCAGCCAATAGGTCGTCGTGCTGATGAATTGAATCTCGCGCGACCGCACGCCGCCCAGCGTGACGCGAACCGCCTTGCGCGGGCTTGCGTTGCCGCTCTCGTCATCGGGCTCGTTCGGCTCAAGTGTGGGCGGTGGCGCCTCCGGATCGTCCGGCTTGGGTGCGGGCGCTGTCACCTCTTCGGGCGGGCCGTCCCACTCGGGATCGCGGAAGTGCTCGTAGGCATTCACGAAATCGATGATCGTGAAATGGTCCTTGCCGGGATAGGTGCGCGTGCCGCGCCCGACGATCTGCTTGAATTCGACGATCGAGCCCACCGGCCGCATCAGCACGATGTTGCGCACATTGCGGGCGTCGACGCCGGTCGACAGCTTTTGCGAGGTCGTCAGGATGGTCGGGATGGTGCGCTCATTGTCCTGAAAGTCGCGCAGGGCCTGATCGCCGCGGTCGCCGTCCTCGGCCGTCACGCGCACGCAATAGTTCGGGTCGGCGCTCTTGGCCTCCTGATTGATGAGGTCGCGCACGAGGGCGGCGTGCTTTTGCGTGGCGCAGAAGACGAGCGTCTTCTCGTTCTGATTGATCTGGCCGAGGAATTCGCGCACGCGGGCGCGCTCGCGTTCGGGCACTTCGATGACGCGATTGAGTTCGGCTTCGGAATAGGTGCGCCCGTAGTCGATCTCGCCATCGGCCACATCGCCCTGGAGCGGGGTGAATTCGTCCATGGTCGAGGCCATCTGGCGCACTTTGAAGGGCGTGAGATAGCCGTCCTCGATCCCGGTCTTGAGGGCGTATTCGTAGGCCGGTTCGCCGAAATAGCGATAGGTGTCGACGTTCGCCTTGCGCTTCGGCGTGGCCGTCAGGCCGATCTGCACGGCCGGGGCGAAATGCTCCAGGATGCCGCGCCAGCTCGACTCGTCGTTCGCACCGCCCCGGTGGCACTCGTCGACGATGATGCAATCGAAGAAGTCGGGCCGATAGTCGAGATAGTTCGGCTCGGCCGTATGCTCCAAGGGCGCGTCGTCTTCGGCGTCCTCGTCCGACATGCGAGCCGCGCCTGCCTTGTCGGTCATCAACGTCTGGAAGATTGAAAAGAAGACGGCCCCGTTCTTGGGCACGCCGCCGTGCTTGCGGATGGCTTTCGGGTCGATCCGCACGATAGCGTCGGCCTCGAAGGCGCCGAAGGCGTTCACGGCTTGGTCGGCGAGAATGTTGCGGTCGGCGAGGAAGAGGATGCGCGGGCGGCGGGTGCCCTCACCCGTCAGGTTCCAACGCGCCTGATAGAGCTTCCAGGCGGTCTGGAAGGCGATGGCCGTCTTGCCGGTGCCGGTGGCGAGCGTGAGGAGCACGCGGCGGCGCCCCTCGGCCACGGCGTCGAGGGCGGCGTCGATGGCGCGGCGCTGGTAATAGCGGGGGCTCCACTTGCCGCCCGCCGCCTCATAGGGCACGGCGCCGAAGCGGACGCGCCAGGCGTTGGCGTCGTCGAGCGCGCGGGGGGCGGCGTGGGCGAGCGGGCCCGCCTCGTCCGGTCCGGCGGAGACGGCGTCCGACAGGGCTTGCAGCGCCGTCTCGTTTCCGGCGCGGGCGCGGCCGAAGGTGCGCTCCCACAGCTCGGCGGGCGTGGGGAAGGCGCCCGGATCGAGCGCGCCTTCGCGGCCTTCGTCCATGTCGATGGCGTACCATTCGGCGCCGTCGGTGGCGTAGGCGAAGCGGGTGCCGAGCCGGTCGGCATAGTCTTTCGCCTGCGCGACGCCCGCGCCCGCGCCCACCCCATGCTTCTTGGCCTCCACCACGGCGAGCGGGCGGCCGTGCAGGATCAGCACATAGTCGGCGGGCTTGGGGTTGATGCGCCGGCCGCCGCGCTGGATGCGGCCCGGCGCCAGCAATTCCTCGCGCATCCGCGCGCCGTCGACGCTCGCCCACCCGGCCGCGTGCAGCACCGGGGTGATCCGGTTGGTGCGCGTCTCGGCCTCGGTTTCGGGCGCGTCGAGCGGCGACAGGCGGCGCAGCGGCGTCACGTCAGCTCGCCTCGGAAGGCGGCGGCGAGGAGGGATTGGCGGAGGTCGGTGAGGTCGGTGAGCTGGCGATTATACCGTGATGACAAGCGTTGTCCTAAATCATCTAGCCTTTCGAATCTCTCTACAATGAAAGATTGGCTGCGCTGATCTGGAATTGGTATCCGTATATTCCTGAGAGCGTTATAGTAAATGGCAACAACGCTAGTTGTGCCACTTTTCAAAGGCTCTATTTCTCGTCTTATCCGCTGCGAACGGAATGCAAGCGCTATATAATGAGGAATAATCTCAGGATTGAAACGCACTCGCATCACGTTGTTATTATGTACGGTCGGATTGTCCGGCTCAGTTTCCAAAACGCAGCTTTTTCCAACGAGTTCTCGACTGTTTCTCGTATTGAATAGAAAATCTCCTTTCGCCAGCCTAAATTTACGCAGCTCCTCAGGGGTGCAGTCGATCCGATCTGCGATGCCTCCTTTGTAGCGATTATCGTTCGCTATGTGCTGCATTTTCAGGTAGTCATAAGCTCGATCAGCGCTTTGCTCAGCTTTGTTTCGCAATAAGCCAATGAGGGTTTCAGATTTGATCTCATCAAATGTCCTCGTCTCACAAGATTCAAGTTTGCGATCGAATAATTCTGTTAGTTCAGCTTGAACTACATCGCTAGCATCCGCCAAGTTCGCCTCGACATTGGCGCGGGCGCGGGCAAGGGCCTCGTGCGCCGCGTCCAGAACCGCGACGATGCGGCGTTGTTCGTCGAGCGGGGGGAGTGGGATGGGTAAGGTACCTAATGCTTTCCCAGTAAAATGCTGAATGCCTGTACCAGAGAAATGGCTTGTTAGGTCGCCGCTGGCGTCCATGTGGCTAAGGTAGTACGCAAGCCATTCTGGTCTGAGTTCCGATCCACACCTTACGCGGTGCAGAGCCTTCTGAAAGAAAATTGGCTCGTCTTCATTCCAGATCGCGCATCGTCCTGGATAGCCGCCTTCGCAGATAACGACATCGTCGCGCTGAACTGTGTAGCGATGGCACTCATGGTCCTCAAATCGCATCTCCTTCACATCCGTCAGATCAAAATCGAACCATCTTACGTTTATGTTGCGAAGGTAAGGACGCGGCGTTCCTTTGTTCTTGTGCTTGTCGAGCATCTTGCCAAGACAATGGTCCGCCACCTCCTCCAGCGGCTTGACCTCCCACCCCGCCTTCACAGCATCCCCCGAATCTCGTCCAACAGCTTGGCCGTCTCGGCGTCGCGGGTCAGCATGGCGTCGATGATCTCGTGCGGGGCGCGCAAGGGCGCGGCTTCGGGCGCGTTGGGGTTGCGCACGCCCAAATCGAGCGTCTCTTCGTCGAGGTCGCCGCGCCGCACGGTCCAGGATTGCGGGCCGTCCGCGCGGGCCGGTTGCAGGGCCAGAAAGTCGGTAAGATCGGCATCGGCCAGGGCGTTGGTCTTGCCCAAGTTCCGGCCGGGGTCGAGCTGGTAGAACCAGATTTTCCGTGTGGGCGCGCCCTTGACGAAGAACAGCACCACCGTCTTGACGCCCGCGCCCTGGAAGGTGCCGGACGGGCAGTCGAGCACGGTGTGCAGATCGCACCGCTCCAGAAGCTCGCGCCGCAGGGCCACGGAGGCGTTGTCGGTGTTGGTGAGGAAGGTGTTCTTGATCACCACGCCCGCGCGGCCGCCCGGTTTCAGCTTGCGGATGAAGTGCTGCAGGAAGAGATAGGCCGTCTCGCCGGAGCGGATGGGAAAGTTGTGTTGGACTTCGGCCCGCTCGCCGCCGCCGAAGGGCGGGTTGGCCAGCACCACGTCGTGCCGCTCGTCCTCGCCGATGTCCATCACGTTCTCGGCCAGCGTGTTGGCGTGCCGGATATTGGGCGCGTCGAGCCCGTGCAGCACCATGTTCATCACGCCGATCACGTAGGCGAGCGACTTCTTCTCCTGCCCGTAGAGCGTGCGGCGCTGAAGCGTCTCGAACGCGCCCGCCGACAAGTCATCCCGGCGCATGTGGTCATAGGCCTCGCACAAGAAGCCCGCCGAGCCGCAGGCGCCGTCATAGAGCGTCTCCCCGATCTTGGGGTCGATGACCTGGATGATGGCGCGGATGAGCGGGCGGGGCGTATAATACTCGCCCCCGTTGCGGCCGGCATTGCCCATGCGCTTGATGCGCTGCTCGTATAGATCGGACAGCTCGTGCCGCTCGGCCGAGGTGTTGAACGACAGGCCGTCGACGACTTCGATGACGTCGCGCAGCACGAAGCCGGAGCGGAAGCGGTTGCGCAGTTCGGAGAAGATCTCGCCGATCTTGTATTCGATCGTGTCCGGGCCGCTCGCCGTCTCGCGAAAGCCCGCGAGGTGTGGGAACAGCTCATTATCGACGAAGGCGATCAGGTCCGGCCCGGTCTCGGCGTCGTCATGGTCGATCTGACCGTCGGCGCCGCGCGGGGCGGCCCATTCGTCCCACGCGAAATCGCCGTCGATGATGCGCACGTAATCCCGCCCGTCGAGCGCGGCCGCGTCCTCGCGCTCCGATTCCAGGTCGTGCAGATATTTGAGGAAGAGCACCCACGACGTTTGCTCGACATAGTCCAGCTCGGACGACGGGCCGTCGTCGCGGCGCAAATGATTGTCGATCGAGCGGAAGGCGGTTTCGTACATGGCTTCCCCAAGGCATCCCCGCCCGGTCTTGCCGCATGATGGATAGGGGGACAAGGGGCACGGCCTGGCCACCCTAGGAGAGCGTCAGACCACCACGCTTCAATGCGCGGGCGATCTTCAACGTCTCGGCGTCTAGGATATCGCCGTCCGCACCTGCGCGAAGGTCCGCGATGATCTCGGCTTGCCGATGGCGGGAAACGGCACCGTAGCTCGTGAAGGTCGTCAGCACCTTCTCGTGGCCGAGATTTTGCGACCACGCCTTGAAGACCTCCGGCGTCTGACATACTCGCTCGCCGAGTTGCGCTAGCGTCTTTCGGAAACTGTGCGGGTTGAAGTAGGGCAGGCCCGCGCCCTCAAAGCGTTCGCGGAAGATGCGGCGGATCGGGTCGGCGTTCGACCAGTGCGCGCGCTTGAGGCCAATCGGGACGAACTGGCGGGCTTCGCTCAAGCCGATCTCGGTCGCGGGGAAGAGCGGGTCGTCGGGACCGAAGAGGTGCTGGGTGCGTAGCTCGTCTACCCATTCGCATACGATGGTCTCGATCTCGTCGCCGACGGGGAAGAACCATGTCGGATACGTCTTCCGGTTCTTAGTGCGCACCTCGCGCGCGTCCTGGTCGATCCGGCGGGCGGCGAGGTCGATATGGCGTAGCTTAAGAGAGGCGACGGCATCGTCTCGCGCGCCCGTGAGAAGAATGAAGGCGAGAAGCGCGCGGTCGCGCCGCTCTAGGGGCGTTCGCGCGGGCGCCCTCTCGATCGCGTGCTGGATCTGCTCGACGCTCGGCACGGGACGCTCGCGCACGGCCGCCGCGATGCGCCCGTCGTTGGCGGTTGGGTTAAAGTAGTCCGCATCGGCATAGGTGAGCTTGGAGCGATAGCCAGGCTGGCCGGTGAGCCATTGGAAGAACGCCTTCACCGCGCGCAGCCGCGCCACGATGGTCGCCTTGGCGAGCGGGTTGCCCGTCTCGGGGTTGATCGCCTCGTTGAGCTTGCGCTTGAAGGCACGGGCCTGCTCGATATGGAAGGCGCTGAAGTCCTTCCAGCCGGTCGAAGCCTCGAAGGCCGATAGGGCCGCCGCGACTTGATCGACGCTCTTGGGGTTCATGCGTTTGGCCTCTTCCAGATAGGCGAAGTAGGCCCGCTTGATGCGCTCGTTGCGGGCATGGTGGCGCCGCTTTTGTGCATGCTCTTTGGTCATGCTGCTCGGTCCTTTCCGAAGTGATCGTTCAGACAGGGGCCGTGGCCCTTATCTATGCGTCCTTCGGGATGTCTGACCGCGACCGTCACCAGCGCCCGCAACGCGCCCAGCCGGTTGGCCGAGACGCGCTTGTGCATCACGGTCGTGCAGGCCTCGCACAGCGCCCGCATGTTGCCGCTCGTCGGGGTCAGGGCGTGATACTCGACCTCGCCGTAGGCGGGTGCGCGCGGCGCACGGCACGAGAAGCACCAAGCCTCGTGTAGCTCGCATGTCGCCTTTGTCGCTGCTCGCCTGCCCAGAAAGGCGACAAGGTCGCGGCCGAGGATAAGGGCGGGGCGCTGCTCGGTCAGGGCGGGCAGGCCTGCCTTCAGCCAGCGGCGGACCGTGCCCTTGGCGATGCCGAGCGCACGGGCCGCCTCGTCCACGGTGTAACTGCGATGGCGTTTGATGGCCCGCGCGTTGGGTCGGCGCGGCATGTCACGACACACCCTTCTCGACCAACGCGCGAACGTCCTCTTCGCGCCATACCGTGACGCGTGGGCCGAGCTTGAGCGGCTTGGGAAAGCGGCCGTCCTTCACACCCTGCCACCATGTCGACTTCGACACGGGGATCGGGTTGCCGGGGCCGATGATCTGGGAAAGGCGAAGGAGCGCGGGTGAAGCGTGTGCTGGGTAGTCTGTCATGGGTCCGTCCCGTCCGGTAAGTGACGGCACGGTTCTGCTAGGAACGATTGCGGAAGAGGCGCACTTGAGCTTTAGCGATCCTCAACTGAGCTTCAACGATCATCGCGATAGAGGTCGGGAGGCACCAGCTCGGCGGCCTCCTTGAGATACTTACGGACTGTATTCGCGCTTTGTGCGTGGCCGATCCTTTCTGATGCGGCCACAACCTGCGACGTTACATCAGACCGCGCTGCGCTCGGATTGTAGCCGTACCCATCAACCGCCATCGCGGCGATGAGCCGCAACATCGTGTGTCTTTCACGTGTTTGCGCGGACGCGCTGGATGCGGCTGATTGATAGTCCGTAGGGTTTGGCGTTCGGTCGCTGGCTAAGGCCAAGACCCATCCTGGTGCATCTATGCGCATGTCTCTTAGCCAACATGCAAACGCCTTCGGTTCCACTGCATCTAACGTCAGTTGCTCGACACGTTGTGCCCGCTCAATAAGTTGAACCCGGTCAACGAACGCTCTCGCGAAAGCCGATCGGTCCATCAGGTATGCCGCAAACAGCGGTTCGATGATGATCGGGTTCCGGCCGAATGAAAGTGCGACCGCTTCATGCGTTGTCCAATAGGCGCAACGCGAGAAAAACCATTCGTCAGCGGCATGATCGGATTGGAGGAATGCGCGGCCGATTGGATCTTCCGTCTTGGCGTATCCGTTCCGGCCCCAACGCTTGCGCACTTCCAGGGTGAGGTTCGCCGTTGATAGACTGATTAGATGTTCGTGAAAGGCGGCGCGATCGCGCAAAACACTCTGTCCGACTTCGACTCTGTCCTCGCGGGGCAGATCAAACAACTCAGGCCGACGCGCTTCTGACGCTGGGTGAAGATCGTTGACGAGGACTTCTATATCGATGGTGCGATTGCGTTGGCCGACATCCATTTGCTCTAAATTTCGGCTTGCAAGCGCGTTCAATAAAACGCCCCCGTCGAACAAGCACGCTTCGTCTTCCCATGCTGTCGTCATGCGCGCAGCTCGTTGATCTCGTTCGCCCACCACTCGCTCATTCTGCTACGCTCTTCCCAGTAGGCCGCGCGGTGATAGGCGCGCCGCACGCCGTCCGGGTCCGCATGGCCAAGCTCGGCCTCGATTGCGTCTGCCGACCACCTCCCACTCTCGTTCAAAAGGCTCGACGCGCTTGCCCGGAATCCGTGCGCGGTCGCCTCGTCCCTAGTAAAGCCCATGCGGCGCAGGGCGGCGTTCATCGTGTTCTCGCTCATCGTTCGCTGCGTGGTGTGGATCGCAGGGAAGACGAAGCGGGCGTGGGCGTTGCGCGTCGAGACGTCCCGCAGGATGGTTACGGCGGCATCCGGCAAGGGCTTGCGATGGGCGCGGCGCATCTTGGTGCGCTCGGCGGGTATGGTCCATTCGGCCTTCGCAAGATCGAGCTCCGACCACTCGGCCGCGCGTAGCTCGCCGGGGCGGGGGTAGAGAAGGGCCATGAGTTGCAACGCGGCCCGCGTGTCCGGTGCGCCGTCATAGGACCACACGGCGCGTATCAGCCCGGCAAACGCATCGCGGTCGATCAGCGCGGCGCGATGGCGGACCTTAGGCGTCGTCAGGGCGCCCTGTAAGGCGTAGGTCGGATCGCTCTCGGCCCGCGCGGTTGCGACTGCAAGGCGAAAGACCTGGCCGATGACGGCCCGCAGGCGGCGGGCTGTCTCGAAGTTGTCCTTCGCTTCCACCCGGCGCAGCGGCACCAGTACCTCGGCGGGCGTAATGTCGGCGATCGGCCGGTGTCCAAGGTCCGGGCGGGCGAGGGAGAGAAGCCATCGCTTCTTGGCGATCGTGTTAGCGGACAAGCCTTCGCGCTCGGCCTTGGCCAGTAGCTCATCAGCGATGGCGTCGAACGTGTTGGCACTGGCCTCGGCCTTGGCCATGCGCTCCAGCTTGATGTGATGCGACGGGTCGAGGCCGGCCTTTAGGAGCGCCTTAGCTGCATCCCGCTTGGCGCGGGCCTCGGCCAGCGTGACGGCCGGATAGCTGCCCAGGGCGAGAAGCTTCTGCTTGCCGTCGAATCGATAGGCCTGGCGAAAGAGCTTGGAGCCCGTGGGCATCATATGAAGCTGCAATCCACCGCCATCGCTGATCTTCTGGATGCGTTCCGAAGGCCGTAAGGCTTTGATTTGTCTATCCGTTAGCGGCATGTGTTGGTATCGCTGTTGGTATGATACCCGCAGGATCGCCGCTCCGGCGGGCTCGATACCAACAAATCTACCAACACTCGGCCCGGATACCAACACACCGCATCGGACGACGCCGGACGCCAGAAACGAAAAAGCCCCGCAGTTGCGGGGCCTCTCGGTCATTCTCGGATCATGTCGGACAAGAGAATGGTGCCCAGAAGAGGACTGCGCCTTTCAGATGCCTATGCATTGATTTGTAAGGCATAATTCGTCCGACATCAAGGGTTTGTAGCGCAGGACTGTAACACAGTTCGATGGCGGCGCAGGCGCGGGCTTAAGTCTCGTCAAGTGTACAGCGCAGTCCAAACCCCTCCGGGGGCACAGTACCACTAGACAACAAGTTGATACTTAGAGTTTCTATTCTAGCTATACTGTGCCATGGGCGCTTTTTCTGTTGACATTGTCGCGTAAAGGTCTAGTTCGATCTCACGCGACGGCAGTTAGTGCGAGTCCTGATAGCGGACTCGAACCATGGGTTTTCATCGTGAACCTGAGGACCCTTTCACTCGGCCAAACAGGAGCACAGTATGCCTGATAGAGACGCCGCCCACCCGCTCATCACCCTGGAGAGACTTCACGACGCCGCCGCAGCGTTGGCCGTGGCGCGGCCTTCGGTTTCCTACCAGGGGCCGCTCAACGTGGAGGATGCGGACTTGCCGCCGGAGCTTCAGCGGCACTTCCTGCTCGCCGGCGCCAGCGGGACGGAACGGCAAGCGTTCATCATGATGAGCGCCCTGGACGCTGCGCTTCTCATGGAACTGACGCGGTTCGGCGGATCGGTGCACGTGAACGCCAACGGGCCGACCGGAAGGCCGACGAACAAGCACTACGTGAAGCTTCACTATGAGCCGGACTTGAGGTTCACCCTGGCCCGCGTCTTCGGGGCCCCCGGGCTTCACGAGGCGATGCGGAGGCGGGATGAGTCTCCGGACTTCGATTATTCGTCCGAAGCGTACCGGGTCGTCGGCGCAGGGCAGGCGGAGCGGGATGCACGCGGACTGTCTGTCAGTAGCGCCGTGGCGCTTGCTGAAGAGGCGTGGAGCGCGGCGGTGGAGGCGGACGCGGAGGCCGCAATCGAGCCGCAGGCCTACTTGGCGAACCTCAATGCCCTCTGCCGTGCGATCGACCTAGCGAGCGCCGAAACCCTAGCCGCCTAGCTCGTCATTCACCCCCGCCAGATAGACCTGGAGCACGCTTGCTATGATTGAACTAGCCCTAACCCGCCCCGACATCGAACTGGCGATCGGCCTGCGCTTCCTCTCCCTCCGCGTCGGCCGCCGTGAGTTCTACGCCGAGTTCGCGGAAGGGTGGCGGCCTAGTCAAACCGGTTGGGGGTTGGAGACCGCGAGGACGGCCGGTGGTGACCGGCTGTTCTGGGTGGGTCCAGTCCACATCGCTACCCACGCGGGGCCTTCCACGGGCTAACTGGAGGCGGTGGGGAGCGGTGCTTAGATGTCGTATCGCCGCTCCCCACTCTACAGTCTCAGCCGGAGCGAATAGCCACCATTAAGAAGAAGAGGCGCTTACAGAGGGGCGGTGGCGGACCAACAGCTACCATTCTGAGGAGGGCGTGCGGGCAGATGAGTGGCCACCGTCTAATAGCCACCTATTAGAGAAGCCCCCCCCGGCTGCCTTTAGGTACTCTAGGTAGACTTAAAGGAGGAGACCCCGGCAGGGTCTGTCGCCCCTCTCCCTCATCACCGCGAGGCTGACTTCAAGACCCTCCCTCTCAGACAGACCACGAGGTCACCGAGAGGGCTACTTTAAGAACTCCGCACAGCTTTAGTCCGTGGTGGAACTGAAGGGCTCCGCACCGAAGCGTCGCCGCGCCGAGGGAGAGGGGAGGTAGACCGACCGCCTATGCCGCTCCTCCAGCCATGCTCAATACGAATGGGGTCTCACGCCTCCAGGCCCGCCTTCAAGACCTAGGGCCCTTGAGGGCATAGGGGAGCTTCAGCGTCCCAGGCCTACCCATAGCGACCCGCCCGCTGTTCCCCGCGACGACTCCCCCAAACCTATCCGACCCCAAGACAACCCGCCGCCGGCTCGACAGGCCCGCCGTGAACCCTCCCGCACGCCCGAACGAAGGGGGCAACCCAATGCTCGATCGTAAGACACCTCTCGGCCGTGACCGTGCCGCGTTCTCCCTTCGGTTGGCTTCGCGCGGTCACCCGGTGACCCTCCGCGAGATGGCCGAGGCGTGGCTGGCGCACTGCGGGACCGACCCATCGCACCCGAGCTATCAGAAGGACCTCCGCCGCAACCTCGCCCGCCTCCGCGAATGGTCCTACGGCGCTATAGGACGCGGCAAGCTTCACCGCCGCATGACCGGCATGGGACCGAGCGGCCTTGCGGACGGCTTCCACGTAGCGCCCGGCCCCGTCTCCCCGTTCAACCCTGAGACCTACTCCGCGTGGCGACCGACCGGGCCACCGAGATGAGACCGGGGCCGAACCGACATTCTCGTTAGCTAGGTATTCTGTCCTTGCGAGAAGTCGGATCAGTCCTCCCCAACCACGTCTCTCCGACCAAGAGACCGACACCAAGCCCCCTACGCGGCGCGACCCCATTCAGATGAGCGCACCGATCGCCACCACCCAAAGCATCGTCAGGACCCGACATGACCGACATCCTCCAAGACGCCATCGACGCCGAACTTGCGGAGCCCCGAGCGAAGCGAGCCGAGAATGGAGGCGGCGGCCAGCCGTCCTATCCCTATCCCGGTAAGGCCGCTTGGAATGCTGCCATCGACGCCGAGTTGGCGGAGGAAGCCACGCAGCCCGCGCAAGGACCGTCCGAAGGCGCAGCCCGAGCCGCCGCAGCGTTGTCCGGCAAGCTCCCCGGGGCGGGCCAGTCCAAGCACTACGAGGTGGGCCAGTCCCCGGATGACTACGAGGAATTTCAAGAGAACCTGACCGTCCCCGGGCCGATAGGCGAGGCCTTGAACGCGATGGGCGCTGGCGTGGCGGAGGCGGGCTTCCAGACGAAGGACTTCGTACTCGGTGAGCCCGCCCAGGAGGACAAGAGCGACTTCCGCCAGGGCGTCGAGGCCCAGCGGGAGATGCGCCAGGAGCACCAGAGCTTCGTCTACGGGCTCACCGAAGGGGTCGCGCAGTTCGCTACGGGGATGATCGGGGTAGGCAAGATCACCGCCCCCATCCGAGCCGCCGCCAAGGGCAAGGCCGCGCTGGCCGCCTATGAGGTGGGACGCGGAGCCGCCGCCGGGGCGCTCGTGCTGGACCCCCACGAAGAGCGCCTGTCCAACCTCGTCCAACAGTTCCCGGACCTACAGAACCCGGTGACGGACTACCTTGCGGCCGACCCGAAGGACAGCGCCGCAGAAGGACGCTTCAAGAACGCCCTCGAAGGCATCGGGATGGACTTCGCCCTTATCGGCATCTTCGCCGCCTCCACCCGCGCCTTGAGGCTAGGCCGGGCCGGAAAGGTGGAGGAGGCCAACGCAGCACTTGAAGAAGCGACCTCCCTGTCCGTCCAGCGCGACGGCCCGGCAGACGAAGCGGCGGAAGACCTCGCGGCCGATGCGGCGCTTGGAGCGGAGCTTGACGAAGCCCTGGTAGCGGACCTTCAAGCGACTCCAACCCGCGCGGGCGACGTGGGACCGGGACAGGCGGTGGACCCTCTCGACGCAGAGCTTGAAGGCGCCCTAGCGACCGACCTTCGGACCCTACGACCGAACGATGCGACGCTTGACGCTGTAGGGGAGCGAGCGGTGGCGGGCGCTCTAGGTGACCTGACCTCCGCGCCGGCTCGCCCTGGAGATGCCGTGGTGGACCGCGCAGCGGAGCTTGCCGTCGCCACCGAGCTAAACGCCAAGGAGATCGTAGAGGGCTTTGAGGCAGACCGGCGGGCCATCGCGGCGGCGGGCTCGCGGGAAGCGGCGGAGACGGCGGGCCATACCTTCGCCAAGGGCGGGAGGACGCCGGACCAACTCCTCTATAGTGAGGCTGGCGCGAGAGAGCTTGTAGACCGGACCGTGGAAGCGCTGCGGCCTCAGTTCGACGTGGCGAGGGGCGGTGCAGTCCTCTCAGATGCCCGCGTGAGAGCCATGATCGGGAGCCGCGCGGACCTGTTCGGTGAAGACCCGGACCTCCTTCTCGGAGCCCTCAGGTCCCAAGGCGAGGCCGCCCAGACGATGGCCGCCGATATGGGCGCGTCGTTCCTTGTTGCCAACAAGCTCGCGCATGAGGTGATGGACCTGGCGAAGCGCATTCGGATGGGCACAACGGAGAGCCTGGGAATGGACGAGGTGAAGGCCGGGGACCGATTGCGGCTGTTGCTGGCCAAACAGGCCGAGGTCGTAGCTGCCGGGCGCTCCATGGCGGCCAACGCGGGCCGGACCCTGAGACGCGCAAGGTCGGACTTCAAGGTCACGCCAGAACAGTTGGAGGCCATGAAGGGCTACGACCCCAAGGTCCTCGCCAAGCTCTTGGAGGACGCAGACGGCAACCCGGCCGCGATCGTCGCCCTCTCCAACCCCTCGTTCCTCTCCCGCGTCGTGGAGGAGGCCACGTTTTCGATGACCAACGGCCTCCTTTGGCTCTACCCGACGCATGTCGTGAACGTCACCAGCAACGCCTATATGACCGTCGCGCGGCCGACCGAGAAGTTCATCGGGGCGTTGGCTCTAGGCGGCCGGGGAACGGAGCTTCGCAAGAGGGCGGTCCGCGAGTACGCACTTACGGTCGGCGCGACTATGGATGCCTTGGGTGCCGCACTGAAGGCTTTCAAGCAGGGGGATAGCACTCTCGCTCCCCACGCCGACGAGTACTTCCAGCAGTCTCGCCGCACGTCCACCAAACCGATGGAGTGGAAGGCAATCGAGGGGCCGATGGACCTCCTAGAGAACGTCGTGAAGTCCATCTCCTATAGGAACGTCTTCGGGCTCCCGACCCGGGCGCTCGGCACGATGGACGAACTCTTCCGGACCATGCGCTACCACGCGGTCGTCAAGGCGAAGGCCCTCTCTGAGGCCGACGCCCGGGGCCTCTCGGGTAAGGAGCGCGACGACTTCGTCCAAGAGCAGTTCGCCGGGTCCTTCGATGAGGCAGGGCGCGGGCTGGACGTGGAAGCGCTCCGGGAAAGCAGCGTGACGACCTTCCAGCAGGAACTCGACTACGAGACCCACTTCGGGGCGATCGGCAAGAGCGTGAGTGACTTTCGTGCTGCGGTTCCTGCCACCGCCTTCATTCTCCCCTTCGTCAAGACCCCCGTGAACGTCCTACGCTATGCCTGGAAGATGACCCCGGGGCTCAACCTCCTTCAGAAGGAGTATACCCAGGCCCTCAGGGGCGCGAAGGGCGATGAGGCGAAGGCCCACGCTATCGGGCAAATGTCTTTGGGAGCCCTCGCACTGTCCGCCGCCGCGAGCCTGACCCTGGCCGGCAAGCTAACCGGTGGCGGCCCGCGCGACCTCACGACCCGCAAGGAAATGGAGGCGACGGGGTGGCGGCCCTACTCGATCGTCCTTGAAGGTGACGACGGGGCGCGGACCTATTTCCCCCTCGGCCGCTTCGATCCTGTCGGGATGGCGATGAGCATAGCGGCCGACCTGGTGGAGATGCAGCAGATCAACGCGAATGCGAAGGACGTGGAGAAGGGGCTTGGAGCCGTGGCACTCGCCGTGGCGCGGAACTTCAGCGACAAGACGTTCTTTCAGAGCCTGACCCAGTTCTTCCGGGCGGCCTCCGACCCAGAGCGGCATTTGGCGAAGCAGGCCGGGACCATGGCGCGGGCTATCCTCCCCGCCTCCTCCTTGATCCGAGGGACCAACCCGGACCCCTACCTAAGGGACGCTCGCGGGTTGCTCGATACGATCCTGAAGGATCTCCCCGGCTACTCGGAGACCCTGCCACCCGTCCGCACGGCGCTCGGAGAACCTGTCCTGAAGCGCATCGGAGTGACTACGGACGATACTGCGGACTTCGTGGAGGCGGAGAACAACCGCATAGCCCTGGAGACAGGATGGGGCCTCACCCCGCCGTCGCCTCGCCGCAAGGGCGTCGACCTCCGCGAGACCACGCTGGAGAACGGCCGGCAGGCCTTCGACTACTTCCAGGAGCTGTCCGGGACGATCAAGCTTGGCGGCCTGACTCTGAAGGAGCGCCTGCGCCAGGTCATCGAGAGCAACGCTTACCAGCGGCTACCTGATGGGGCCAAGGACGTACGGGGAACGAAGGTCGCTGCCCTCGCCAAAATCCTCTCAGGCTACCGCGAGGCGGCCTTTGCGACGGTCCTTCGGGAGAGCCCCTTGCTGAAGGAGGCCGTCCAGGAGCGCCAGCGGAAGGTGCTCGATGCCTACAAAGAGAACCGCGCGAGGGAGCAAACCGGTAAGGAAGGCACGGCCGAGGCCCTGTTGGAGAAGCTAGGCCACTAGCACCGCCGCAGAGTTTCCCGCCGGAGGATTTTGCTGGGGGAAATTTTCGCTACTCACGCGAGCGGTCGAATATACGTGGCAACGGGGGCGCTTTCCCCCCGTCCGGGAGGGGGCCTCCGCCCATTGCGGGTGACCACCGAGGGGAGGGGGTAGGAGAACAAGTCCCCCGCCCCCGTTCCCATCAACAAAGGTTGGCGAAGCTTACCGGAAGACCCTCCACAACGAGCGGCGGGAGGGGCGGCCTTATGGTACCCGATGACGCAACCGAGTTCACGGCACGGACTACCGCAGGCACGTGGTGGCCCCTAAGGGACCGCCTCGCGGCAGACGTGCGAAGCCTGGACGAAAGCCTTGTGGCGGCCATGGCTGCGGTTCCTGCGCAGAGTGGCATGGCGGAGCGGCTTGAAGACGGCCGGCGGACGCTGCGAGCCCTCTACCTGGACGTCATGGGGGAGGAGGTAGACACCTCACGGCATGGGAAGACTGCCGAAGTTGTGTCAGCCACAACGTTCGTTGACGTTTGACAAAGCGCGACGTAAGGTAGCCTCTACGCCGGGAGGCCCAGGTGAAACAGTACGTCGTCTATACCCGCGTCAGCACGAAGGATCAGGGGCGCTCAGGGCTCGGCCTGGAGGCGCAGCGAAGGGATATTGACCTCTTCCTCGCCAACTACTCCCCGGAGCCTTGGGAGATCGTGGCAGACTTCAAGGACGTGGTGTCGGGTGCGAGTTCCGATCGGCCGCAGCTTGAAGCGGCGATTGAGAAGGCGAAGGCAACCGGCGCGGAGCTACTGGTCTCCAAGCTCGATCGGTTGAGCCGCAAGGTCAGCTTCATCGCCGCGCTGATGGAGGAGAAGAAGCTGAACCTTCGGGTCGCGACGATGCCGCAAGCCGACAAGTTTCAACTGCATATCTACGCGGCGCTGGCGGAGCAGGAACGTGACTTCATCTCGACGCGGACCAAGGCGGCGCTTCAGGCTGCGAAGAAGCGGGGGACGAAGCTTGGAGGTCTGCGAGACGCTACCGGAAGACGCAACGAGGCGGTGAAGGCGCGAGCCGAGGCAGATGCGGTGCGGTTCATGAAGATCATCGGACCGCTTCAGAAGGGCGGGCAATCGTTAAACGCCATCGCCGCCACCCTCAATGAGATGGGCCTGGAGACCTCCCGCAACGGCCGCTGGACGGCGAAGCAGGTCAGCCGGATCGTGGCGAGGTCTGTGGAGGGGGGTAGGTCTACGATGGAGATTTAACAACGACATCCGGAGGCAGAGCACTCCGGCCAAACGAAGTTGGGCGCCATCCTCCTACCATGATGATGCAGGTCGACGGTAAAGTGTTACTTCTATCAAGGGCGGGGCAAGCTCTTGACGTCATGCCCATTCGATCTGCTTGCGACCGTGGCGAAGTCTGGCCTTGGGTGATAGGGTCTGCACCGCTCTAAACTGGATACTTCGTTGGTCTGAGCTGTGCTGTAGCCATCTGGAAACCAGTCCTCAAATCCTAGCAGCGGGACGCACTTGCCTTCCCAGTTCGCCCCCTTCCCACTATCGAACGTCTGAAACTGCAAGTCCGATACGCCCAACGTGTCTCGCACGTATAGGGCCGTCATTAGATGAATGGCGTCGGCAGTTCCAATGACCCTCTGCTTGGGAGCTTGGGCGCCCTTTATCTTCCGTGCGCTAGGCTCTGGATGAAGGATGGGCCTAGCATCGCGAAGCTCGCCAGCGCGGGCCATGATGATAGGACTGGGCTCAATTAGCCGAAAGCCGCGCTGGAAATCATTCACGAACGCTGAGACGCTAGCGAATGGCCGCTGTTTGATATGGCTGGGCCGGACTTCCGCGAGCATGATGGACGCCATGTGAATGCGCACCGTCCCCTTCTGAGCGTCAGCAATCAGTTGGTCGATTTCACCAAGGTGCTCGTTTGGCTCGCGGGTAAGGTAGCGAATGAGTACGCACGAGTCCCAGAACAGGTTCATTCGTTCGTTTCCTCCAACTCAGAGGGCACGAATGGTTCAAACGCTCCCTTCCACCGCATGAGGTCGCTCTCACCTTCTAGCGAATCGAAGCGGTTCACCTCTAGACGACGAGGCAGCTTTGATCGGCCATCGTAATAGGCGTCTCCTACAGCGCGGACTCTGCGATCTAGCGCCGACCGGATCATATCAATGCTCACGTACCTCTCGGGACAGATACAGTCTATCGACTTATCTCCCACAGAGAGGACCAGCTTAACGGATGGCAGTTTGCCCCGGAGATCAACGCCCTTTACAATTCCGTCAAATGCCCCGTGGGCTATGCCTTTGAAGTAGACCGTTGCATCGTCCAGCCGTCTATCATCACGTGGCGATATAATAGTCGTTGCCTGTTCTGACAAAAGATCATCGATGCGGAATGTCTCGCCCTTTTCAGGCTCCACCTCGGCATACGTGAATTTCGTCCTGGAGACCGTCGCTAGACGCCATATATGCTTGGCGGTATTCCCAAAGTTCTGAGCGCGTTCTGTGTCGCCTTGCCGGACGGCATTTAGGCACGTTTGGAATCCTCGTATCCCGGACCTGGCTCCCATAAGAGTCGGCTCGTGCTTCGGGTTCGGCCGCTCTTTAATCAAAACTGTGGGAACGGAGGACTTGAGCTTTTTGATCGTATAAATGTGGGCGTGGCGTTCGTTTACCGCTTCGTCGGCGGTTTTCAAAGCAAGGACAAGAAGTGCGAGCTTGTTTGCGAAGACAGTCGCCTCAACCTCGTCAGTGTCTCGATATATTTCGGGCCCATGCAGCGCGAAGCGCACGGTTCCGTGCTCCATTTCGCCCGGCATCGCATCCTCCACAGCTACGGTTGCATAGTTGGATGGAGAAGGGGAGAGGAAACTTGCTCTGCAACAATTCTTTATAAAGGCGTTCGGTAGTTCGGCCAGGCAAGTGCTTCGCATGCACGGACCAGCGAGCATATTGCAGAACCCGGCCACTTTGGGTCTGTATCCACTGCGCTGGTGCGTCCCCAGCTCGCCGCCGCGCTCGACTACGTTCGTGAAGGTGACACCCTGATGGTCACCCGGCCGGACCGCCTTGCGCGAT
>JBCCCX010000019.1:0-20584 GCA_039033275.1 Pseudomonadota bacterium | reverse complement strand
TGCCGATCACCCGGAACCAGAAGGAACGGTCCGAGGCGCTGTTGGCGGCCAGCTCCGAAATTTCGGTTTCGAAATTCAGTGCCAGGCGCAAGTCCGGTTCCTGTTCGCCGACATTGGATTGGAACGCCTTCTCCTCATAATCCTGGACCATCTGTTCGACGCTGGATCCGGACAGGCGGATCACGCCCTCTTCGTCGGCCTGAAAGGCGGTCGCCAGTGCGATGAAATCGGGATTGTTGAGACGACGCGCAAAACCCCTCGGATCGTCGGGACCGTCGGCGATGATGCGGCGCACGAAGGCACCCTTGTCGATCTCCGTTTCCAAGCCGAAGCTCTGCAGGACGGGCCGCAAGAGCTGCCGGTCGCCCATCAGGTCGTCCAGGGTGAAAGGCTCGGAGAGCTTTTCGCGCATGCGCTCCGCCTGGCGCTGAATGTCGGGGGATGTCTCGAACGCCGCCTGCTGGCGGTCCTGCGTGGCTTTCAGGAACGTCCAGCCGGTCAGGCCTCCACCGATCAGGCTGGCGGGGATGGGCACGGTGTCACCCGGCGGCGCGCAGGGGGGCCTGCACGTCCTGGACGGCTTCGCTCTCCGGCGCCTGTCCGTGACGGGCGGGCGCGACGCCAAGCAGCCCGGCTTCCACCGGGATCAGGGGCTTCAGGCGGCAAAGCGCGGAATAGGTGCGCCCGTCGACCCAGGCATTGTAGGATTTCAGCAGGGTGGCGGACAGTTCGGAGCCTTCGAACACGCTCATCAGGCTGCGGTAATGCTTCTCCACCATGTCGCTGGCCTCACTCCCGGCGCTATCGCCGGACAGGAGGGTCTGAACGGCGCTGTAGAGGCGCGTCACGGGGGTGCGCACCTCGTCCGGGTGGATCACGTCGGACAGGCGCAGAACATTGACGTTCTCGCCTTCGACGCAGATCTGGCCGCGCTTGGGGCCATTGGCGAGCAGTGCGCCGTTGACCAGGAATTTCTCGTTGGGTTTCAGGCTGATGAGCAGTCCGGCCATGATCGTTCCCTCTATGCGGCTTGGCCGGCGGTCGCCTGGCGTGTGCCGGGCTGGCCGAGAAGCCCCTTCAGGACGGCCGTGTTGATGTCGACCAGCACGTCCACCGTGCCGTTGCCCCCGTAGAGGCCGATCGTGTGGGCGCGGACGAATTTCGCAAGGCCGATCAGTTGTGCCTTGAGATCGTCGGCGGTCTGGTTTTCGGGGTGGATCAGGTCCAGGGTCAGCGTGTCCCAGAGCTTGAGGTTCTCTGACAGGGTTTCGGCTGCGGTCGGCGTGAGTTTGAAATCGAGGCCCATGAGCGGTCTGAGACGGGCGATGGCGGTCTGGAACACCTGGACTTCGACATCCTTGTCGGACCCGATTTCGCGGCCCGTATTGCCGTAGGCGCTTTGCGCGTTGAAGGCGTGGGCGGTCATCAGAGCCATGGCGAAATCCTGTGCTACCGCGGCGGGCGGCCCGCCGGCTCGTGCGGCGGAAAATGGTCATTTCAGAGTCTCTCCCGGCCAGCGAGGGCCGGGAAAAAGCGTGGTCCGGGCGGCGCGGCGACCGCCCGGCGGAGATCCTATCGGAACAGTCCCAGCAGGGCCTGCGGCGCCTGGTTGGCGATCGACAGGGCCTGGACGCCCAGCTGCTGCTGGACCTGCAGGGCCTGCAGGCGGGCCGATGTCTCTTCGAGGTTGGCGTCGGTCAGCGTTGAGATGCCGGCCTTCAGGCTGTCGGACAGCGAGGAGACGAAATCGAGCTGGTTGTCGATCCGGTTCTGCTTGGAACCGAACTCGGCGGCCGCGTCGATGGCGGTCTGCAGGAAGTCGTCGATCTTGGACAGGGCGTCGCCCGCGTCCACAGTCACGTCGAGCAGGTCCAGACCGGCCAGGCCGCCGACGGCCTCGCCGGAGTTGGCCTTGGTTTGCTGGAGCGTGACGGAAGCGTCCGTGCCGGCCGCGACCGTGAAGTCGATCTGGTTGGCGTTGGTGCCGTTCACGGCCGCCGTCACGCCGTTCACGCCGGCTGTGGCGAAGGCTGCGACGATGCCGGATGCCACGGCATCCTGATCCTGGCCTGCGGTCGCGGTATATTCGACCGTCTTGTCGCCCACGCTCAACTTGTAGGTCTGACCTTCTGCATCGGCGACCGTGCCGATGGTGACGGCGTCGAGCGTCTGCTCGCGTGGATTGGTGTTGTCGAGGCCGGTGCTGGCTGTGGCAAAGGTGGCACCCGTCGTAACGGCGACGTTGTCGCCCGTTGCGGAGAAGTCGTTGTCCACACCATCGGTGAAGACCGTCATACCGGATACGGTTGCATCCGCTCCAGCCGCGACGGTGAAATCGACGACGTTGGCATTCGTGCCGTTGACAGAAGCGGTGATCCCGGCCGCTGTCAGGTTTGCGTTGCCGTTGATCTCGTTGGCGAGCGCCGTGGCGATCGCATCCTGGTCGGAACCAGCCGCGACATCAACGCTCAGATTCTCGCCTGAAATCGTGAATTCATAGCGTTGGGGCTCGTTCGCACCGATCGTGCCGGCACCGACTGTAAGACCTGTGACGGTCAGTTCACGGCCCGCGCTGTTATCCAGGTCAGTCGCGACCGTGGCGAAGCCTGCATCGCTGTCCAGCAGCTTGTCGCGGCCATCGGCCGTGGACAGGTTCTGGTTCGTGACCGTGATGTCGGAGGTTGTCACCGTGCCGTTGCTCGAACGGTCGAGCGACTGCAGGATCTTCATCTCGCCATCGGCAGACAACAGGTTCTTGCCGTTGAACTGGGCTGAACCGACGACCGTGTCGATGCCTTCGAAGATGGCGTTCAGCTCGGACTGGATCTTGGAGCGGTCGATGTTTTCGCCTTGCGCTTCCACGATCAGGTCCTTGGCGCTTTGCAGCTGCTCCACGATGTTTTCGGACGCCGCGCGGGCCACGCCGACCGTGCCGGAGCCGAGGTTCAGCGAGGAGCTGATCTTCTCGAAGCTGGCCACGTCCGTTTCCATGACGGTCGAGATCGACCAGATGGCGGCGTTGTCTTTGGCGGAATTGATGGTCTTACCGGTCGAGATCTCCTGCTGGACCTGACCCATATTCTTGTTGATACCCTTGAGGGTGTCGAGCGCGACCATGGCGCCGATATTGGTATTGATGCTGGACATTGGATTTCACCTATGTGGTGCGAAGGCCGGTGCCTTCGCGTTGAACTTGCTTCGGCGCTCGCCCCCCAAAATCATGGCGGTTCGCTATCGAAGGTGACCAAGTCGTCCTGACGAGTGGGCCGGTTTCCCGACCAGCGCTCTCCTGAGCTATGCCCTCTCGCTAAAGGCCGGACCCTAACAAGAGGTGAAGCCGCCGCATTTCCTGCCCAGCTCTTTTGGAACAGGGTTTACGAACCCTTTCTCTAAAGCGTCCTGCGGTAGGGCGAGCCATGGGGCTTCATGCGGATCTGCCCGCCCGTCCGGTCATAGGCGCCGACATCGCCCTCCCTCTGGACCAGCGCGTCGATCCGCGCCCGCGCATTGCGCGCCCCGTGCAGGGCCGCGCCGATCAGCCCGCGCGCCTGTTCGGCCCGGGCCGAGACCCCGGCGATGGCCATGTTGACGCGGCCCCGGTCCAGCTCGGCCAGGCTGGCCCCGGCCCGCGCCCCGTCGAGCGCCTCCATGGCGGCGAGCGTTTCGCGCTGCACGTCCCGCAGCTCGGCGAAGCGGCCGTCGCGCACGATCTCGATCTCGGCCAAGAGGGCGCGGTCGATGCGCTGCAGCAGGGTCAGGATGGATGTCTCTGTCATGGCGTGTCTCGCTGTTCTGGCGCGCCGAATGGGCCGGGACCGGTGCCGGCCGGCGGAGCGTCCGCATCATACTGTTCGAGCTGGCCGTAGATCGCATCCATCATGCCGAGGCCGCCGGACTCCGCGATCCGGTCGGCGATCTGCTCTATATAGAATGTGTTGAAGGCGGAGCCCATGCTTCCCTCACCGGAGCTGATGGCGTCTCCAAAACCGGAATGGGTCAGCATCTGCGCGATGAAGGCCGCCTCGAAATCCTGCGCCACCGCCCGGAGCGCATCGTCCGAGCGCGCCGGGCCGGACGCGTTGCGCAAAGAGGCCGCGTCCACGGTCGTCGGGGGGGTCGGTACGGGGAGATCCGGCAATATCATGTCTGCGTTCGTAGGCGCGGGGCGTAAACACTCGGTAAACCATATTCGCCCACACCGGTGCCATGTCCGCCCTGCCGCAGATCTTTTCGCCGCAAGCCCCGTCGCGGTCCCAGCCTCCATCCCAATCCTTGGGCGCTCCGGCTTCGGGCACGCAAGCCAAGCCGAATGGCGGCACGGCTCCCCATGGCGGCTCCGGGGCCGCGACCGACGAAGGCGCGCCCTCCTTCGGCGATGCGCTGTCGCGGCATCACACCAAAGACAATGATGCCGGCTCCGCCCGGGCCGCGCTCGATGCGGCGGACCAGCACATTCCGAGCGGTAAGGCGGAGCTGCTGACCGGCACCTCCGCTCTCGTTTCCGTACTGGACGATCCAAGCGGAGACGACCCGTCTTTAACTGTATCCACCGAGGAAGAGAGCGCGCTCACGCCGACGGTAGGCTTTGCCGACGCCGAGATCGAACCAGAATCTGTCGAAGACCTGGCGGACCCCGTCACCGAACCGGAAGCGGTTGCCGGACAGGCGGACATCCCGGTCGAGCCGGTTCCCGATACGGCCCGGACGGTCGAAGCGCCCGCCGCGCTCGCATCCGCCCTTCCCGCACCGGGTCGGTCCTCAGACCCGGAAACGCAAGCTCAGAACGGCGCGGCACCGAAATCCGGAACCGCGACGTCCGCAACGCCGGCAATCCCTGTCCAACCGACCTCTGCCAACGGCAACGCCCGTCCAGACCCGGCCGCGCAATCCGAGACGGAAGGTCCGTCCAAGATCAATCCGCAGGCTACGGCACGCGCTGCCTCCGACCCGGCCGCCGACACGGGCCCCATTCCAGAAAAGACGGCAACGGAGCTGAAGTCCGCCGCGCCCGACGACACCTCCTCCCAACGCACCGACACGCGACGCGGCGCGTCCGACCCGGCCTCCCGAGAGGCGGACGTTCGGGGAGGCGGCCTTCCGGAACCGACCCATATAAGACACGCGGCGGATGGCCCGCCGATGGGGCCGAAGACCGCCGCCATGCCGGTTTCGGCCGACACGCCGATCGATGCCGCCAAGGCCGCGACCGCCCTGTCCCGCTCCAGCGCGGAAGCTTCCGTCCTGGCAAGCGCAGCGCCGACCCCGGCATCCACCCCCATTTCCGGCATGAGCGAGCGCTTGGCGGCGAGCATCCTGCAGACCGTGCCCGGCCAGGGCGCCGTGACGCTCGACAAGCTGCCTCAGGCGGTCGTCGCCGTGGCCTTGACCTCGCGCAGCGCGACGCTGCAGATCGACCCTCCGGAACTGGGACGGATCCGGCTCGACTACCAGTTCGACAGCTCCGGCCGCACGGTCGTGACGCTGACGCCCGAATCGGACGCCGCGCGCACGGCCCTGTCCGAACGCATGCCCACCATCACGGCCGCCCTCGAGCAGGGGTCGGGTTCTTCGGTCGATGTTCGCCTCGGCTCCGCCAGCGACTTCGGCGCCGCCTTCGGGCAGGCGTCGGGCGAAGACGGCGAGGGCGCCGGGACGGATGGCGGCGAGGGCGACGCCGGACAGCCTGACGCAGCCGGCGCGGTCGCGACCGCGCCGCAGACGCTCTTCACCGCCGACGACGGCACGACACGCCTGCACATGCTGATCTAGCCCGTACGCTCGGATCCGGGGCGCACAGCTCTTGTCGAGAATCCCGCAAGGAGACCCTCATGGATTTCACCACCATCACGAACAATGTCGCTAGCGCGGCCGGGGCCACGACCGCAACGAATGGCGGCGACGAAGAGGGGGCCGCCCCGTCCGCGGCTGAGGCGTCCTCCAACGAGGTGTCGGAGCAATTCGATACCTTCCTGAACCTACTCACCGCGCAGATCAGCAACCAGGACCCGCTGGCACCGCTGGATTCCACCCAGTTCGTCGAACAGCTGGCCACCTTCTCCAACCTCGAGCTGCAGGCCACCACCAATCAGATACTGGAAGGAATCTCCAACCTCCTGGCCAGCCAGATCGACGGCAATGATAATGGTCCGGCCACGGTGGACGATATCTAAAGCGGGGTCGTTCCAGGCCCGGAACCGCGCCCGCTTTGGGGCGGGGTCCTGCTCCGGCGATTTGCTGCGTTAGCGATCCTGGCGGGACAGGTCGAGGATCAGCACGTCGGTGACGCCGTCCTCGCTGATTTCCTTGGCCGCGCGGGCCAGCGTTTCGCGCAAGACCTCATAGGTGTCGGGCGATGTCAGTTCCTGGTCGAAATAGCCCCTGTCGGAGAGTTGCAGCAGCTCGCGGATGAAGGCGTCGCGGAAGCGCGGCTCCTTGCGGAACATCTCGTCCCGGCGGCTGGCGGAAACCTCGATGCCGAGATTGAGCAGGATAAGCGCATCCACCGCCTCGTTCTTGAGCACGGGCACGACGAATTGGCGCTTGAACTTGATATATTCCGTACTGCCGGAGGAGGCACCCTTGTCGCCATGCCCTTTCTTGTCGGATTTGGCGGGCTTGTCGGATTTGGCATGACCGTCAGACTTGCCGTGAGCCTTGTCGTCCTTTGCATGACCTTCTTTCTCATACCCGTCCTCGGCTCCATGCGCCTCATATCCGGCAGGGGCGTGTCCACCGGGCTCGCCGCGCAGCATGTCGGCGGCGAACACGCCGCCCGCCGCACTGGCGGCCATGACCATGGGAAACAGGATCGCTTTCATGGCGCGGCCTCCTAGAACGGGATGATGGCGTCGAGCGCGCGCGTGCCGGACCGGTCCACGGTGGTCCGCGCCACCGCGCCACTGCCGTCATAGCCGACTTGGGCGTTGGCGATCTTGTCCAGAGTGATCACGTTGCGCCGCGATATGTCCTCACGCCGGACCAAGCCGGAGACGAACAGGGTCCGGGCTTCGCCCTCCACCTGGACGTTCTGGCGGCCGATGATGACGAGATCGCCATTGGGCGTGACGTCCGCGACCTGCGCGGCCAGGGTCAGCGACAGGGTTTCGCCGCGGCGCAGCTGTCCGCTGCCGTCCACGTTGGAGCTACGGTTCAAATCCACCGCCGTGTCGAGGTCGCCGTCCCGGGGCAGCAGCTCGTCCCACAACTCGCCCAGGCCAAAAAAGTTGGACAGGCCGAAACTCTCGCCCGCCTGCCGGTCGGTCGCGACCGAGGCGCGCATCTCCGCCCGATCGTCAATGTCGATCCGGACCGTGAGAATGTCGCCCACACCGCGCGCCCGGCGGTCGCCGAACAGCGAATCCGGACTGTGGCTCCACAGAGAGGCGCTCTGCACGACGGGGGCGGCGACCGGAACGGCCGGAGCCGCAACAGGGGCGGCGACCGGCTGGATGACGGCAGTGCGCTGCGGCCCGCCTGTCGTGCCGCAGGCGCCCAGCGCCGCGGCGGCGAGCAGTAGCGCGCCCTTGTGAAAAGCGTTCAGTCCCGATGTCCCGGTCATGGCGTGACCTCCACAATGCCCTGGCCGGCGATCCGGCCCGTGACGCGCTTGCGCGACGTCGTGTTGATGACGGAGACGCGGTCGCCCGTCGCCCCCTCGCCGAGCGAACGGCCCGTCGTTTCCATGGTGAGCGCGCCCTGCCGGAACACGAGCGTCACCGTCTCGTTGCGCTTGACCTGCAGCGGCGTGCGCACATGGCGCGGGCTCATCACCGCCCCGGCCCGGACGGAGCGGACGAGTTCCCGCCCGACATAGTCTTCCTGCGCGAACGGACCCGAGACGTCGCCGTCCCGGATGACCGCGCCGCGCTGCAGCGGCCGTGTGGTGACGACCTGTTCGGCGGCGCCGCCCCCGGCCTTGCTGGCCGCAAGCGCAACCTCCGGCGCGCTCGTTCCGGCCAGCGCCAGGACGAAGCAGAGCGTGAGGATCGGTCGGGCCATGATCAGCGCAGCCGTGTCGTGGCGGCGTACATCTCGTCGGCCGCCGTGATGATCTTGCTGTTCAGCTCGTAGCCGCGCTGCGCCTCGATCAGCTCGCTGATCTCCTCGACCACGTCCACGCCGCTATCCTCCAGATAGCCCTGGCGCATCACGCCGACCCCTTCCGTGCCGGCCGTGCCGTTGATCGGCGCGCCGGACGCTTCGGTCTCGCGGTAGAGATTGCCGCCCAGCGCCTCCAGCCCCTTGGCGTTGGCGAAGACGGTCAGGCTGATCGTGCCGACGGTCTGGCCTTCGGGTTGGTTGCCGAAATAGGCCACCACCTCGCCGTCTTGCGAAATGGTGATGCGGTTGGCATCGTTGGGTATGGTGATCTGGTCGGCCAACGCATTGCCGTCCGAATTGACCAGCAGGCCTTCCGCGTCGCGGTAGAACTTGCCGTCGCGGGTAAACGCGCTCTCCCCGTCCGGCTGGATGATCTCGAAGAAACCGCGGCCCACCACGGCGAGGTCGAAATCGCCGCCCGTTTCCGACAGCGCGCCCTGCACCATCTCCATGGACACGGTCGTGGGGCGCACCCCCATGCCGATCTGGATCCCGGCCGGCACGGTCGCGCCCGTCTGCGAGGTCAGCGTGCCGGGCGTCTGGTACTGCTGGTAGACGAGGTCGGCGAATTCGGCCACCCGCGGCTGGTAGGCCGTGGTGCTCATGTTCGCGATATTGTTGGATATGACGTCGACGCGCATTTGTTGCGCGGCCATGCCGGTTGCGGCGATTTTCAAGGCGTTCATCCTGAAGCCTCCTTCTTCCCTGTTGATCCGTTGGGTTTTCTAAGTGTCTCTGTCGGTTGTTCCGGTGTTCGGTAAGGTCATGGGTTCGGTGTATGAGGTTCGGTGTATGGCGCGCTACGATCTCAGCGTCCGGGCGACGCTGCGGATGCGCTCATCCTCGATGTCCATCAGCGACTGACCGGCATCGTAGTGGCGCTGCACCTCGATCATGCGCGCCATCTCCAGCACGGGGTTGACGTTGCTCTGCTCCAGGAAGCCGGAGGCGACGTCCGGGAATTCGACCGGCTGCACGCCCGCGCCGCTCCACAGATTGCCGCCCTCGCGCGACAGCGACTGCAGGTCGGCCGTGAAGACGCCGACGCGGCCATATTCGATCCCGTCGGCGGACAGCGTGCCGTCGCGGGCCACCTGCAGCATTCCCGCTTCCTGCGGCACGGCGATTTCCCCGCCGCCCGCGCCCAGCACGGGGTTGCCCTGCGCGTCCACGACGATGCGATCGGAGTTGAGCATGAAGTGCCCGGCGCGCGTGAGCCGGTCGCCGGCCGGGGTCCTGACCTGGAAAAAGCCTTCGCCCGACAGGGCGAGGTCGAGCGGCGCGCCCGTGGCGCGAAGCCCCCCGTCCGAGAAATCCGTGGCGTGCGCGGCGAGCCGGCCCATGGAGAGGCTGGTCGGTGCCGACGGGTCGGCCGCCGCCGCTTCGATCCGGCTGACATGTTCGGCGAACACGCCGTGTTCGGCCTTAAAACCGGTCGTGGCCATGTTGGCGACATTGTTGGCGACCGACGAGAATTCACGCATCAGTCCCGACTGACGGGTGAGCATGGTGTAGATGGCGTTATCCATTGGCCAGCACCTCCCTGTAACGCGCAATGTCGGCGCCCAGCGCGTCGAGATAGTCGTCGGCTTCCGGGCCGTTGAGCGCGGCCGGAACGACCGGCGCGTCCGATTGCGCCGAAGGACCGTCCCTGAAATTTGGGGTGGCGTCTGGGGCAGCATCCGGAGCGAGCGGTGTGGCGAAAGCCGCCAACCGCGCCGTCGCCTTGGCGTCGAGCGCGTCGGTGAACTGCATGCCCTTCGCCCGCATCCGGTCGATTACGTCCAGCGCGCGGATCGCCGCCTGCGGGTCGCCCGCATCGAGTGTCGCTTCCAGCCGCGCGGCGAGACGTGCGCGGCTGTCGGGGTCGTCGGCGAGATTGTTGTTGGCCGTCACCATTTCGGCGACCAGCGCGATATCGGCATCCTCGACCGCGTGGGCCAGCAGTCGCTGTTGTGCCTCGATGCGGACCCCCGCTTCGGGACTGGTGGACAGGCGGCGCAGTTCCGACTGGGCTACGGGCGCGGCATCCAGCGTGCGCAACAGGTCGATCGCGATCATCTGTTCCGGACCGTCGCGTTCCGCGAGCCACGACAGGCGCGCCCGCACGGAGACAGGATCGGACGCGCGGTGCAACAGCGCATCGAGCAGGACATGTTCGGGGTCGCGGTCATGGACGGGATGGCCGTGCAGACCGGAATCGATCAGCGTGTCGGACACGCGGCGGGCCAGGCGCATATTGCCCGACAGGGCGGCGCGCGTGGCGATGCGCAGGCCCAGCAGGCGCCGCAACCCGTCGCTCATCTTGGACAGTTCGCCCGTGAGGGTCGTCTCGCCGCCTGCCCCGATGTCCCGGCCGGGCGCGGCCAGGACCTGCCAAGGCAGAAAGGACGGACCGCATTCGGCAGCCGCGGACAGGTCGAGTTCCAGCGGCCGGCCGTCATAGGCCGGGTCGGCGAGGTCGGCCAAGGTCCGGGCCAAACGTCCGGCGAGCGCCGCGCCGGACGCATCGTCCGTGGCCTCGTCCGTCGCCATTTCGGTGAACAGGCCGTCCGCGAACCCGTCCTGACCGCCACCCGCAAGCGGCAAAAGAACGTCGCAGTCCGCCACGACGGTGTCTGGGGGATTTTTGGCGGGACGGTCCCCGGAGTCCGGCGCATCCTTATCCTTTTCGGCGCCGCCATCCGCATCGCCGCCGCCGCGCAGATCGACCAGCCCCGTGCGGCCCGCCGCCTCGAACAGGGTGCGGAACTTGTCGGCTTGCCCGGTGAGCGAGCGACCGGCCACCTGCGCGGCAGTCGCGCCATCGGCTTGGGCGTCCGGCACGTCATCCGCCACACCCTCCGCATGCGCCGGCACGCAAAACGCGCAAAGCCCGAGCGCGAAGGCGCCCAGGCCGGCCGCCGCATGGCGGAACGATATGCGGTCCGCTTGCGTCAAGCGGCCTGTTTGAGCGCCTTGATGGCGTCCTCGACTTCGGAAAAGCTCGGCCGGAAGCCGTGCGGTGCGCTGCGGCGCGCCACCTCGATGCACAGGCTGGTTTCGTTCTTGTGCAAGCTGGACACCAGAACTTCGCGCATCAGCGAGTAGAAATAGCCCTCCTGCTCGCGGATCTGCTTGACGCGGTTAGCCAGTGGTCCGACGAGGCCATAGGCGAGAAACACGCCCAAAAATGTCCCGACCAGAGCGCCGCCGATCATCTCGCCCAGCACTTCGGGCGGCTTGTCGATCGACGCCATGGTCTTGATAACGCCCAGCACGGCCGCGACGATGCCGAGCGCGGGCAGGGCGTCGGCCATGGTTTGCAGGGCGTGGCTGCCGTGCAGGCTTTCTTCCTTCATCGTTTCCAGCTGCTTGTCGAGCAATTCCTCGACCTGGTAGACATTGTCGAAGTTCATGAGCATGGAGCGCATCGTGTCGCAGATCAGCTCCACGAAGTCCTTGGACGCCAGGATGCGCGGGTATTTCTGGAACAGGGCGGAGTTTTCCGGGTCCTCAATATGACCCTCGACCTCGACAGGACTGTCCTCGGTCAGGCGCACAAGCTCGTGCATCAGGCAGAGCAGGTCCGCATAGTCCTGACGCTTCCATTTTGGGCCTTTCAGGACTGCGCCAAGATCCTTCATCGTCCCCTTGATCGTGTGCAGGTCGTTGCCGCAGACGAAGGCCCCGATGGCCGCGCCGCCGATCATCATCATTTCGAACGGCAGGGCATGCAGGATGATGCCAAGCTTGCCGCCAGCCAACATGTAGCCGCCGAAGACGCAGATCACGGTAAGAACGATGCCGATAAGAGAGTTCATGGGAGGTGGGCTACACGGTAACGCGTTAATTCTACGCTAAACGTGACGCAGGCCCGGCGTGTCATGACGGCACACCGATGGGCAGGGCTTCGCCACCGGCTGAACCGGGCGGGCGCTCCCGGAAGGCCGGGTCGAGACCGCGGTTGAGCCGCACGGCCTTGCGACCCTTGTCGGCACCGAGAGCCGCATCCGAAAGCTCCACCCGTCCGTCGTCCATCTCCACGTCCAGCCGCAACCGGTCGAACCGCAGGCCGGGCAGGCCCACAACCTGGCCGAGCCGCAGACGCGTGCAGTCCGCCACGCTCAGGCTGATCCGGTCGCCCACGGCGCGGACCTCGACGCGGCACGGCCCCAGGCGGGGCGGCTGGTGGGGGGCGGGCGCCGGCTCGGACGCGCCGTCGTCCAGTTCCACCGCGCCCAGAATGTCCTCGGTCAGGAAAAGCCGGACACGCAGATCGTCCGTTCCGCCGTCCCTGATCCGCACTTCGAAGGACAGCACGTCATAAGGGGCGAATTCCGTCTGGATGTCGTCGAGGTCCGGGGCGACCCAGGGCGGCGCCCCGGCTGCCTTGCCCATGGGCGTGTCGTTGAGCCGTTCGCCCAACGCCAGGAGGTTCTGCTGCACGAAGGGGCGCAGCACGGCGAGTTCGTCTTCGGTCGGGGCGGCGTCCACGCGCAGCAGGTCGAGCGCGGCGCGGGTGGCGAGGCATTCATTAATGCAGACGAGCGCGCGCTGCGTGCGCCGACGGCCCGTGCATTTCATGGCAGGACCCGTGAACGCCGACGGATCGGGCGAAGCCCAGTCGGCATCGGTCAGCTCTACCTCGATCTCCTGGATGCCCAGCCAGCTGATGAAGGCGCCGCGCAGGGGCTTGACCAGCTTGGCGGCCAGCACGCCAGGATCCGGACGTGTGTCGACCGGCTTGTTGGCGATAGCGATCTTCCGAGCGATGACGGACAAGACGAATCTTTCGTTTGCAAAGCAGCCGGAGCCCCTCCTGGACCGGCCGTCCGGGCCAGCGTTCCCACCAAAAGGTTGCCCACAGGTTATCGGGCCTGCCCGCGACCGCCTCACAGGCCTCGAACGCGACCCGACATCGTCCGGTCCTGGCCGGTCCTGGCCGGTTCTGGCCGGTTCTGGCCGGTTCTGGCCGGGCAAGGACCTTCCGGCTTTGCGTAGCGTTTCCGTAACCCTGTTCGGCTACGCACGGTCCGCGGGCGTCTCGGTGCCCTGCCGTCGGCGGGCTGCCGGCGATCCACCTAAGGGGGCCTGCCATGAGTGTCGGACCGCAGACGATCATCATTAAACGCCCCAAGGTCGTGAAGGGCGACGGCCACCATGGCGGGGCGTGGAAGGTCGCCTATGCCGACTTCGTCACGGCCATGATGGCGTTCTTCCTGCTGATGTGGCTGCTCAACGCCACCACGGAAGAGCAGCGCCAGGGCCTGGCGGACTATTTCAACCCGTCCATTCCGATCGCGGCCGTGTCGGGCGGCGGGTCGGACGGGCTGAACGGGGAGGAAGTGGTGGAAGCGCCGGCCCTCGCCACCTTGAAACGCCACCGCTCGGACGGCGACGACATGGAGGTGGGCCGCGCGGTCGCCGCGACAGGCACGGAGGATCCGGCCGTCAGCGAGGCGGTGGAGAGCGCGCTGCGCGCCGCCCTGTCCGGAGAGGCGGGCGAGCTGAGCGAGCATATCAGCATCCGCGTCACGCCAGAGGGCCTGGTCGTGGAACTCACCGACCGCGATACGCGGCCGCTCTTCGCTTCGGGCAGCGCGGACCCCTCGCCCGTTCTCGTCAAGCTGACCAAGGCGGTCGCCATGGCGCTCGACGCCGTGGAGAACGACGTCAAGATCGCGGGCCACACGGACAGCCGCCGCTATCCCACGCCGCTGGGCTACAGCAATTGGGAACTGTCGAGCGACCGCGCCAACGCCGCGCGCCGCCTGATCAAGAAAGGTGGCCTGCCGGAAGCGCGCATCCAGGAGGTTTCGGGCAAGGCGGCGACCATGCCACTCGTGGCCGAGGACCCGCTGGACGCGCGCAACCGGCGCATTTCCATCACCCTGTTGCGCCGACCGGCCTGAGCGGGGCGCTTAACCGCTCTTTCATCCTATACGTTTTCTTAAGACCGCCCGCCTAGCGTCATCTTCGGTTCCAGACAGAACCCCCGATCCGGCAAACGGCCGGGGACGGTTTCAAGGATTGAAACGATGACCATCTCCTCTTCGCTCAATGCGGGCGTCATGGGCCTGAACGTCAATGCGACGCGCCTGGCCACCATCTCCGACAACATCGCCAACTCGGCCACCTACGGCTACAAGCGCGCCGACGTGGAATTCTCCTCGCTCGTGGTCAACCAGCGCCCGGCCGTCTATTCCGCCGGGGGCGTGCGCGCCACGACGATCCGGCAGGTCGCGGATACAGGATCGCTCATCTCCACCGGCAGCGCCACGGACATCGCCATCAACGGCAACGGAATGATCCCCGTGACCGATATATCCGGCGTCACCGCCACGCCCAGTGAACGACCGTTCCAGATGGTGCCCACGGGCAGCTTCAGCGCCGATGCGGACGGCTATATGCGCACCAATAGCGGACTGTTCCTGATGGGCTGGGAGCTGGATGCCTCCGGCAACGTCTCGACCGCCAGCCGCACCAGCCAGTCCGGCCTCGTGCCCATCAACCTCAATGCGGGCCAGTTCAGCGCCGTGCGGACCAGCGAAGTCAATCTGGGCGTCAACTTGCCCGGCGACCCGTCCACCCTGCCGCCCTCCAACACGCTGACCCTGCCGATCGAATATTACAACGAGATCGGCCTGTCGAACCGGATGGATGTGGACTTCGTGCGCAATCCGGGTGGCGACTGGACCGTCAACGTCAACGACTTTTCGGGCGGCGCGGCCAATCAGGTCGGTACGTTCAACGTGACCTTCAATTCGGACGGCACGGTCGCCGGCGTGACAGACGGTGCCGGAGCCACCTATACGGGCACGTCGGGCAATGTCAGGATCGCCCTGCCCAGCGGCTCGGTCGACATCTTCGTGGGCCGGGTCGGCACGTCCCAGGGCCTGACGCAGATCGGCTCCTCCTTCCAGACGCAGAACGCCACGGCGAACGGCTCGGCCGCGGGCGAGCTGCAGACCGTGGAGATCAACACGGACGGCATGCTGGAGGCGATCTACAATACGGGCGCGCGGCGCACCCTGTTCCAGATTCCGGTCGCGACCGTGAACAATCCGGACGGGCTGACCCCGCAGGGCAACCAGGCCTACAGCGTGTCGCGCAGCAGCGGCGACTTCTACCTGTGGAACGCGGGCGACGGCGCTTCCGGCACGATCCAGAGCTATACGCTGATGGAATCCAACACCGACATCGCCGCCGAGCTGACCAACCTCATCGAGACGCAGCGCGCCTATTCCTCCAATGCCAAGATCGTGCAGACGGTCGACGAGATGTTGCAGGAAACCACCAATCTGAAGCGCTAGGCGTAAGGCCCGGAGCGCGCCCGCCGCATGTCCCTGCTCGCCAGCCTCTCCAATGCCCGCTCGGGCATGTCGGCCACGGGCGTGCGCGCGCAGGTCACGTCGGCCAACATCGCCAACGTCTCCACGCCGGGCTACGTCCGGCGCGACGCCGTCCTGTCGCAGAGGGGCTCCACCGGCGTATCCGTATCGGGCGTCCAGCGCATCCAAGACCAGGTCCTGCTGCAGACGCGCCGCGACGCGCAGACGCAGAGCGCCGGATCGGAGGTCACGAATGCGGTGCTTGAGCGCGCCCTGGCGGCGTTCGGCGAACCCGGCAGCGAGACCGGCATGTTCGGCACGCTGAGCCGTTTCGAGGGCGACCTGCAGACCCTGCGCAGCACGCCGGAATCGGCGGCCGCCCAGACGATCGCCGTGGATTCGCTCAAGGATATGACCCGGGCGCTGAACACGGCCTCTGGTGCGCTACAGGCCGAACGCACCCAGGCCGACGCCCGGCTGGGCGCGGACATCGACCGCCTCAACGAATTGTCCGACGCGGTGTTCGAACTCAACGCCCACATTCGCAAGACCCATTCCTCCGGCAGTGACACGGCCGTCCTGCTCGACCGCCGCGACACGCTCATCGACGAAATGGTCGGCTACCTGCCGCTTAACATCGGCTATGAGGATAGCGGGGCCGTGCGCGTGCAGACCGATACGGGACTGTCGCTGGTCGGCGCCAACGTCAACGAGATCGAGTTCCAGTCGTCCGCGCGCATCGGCGCGCTCGACACGACCACCAATGCTGGCGGGCGACTGTCCATCCCGACCCTGATGGGCCAGCCCCTGGCGGGCGCGGGCGGGCATGCGCTCTCTGAGGGGCGAATCGCGGCCTATCTCGACCTGCGCGACACGCAGCTGCCCACGCAAGCGGCCGCGCTGGACGATTTCGCTTTCGAGCTCGCGTCCGCCTTCGACGCCCTGGGCGAACCGCTGCTGCTGGACAATGGCGCGGCGGTGGATCCGCTCAACAAGACGGGCCTGTCGGAACGGCTGGGCGTCAATCCGCTGATAGACCCGGCGCGCGGCGGGGAGCCGCGCCGCCTGCGCGACGGGATTGCGTCCGTCGTGCCGGGCGCGCCGGGCAACGATGTCAACCTGACGCGGCTGACCGAGGCGCTGGTGCCCTTCGCCGATACGCTGAGCGAGATTGTGAGCGATTCCTCTTCGGCCGTTTTCCGCGCCGAGCGCATTCATACCGGAAACGTGGCGCGCGAAGTGACGCTGACGGAAACGCAGCAGCAGCTCACCGCGGTCGATCTCGACCACGAGCTGCAGACGTTGCTGTCCATCGAACAGGCCTACACGGCCAACGCCCGGGTCATCCAGACCATCAGCGACATGTTCGACACGCTGGCGAGGTTGTAGATGAAATTCGCGCTCACACCCGACCTGTTGTTCAACACGCGCCAGTCGCGTCAGAACGCGGCCCTGCGCATGCGGCTGGAAACGGCCGGGCAGGAAGTCATCACCGGACGCCGCAGCGACGTGGTCCAGGCCACCAATGGCCGGATGGGCGACGCCTTCCTGCTCGACAAGGCCGCGTCCGACATCGAACGCCACCGCGGCACGACGAACCTGGCCGAAGCCCGCCTGAACAGCGCGGCCGAAGCCGTCTCCCTGATCCGCGAAACCGTCGCCGGCATCGGGGCGGACGGACGCGCATCCCTGGCGCAGGGCGGGCCGAACGACCTCGACCTTCTGGCCGGGAACGCGGCGGACCGCCTGAACCAGACCATGTCCGCCTTGGGCCGCCGGACCGGAACACGCCACCTCTTTTCCGGCACCAACACGACAGGCGTTCCGCTGGCATCGCCCGAAACGCTGCAGGCGGATGTGGACGCCCTGATCGCCGCCGCACCCGACGTCGCGACCGCCATCACGGCCGTGGAGGATTATTTCAACGCGGTCGGCGGGGGTTTCGAAACCAACATCTACCAAGGCAGCACGGAAGACGGACCCAGGCTGCACGTGACCGACGAGCGCAGCTACGACCCGTTGCCGAAAGCCGACAATGCGGTCTTCCGGGACCTCATGCGCGGCTACGCCATGATCGCGGGGGCCTCGCAATTCACCGACGATGCGGACCGGGCGGCCATGATGGAAGCGGGGCTCGACCTGCTGGACACGGCGGCGGAGCAGACCATCTCCCTGGAGACGCGCCTCGGCGCCGCCCAACAGAGCATCGAGCGCATCGGCGAGGAATTCACGCGCGAAGCGTCGCTCATCGCGGCCGCGCAGGACAGCCTGCTGGGGCGCGACTCGTTCGACGCGGCCGCCGAGCTGCAGGCGCTCGAAGGCCAGCTCGAGGCCAGCTACACGGTCACGGGGCGGCTCGGCTCCCTGTCGCTGGCCAACTTCCTGAGATGAGGCCGACATGACCCCATTCCCGCTCCGTTTCCTGATCGGCACGTTCGCGATCGCCGTATCGGCTCTGGCCGCCGCGATTATATCGGCCGCTCCCGCGCAGGCTGCCGAAGTGCGCATCAAGGACATTGCCGACGTGCAGGGCGTGCGCGGCAACGACCTGGTCGGCTACGGCCTGGTGGTCGGGCTAGACGGCACGGGCGACACGATCCGCAACTCGCCCTACACGGAAGAGGCGCTGACCAACATTTTGGAGCGGCTGGGCATCAACGTCCAGGGCAGCGATTTCCGGCCCGACAACATCGCCGCCGTGCTAGTCACGGGAACGCTGCCGCCGTTTGCGCGCGAAGGCTCGCGCATCGACATCAACGTCGCCTCGATCGGGGATGCGTCCAGCTTGGCGGGCGGCACACTCGTCATGACGCCGCTCAACGCGCCCAACGGCGAAATCTACGCCATCGCGCAGGGCAGCCTGCTGGTCAGCGGCTTTTCCGCGGAAGGCGACGCTGCGCGCGTCAGCCAAGGCGTGCCGACCAGCGCATCCATCCCCGGAGGCGCGCGGGTGGAGCGCGAGATCCCCTTCGACTTCCGCTTGCAGCGCACGGTGCGCCTCGCTCTTCGCTCGCCCGACTTCACGACGGCCGGGCGCATCGAGGAGAGCATCAACACGGCCGTCGGCCGCAATGTCGCCACCCTGCTGGACCCCGGCACGGTGGAAGTCGACCTGTCGAGCCTGCAGGGCAACCCGGCGCACGCCATGGGACGGCTGGAGAACCTGACATTGAAGTCCGCCGAAATCGCGCGGGTCGTGATCGACCAGCGGTCCGGCACGATCGTGCTGGGCGAGGCGGTGAAAGTGTCGTCCGTGGCCGTGGCGCAAGGAAACCTGACCATCAAGATCGCCGAAACGCCCGTCGCCTCGCAGCCCAACCCGTTCGGCTTCGGCGGCACGGTGGTCCTGCCGCGCACGGACGTCTCGGTCCAGGACGCCGCCCCCGGCCAGGTCGCCCTGGTCCCCGAAGCGGTGGAACTGCCCGACCTTGTGGCGGGTCTGAACGCGCTGGGCGTGTCGCCGCGCGAGATGATCGACATATTGAAGGCGATCAAGAGCGCCGGAGCCCTCCACGCCGAACTGGTGCTCCAATAAACTCTAAGCAGGGGTGCGCCAATAAAGGAAAAGGGCGCGAACCCCTTTTCGCGCCCTCAACTGCCTTCAGATTTGTCCCTAAACGGGAAGCTTTGCGCCTTACGCGTCGTCCTCCTGGGACGATGACAGGAGCGTCAGCGAGCCCCGGCGCGACAGGCCGAGGATTTCCCGGACCAGATTGCCGATGGCGCGTTCCTGCGCGGCCGCGTCCTGGGCGGGCAGGGCGGCGATGTCTTCGCGGAACTGGTCGGCCATGCGCTGGGCGATATTTCCCAGCAGGAAGGACGACACGACGGGCGCGGCCTCGCCGACGGCCGCCAGGCCCTTGATGAGGATGTCGCGCCCGACCTCCCGGAACACGACCTGCACCGACTTGGTCGGCAGGCGGTTCGGAATATCCTCGATGCGCAACAGGGTGGAGCGGATCGCGTCGGCGCGCATTTCGTCCTGCTTTTCGATCCGGGCCAGGGCGGCGTCGCGCAGGTCGCGCGGCAACGTGCCCAGCGCCTCGCCGAGCATTACGATCTTGGGGTCGCTGGTCGGATCTATCGCCTTGTCGAGCACGTCGCGGCGCACCATGGCCTCCGCGATATCCACGGCCGGGCGCGCGGGCGCTTCGGGGCGCGAGAGCTGGTTGATCGCCTCCACGGCGGCGTCAGAGGGCATCAGGCTGAGGACTTCCGGCACGCGGTCGCCCGGCAGCCGATCAAGCATGAGCGCGGCCACGCGCGGGTGTTGCTGGGCGATATAGCCCGCGATCACGTCGGGCGACTGGAGGCCGAACTCCTCCCACGTATCGGACGGCGGCTCCTCGCGCGGGCCCCGGATCTTCTCCATCATCGTGTCCGTCAGGACCTTGGTCAGCAGCTCAAGCGATTCGGCTTCCCCGCCGCGCAGGCCCGTGCGCCACGCATTGAGCTGGGTGATGAAGTCGGCGAAGGCGGCGAAGACTTCGGCTTCCGACAGGTGCGGCAGGTCGGCCAGGGCGGCGCGGATGCGGCGCATGCCGGCGAGGCCGAGCACGTCGGCGATGGGCTGGGCCTGTTCGGGTTCCAGCGACACGAGCACGACGGCGGCGCGCTGCGAGGGCGAGAGCCGGGAAGCGGCGGGCATCATCATAAGGCGTAACCCTGCAGCAGGGCCTCCGTGATCTTGAGCCAGCCGTCGGCCAGCACGAAGAAGCCCAGCTTGAAGGGCAGGCTGACCACGGCCGGCGGCACCATCATCATGCCCATCGCCATCAGCACGGACGCGACGGCCAGGTCGATGGCGAGGAAGGGCAGAAAGATGGCGAAACCGATCTGGAAAGCCGTCTTGATCTCGCTCAGCATGAAGGCGCTGGTCAGCAGGCCGAGCGACGGTTCCTCACCTGGGGCCCATTCGCGGCCCGGAAGTGATTCGGCCAGGCGGGCGATGGTCTGGTCGTCCACCCGGGCGCTCATGAAGGCGCGGAACGGCTCGATGGCGAGATCGAAGGCGGCCGCCTCGTCCAGCACCCCGTCCATATAGGGCTGCACGCCCTGCTCCCAGCTCTGGGCGAAGACGGGTTCCATGATGAAGAAGGTCAGAATCATGCCCAGCCCCATGATCATGGAGTTGGGCTGCGTCTGCTGCAGGCCCAGCGCCTGGCGCAGAC
>JBCCCX010000018.1:0-23597 GCA_039033275.1 Pseudomonadota bacterium | reverse complement strand
GTTGCACCCGTATGATCATCACGCGGGTCAGATCGGGGTCAACGCCCAGCTCCTCGCCCAAGGCGGGGCTGAGATTGACCGCGGTCGCCCCGTCCAGCGGGTGCAGACCCAGAAGCATCCGCTGGTCGCGCGGCGGGTCCTCCTTCGGCGTGTCGATGCGCACATTGGCGGTTCGTTCCTGGCCATCGCGGACATAGGCGATGCGGGTGCGCTCGCCCGTGCGCAGCGTTGCCAGCGTGAAGCGCAAGCCGCTATCGTCGTTCACCGCCGTGCCGCCGACGGATATGATCACGTCGCCTTTGCGCAGGCCCGCCTGATCGGCTGGGCCGCCGGGCAGCAACTCGTTGATCACCGCGCCGCGTGCGCGGTCTAGGCCGAGCGCTTGCGCCATGGTCGCGTCCACCGCGTCGGTCCGCGCCCCGATCCAGGGCCGGACGATCTCGCCGGTCGAGAGCGCACTGTCCACGGCGCGCCGGACAAGTTCTGCCGGGATGGCGAAGCCGATACCGTTCGACCCGCCGGAACGTGAGAAGATGGCCGTGTTCACGCCGATCAGCTCGCCCGACAGATTGACCAGCGCGCCGCCCGAATTGCCCGGATTCACGGCCGCGTCCGTCTGGATGAAGGAGCTGGAATTGGAGACGTTGGTGCGGCCCAACGCGGAGATGATGCCGCTGGTCACGGTCTGTCCGACGCCGAACGGATTGCCGATGGCCAGCACGATGTCGCCGATTTCGCGGTCGCCATCCTGCTGCAGGCGCAGGGTCGGCAGTTGCTCCCCGCGCGTATCGAAGCGCAGCACGGCGATATCCAGGTCCTCGTCCTGGGCGATGACCTCGGCGTCGAATTCGCGCCGGTCGTTGAGCACGACGCGCAGCTCGTCAGCGCCGCGAATGACGTGTGCGTTGGTGACGACCACGCCGTCTGCGCGCACGATCACGCCGGAGCCGAGCGAGTTCTCCACCCGTTCCTGTGGCGCGCGGCCCATGCCGAACATGCGGTCGAAGAAGTCCGAGCCCGTCGTCTGGCGGCGTTGCACGGTGCGAGACGTGAAGATGTTGACGACGGCCGGTGCGGTTTCCGCTACGACCGGCGCGTAGGAAAGCTGCACCTCCATCTGGGAGGTCGGGACCTGGCGGACCTGCGGGGCGGGCCTCAGATCCGGGGTCTGCGCGCCCGCTGAAGCGGGCAAGCCAAGCAGGGCGGCAAGGGTGAGAGCGGATAGAGGGCGTATCGTCATGGCAGCGCTATAGGGCACGCGGCGCAGGCCGTCCAAGGCAAGCGTTCCGCAGATGACGCGACCGTTAGACCAGCGCGGGGCCGAGGCTAATTGTTGAGCCGAGCGGCGTGGGGCATGCCGTCGAAGATCGGGTCGAGCCAGACCGCCCGGTTGCCGGCCTGCCAGCCGGGGACGCCCTTGATGCAGAAATGTGTGATGGCCGTCGGTTCTTCGGCTGCCGCCGCTTCGGCTTCGGCGACGCTGAAGGCCTCGATCTCGTCCAGCGTCGACGCCGCGCCATTGGCGCACGCCCCGACTAGCGATGGCGGCGTGTCGTCTTCGATCCGAATGAATTCGGAACGGTTATAGGCCTTGTAGGCGACGCTCACATTGCCGCCATCGAGATATTTGACGAACACCATGCGCCGATAGTTCGGATTGTCGCTCGGCCCGGCTTCGATCAGCAGGTTCGGCGAAAGGTCGGGAGTCACGCCGCCCGACACACCATTAGTCTGGGCGTGCGCCAGTCCGGCGGCCAATGCGAGCGATGCCAGAAGTGTGCCTATCGCCGTCGCGATCTTGCCTGATGTCATGGTTCGTCTCCTTGGGACGTTATTTACCATGACGGGGTCGGCGCGGAAATCCGGCAAAGGCAGGTGGATGTTCGCCCGGAGCGCGAAATTGCGGCTCAGTCGACAGTCGCGACAATCTCTTGGGCGAAGCGGAACAGCGCGTTCCAGTTCTCCGGCAGGTCGGGCATGAGTCCCAACCTCACGATTACCATGTCGCGCGACGGCACGATCCAGACGATCTGTCCTTCGCGGCCGCCGGCATGAAAGGCATCGAAAGGCGGCGTGAAGCGGATCTCGGGGTTGTCGGATTCTTGCGGGGAGGGCCAGAAGCCCGCGCCGTAGACATTGGTGTCGCTGGCCTGCGGATTGGTCCGGCCCAAGTCCACCCAGCCGGGCGGCAGCAGGCGTTCGTCTTCCCATACGCCGTCCCGCAGGACCAACAGGCCGAAACGCGCATAGTCGCGCGCGCTCATATAGGCGCTGGAGCCGCCCAGGAAGGTTCCTGCCGCGTCGAATTCGATCACGGCGTCGATGCCGAGCGGGTCGAACAGCACCGCATTCGCCCAGTCGACCATGACGGCGGGGTCGGCGCGGCAGAGGGCAGGGTCCTCCCCCGGCGCGGCGCATGTGCCGGGCAAAAGGGACTGCAATGCCCGCGCTACAAGGTGCATGCCCGCCGTGGAGTAATTCCACCGCGTCCCCGGCTCGAATGAAAGCGGAAAATGCTCTCTCGCATAGGCGAGCTGGTCGAACCGTCCGGGGCCGAAGGACATCAGTGCGACGTCGTTTTCCATCAATTCCGTCACGCCGTATTCGGCATAGTCCAGACCGTCGAGCATTTGCAGCCAGTGCCGCCAACTGATGTCGCGGCGAGGATCGTCCGGCTCAAAAGCGGCCGGCATGGGGTCGTCGATGGACTCGATCAGCCCCAGCTGCACGGCGCGCCCGACCAGCGTCGCGGTCAGCGACTTGGCCACGGACCAGCTGACATGGCGCGTGTCGGCCGCGATGCCGTCCTGGTAGCGCTCATAGACGATCTCGCCATCCTTCACGACGACGATTGCCCGCGTCTCGCCCATGACATCCGCCTTGGCGAGGTCGAAGACGGGGTCGATCCGTGCGAGCAAGGCGGCGTCCACATCGGGTGCGGGTGTGGCGACCGGCCAATCCTGCGTCGGCCAGGCGACGTCCGGCGACTGCGCGGGAAGGGGCACGAGGTCCGCCGTCTGTGCGGATACGGGACCGGCCGCCAGAGCCGCGAAGACCCCCACCACCAGCCTTGAAACGAAAATAAGTCTCGACCCCTGCATAGGGCCGCTTCTAGGGTCGCGGCGTGAAGCTCGTCAAAGTCATAATCGCTGTCGCCGCCCTGCTGGGCCTCGCCGCTGGGGCGGGCTACGCACTGTGGCTCAAGCCGCAGCTCGAATTCGCCGCGGTCGCGACGGCGTTCTCGGCCAAGAAGGTCTGCTCCTGCTTGCATGTGGCCGGCCTCTCCATGGAGGCGTGCGAGGCGGACTTCACGGACGACGTGTCCATCGTGGAGTTCCGCGCCGAAGGCGATTCGGTGACGGCCGAGGTGCTGGGCGGGCGCGTCTCCGCTCTGGCGCGCCACAGGCCGGCCTATGGCTGCCAGTTAGTGCCGAACTAACTCAGCAGGAAGATGAGCGTGAGCGTTACGGCCACGACGAGTGCAAGGATCACCGTTGTCGGCGACAGGCCCTTGCGGGCTACCCGCCACTTATGCATGTCGCGGGTCCGGCTTTGCAGGTGATTGGGCATGGTTGATTGACTCCATGTGCGGAACGTTTGCCCCCGGCAGTGGTTCCGTAGACCAGAGCGCGCTGCCGACCCGCCGCACGCCATGCTGGGAGCGCCCCATTGATCGACATGCTGCTATCTAACCCGGTCGCCTGCTTCTACGCGCTGATCGGGTTCGCCCTGTTCGGACTGACTTTGCAGCCAGGGCTGGCGCGGCGCTATCACATCAACCTGCCGGCCGTTTACATCGCGCTCGGCGCCGTCGCGGTCCTGCTGGGCTTTCCGCACATCTCTCCGTTGGGGTCGGAACTGCAAGCCAAGATCGTGACCCACGCGTCCGAACTGATCGTCATCGTCAGCCTGACGGCGGCGGGTCTGGCCATCGACCTGAAAGCGGGATGGAAGCGCTGGAACGCGACGTGGCGTCTGCTCGGCGTCGCCATGCCGCTCACCATCCTGGCGCTGGTCTTCCTGGGCCAATGGGCCGGTCTGGGCCTGGCCGGGGCCGTGCTGCTCGGCGCCGCATTGGCGCCGACCGATCCGGTCCTGGCCCGGTCCGTCCAGGTCGGCGGCCCCGGCGGGGACGAAGACCCGACCCGGATCGCGCTGACGTCGGAGGCCGGGCTCAATGACGGGCTCGCCTTTCCTTTCGTCTGGGCGGCGATCGCGTTGGCGGCGGGCACGTTCGACTGGACGAGCTTCCTCGCCTATGACGTGCTCTACCGCGTCGGCATGGGCATCGCGGTCGGGTGGGGCGTGGGATGGGTGCTGACGCAGCTCGTCTTCTCCGGTGTCGGCGATGCGGCCAACGAACGCTCGCGCCCGCTAATCGTCATGCTGGCCGCGACCTTAATCGCCTACGGCCTGGCGGAGTTCATCCATGCCTACGGTTTCCTGTCCGTCTTCATCGCGGCGCGGTCCGGACGGCGTCACGACCGCGACCATGAAGTGCGCAGCCGGGACGACGAGGCCTATGCGACCGAGGCCCATGAATCCGCCGACCAGCTCGAAGGCATCATGATGGTCATCCTCCTGCTGTGGTTCGGGACGTTCGTGGCGGCCGAACTGTGGCACCAATGGCGCTGGTCGGACCTCTTGATCGCGCTGGCGCTGCTGTTTGTCGTCAGGCCGCTAGCCGGTTGGCTCGCCATGGTCGGCTACGGCGCAGACGCGCGGGAACGGTTCAAGATGGCATTCTTCGGCATTCGCGGCATGGGGACGATCTTCTACATCGCCTATGCCCAGACCCACGCGCCATTCGACGACATAGATGCGGTGTGGCGCATTGCGGGTCTCTGCATCCTGATATCCGTCTTGATGCACGAAAGCCTGGCTGGGTGGCTGTTCAACCGCTCTCACGTGTCCATCCCGGCCGGCGCGTCGAGCCGCAAGGACACCTACTCCGTCTAGGGACGCGACCTAGGGTCAGGACCCATTAATCGGGCCGGTTTTGACGGCTTTGGGGTGGTTCGTGGCAAGGCGCGGGCTGAACCGAATGCGTCCGCCTTCGGGAAGACCGCAACGACGTTCACGGACCATCCCAAAACCGCCCCGCAGGGGTCGTGATGCGCGCGCCTTGGGACGTCGTCGCGTCGTCTCGATGTGTCGACACACATCTTCGACCCCGCTCCTAGCCCAAAACACGCGCATCACGATCAAAATCCGTCCGATCAATGGGTCCTGACCCTAAGTCTAGCGCCGGCCGCCCGTTTCGAAGCCGAACAGGTTGACGAGATGCACGACCAGCATGAAGCCCACGGCGATCGCCACCAGGGCGATGATCATCCACGGCATGCGGTAGGGGCGGATGTCCGTCTTCTCGCGGAAGCGCAGCCGGATGCCGGCGAACGCCAGCACGGCGCACGCCGCGATGCCCGCCAGCGTCAGTACCAGATCGAGATTGTCATCCATGGATGGGGCACGTCTTCAGTCGCCCGCCGGTTCGGGCGGCGCGCCCGTAACACCGTGCTCCGTCTTGTGCCAGTGGAAGGGACGTGTCTGCAGCTCCACGATCGCCTGCATGAGCGGCGGAAAAAGCAAAAGCCAGTAGAGCGGCATGAAAGGGACCTGCCATAGAAGGCGCGGCTTGCCCGCCCGGACCGCGCCCACCGCGCCCGCCGCCATGCCGCACAGGATGCTGGTCCCGAAAGTGGCGATATAGACCGGAGGCACCACGGCGTCGGTGATGCCCATCGCCCCGGCCACCAGCAGCAGGCTGAGGGTCAGAAGGACGGGCGCGTAGAAGAGTACCGACAAGAGCGACACACCCAGCGTCAGCTGCAGCATGAGCGCCCGCCGCCAGCCGCCCGATAGGGGCGCGTTCATATGCACGAGCCACGTCTGGACGAACCCCTTCAACCAGCGCGACCGTTGCTTCAACCAAGGGCGCAGTCCGGACACCGCTTCTTCCTGTGTCGGGTGTCCAATCCATCCGATTCGGCCCCTGGCAGCCGCGAGACGGAAGGCCAGGTCCGCATCTTCCGTCACGTTATGCGGATCCCAGCCGCCCACGGCCTCTAACATGTCACGCCGCATGTGGTTGGACGTACCGCCCAACGGGAAGGGCAGGCCTAGCCTCTGATAGAAGGGCAGCAGCACGTGAAAGAGCGTCGCATATTCCAGCCCGAACTGGGCGGCCAGCCAACTGTCCGACGTGTTGAAATAGTCCAGCGGTGCCTGCAGGGCGACCCAGTCGGGATTTTGGGCAAAGGCGCTGGCCGCCTGGCGAAGCTGGTCGGGGTGGGGCCGGTCCTCGGCGTCGTAGATGGTCACGAGCGTGCCGTCGGAGCGTTTCAGCACATGGTTGAGCGCGCGGGGCTTGGTCTGGGGCGGTCCGCCCGGCACGGTCGGGGGCACGACCATCACGCGAAAAGGGCCGCGCACCGCCGCCCGGGCTGCCGAGATGGTTAGGGCGTCGCCGCTCTCGCACACTATCACGATATCGAGCCGGTCCTCCGGATAATCCAGGCGCGACATGGCGGCGACCAGCCCGTCCACCATGTGCGCCTCGTGGAACAGCGGCAGGATGACCGTATAGGCCGGAAGGTCCGCGTCCGGCAGCACTCCGGAAAAGGCTGGCCTCGCGACGCCGCAGGCCAGCAGCCTCAACCCGCCCAGGCCGACACTCGCCCATGCGACGACCTTGGTAAGGTCGAGCATGAGGGTCCTGACATCCAGGCCCGTCGCGACGCCCGCGCCGAAGACCAGGGCAAGCAGCAGGGCCACCGCGCTGCTGGCCACGGCGGAGGCGGGACGGAGCCGGTCGGCATGACCGAGCCCATGCGCTATCTCTGCCTTGCCGTTTCCGTGCATCGCACTCCCCGCCCGCCGATCCAATCGGCACGGGAGGCCAATCGGCATGGGAGGCAAGACCCCGCATCTTCGCGGCGCAAGCGCTAGTTGGGTGAATTTAACATACGGCAGGCCCATTCGGCGGCATCCCGCACGGTCGGGTCTCCGCTCTGCGTGTGCTGTTTCGCCGTTGCGGCCAGGAGTTGCGATCCCGAATTGCCGATCGCGTAGAGCACGTTGCGCAGGAAGCGGGGCCAACCGATGCGCTTGATCGGCGATCCGGCGAAGTGCCGACGAAACCCCTCATCTCCCAGCGCGGCCAGATCGGCGAGGGCAGGACCCTCCAGCACGTCGCGTGCGGCGAGCTTGGCGTCCCGGCCGGCCTGCGCGAACTTATTCCACGGGCAGACGGCCAGACAGTCGTCGCAGCCATAGATGCGATTGCCCATCAACGGCCGGAGCGAAAAGTCCACCGGCCCGTCATGCTCGATCGTCAGATAGGAGATGCACCGCCGGGCGTCGAGCTGATAGGGGGCCGGGAAGGCATCAGTGGGGCAGGCGTCGAGGCAGGCGCGGCAGCTGCCACAATGATCCGCTTCCGGTGGCGTGGGCGGCAGCTCCGCCGCACTGAGGATCGTGCCGATGAACAGCCAGTTGCCCCAGTCCCGGGACAGGAGGTTGGTGTGCTTTCCCTGCCATCCCAGCCCGGCCAGCGCAGCGAGGGGCTTTTCCATCAGCGGGGCCGTATCGACGAAGACCTTCACATCCTGGCCCGTATCCCGCGCGAGCAGGCCGGCCAGTTCCTTGAGCCGGCCCTTCATCACGTCATGATAGTCCCGCCCGCGGGCATAGACGCTGATGGTCGCCCGCTCGGAGCGGTCCAGCGTTGCGAGCGGGTCGGTGTCGGGGCCGTAATTCAGGCCGAGCACCACGGCCGACCGCGCCTCCGGCCAGAGCGCCTGCGGGTGGGCGCGCCGCTCCAAAGTCGCTTCCATCCAGCCCATCGTGGCATGGCGGCCCTGGCCGACGAAATCGCGCAGGCGTTCCCCCGGTCCGGACCCGAAACTCTGCAGGTCGGCGACGAAGGGACGTGTGAAACCCAGCGTCTCGGCCCGGCGGCTCAGCGCACGCAACGGATCGGGCGCGGTCACGGAGCGGATCTTGTGTCGCGATGTCTCACGCCACCCGCCTAGCGGGGGCGCGCTAGAAGTCCAGATCGCCGTAGTGGCGGGGCGGCCGGATACCCGGAACGCGGTCCTGCAAAAGCGGCCTGAAAGAGGGGCGCGACTTGATCGTCTGATACCATTCCTGGACGTCCGGCACGTCGCGCCAGGGCACCTCGTCCAGATAGTCGAGGCAGGACAGGTGCGCGGCCGCCGTGATATCGGCCAGGCTGTAGGCCGGGCCAGCCAGCCCGTCGCGAATGCTCAATAGCCATGTCATGTAGGACAGGTGATCGCGCAGCGCGGCGCGGCCTTCGCGCAGCGCGTCCGTGTCGGGGCTGCCGCCGAGGAAGACCGTTTCAAGCTTCTCCGGCAGGATCAGGGCGTTGACCTCGTGGTCGAAACGCTGGCCGAACCAGCTGCAGAGGCGGCGTACTTCCGCCCGCTCGTGCCGTTCGCCCGGGATGAGTGCGTTTCGCGCGCTGGCCTCGTCCGCATACTCGCAGAGTGTCTGGCTGCCGACGACCGTGACGGTCCCGGACGGGGTGACGTCGGTCAGGATAGGCGGCACGTCCTCGACGGACAGGGACCGGAACTTCTCGTCCGGTTCCCACGGGTCGATCACGACCTCGCGCAACTTCAGCTTCTTCTCGGCGAACGCGATACGCACCGCGCGGCTGCCGGGGTGAAGCGGGTAGTGATAGAGCGTCCGCATGGGCCGGCATTTAGGACCGACATGGCAAAGGAAGGTTTAAGGGACAGGGTTAAGCGCGGCTAACCGATGTTGAACCTCGCATTGCCGTGTGCCTGCGCACACCCGGCAGGATGCGGGTGGATCAGTATGTCGGCGGCCGGGAAATCCGCCATCAGCCGCGCCTCCGCATCGACCACGATGTCGTGGCTGTCGGACAGGGACAGCTCGGGGTCGAGGTCGAGCCGCATCTGCATGTGCAGGTGAGGGCCCGACGCCCGGGTGCGCAGATTGGTCACGGCGCGGATGCGCGGATCGCTCATCACCCGGTTGACGATCATTCTGCGCTCATCGACGCGAAGCTCCCGGTCCATCAGTTGCGCCCATGCCAGAGCCGCCACCCGGTAGCCCGTGAAGAGCAGCCAGCCTGCAAGCACAATTCCCACGACCGCATCCGCCCAGTGCGCATCCGTCAGGGCCACGACCGCCAGTCCGGCGATGACGAACAGATTGCCGAACATGTCGGCGAGATAGTGGGCGCGGTCGCCGCGCACGGCGATGGAGCCGGTTGCCCGGATCGCCCAGCTCTGCGCAATCAGGAGCCAAATCGTCAACACGACGAAGCCGCTCATCACGACGATTGCGGTGGTCGATCCGTCAATGGCATGCACATGGCCGTGACCGTGGCTGTGGCCGTCGCTCCGGAAGTCGACTGGTGCCGAATGATCGTGGCGCAAGCCCCCGCCATCCATCAACGCCTCTCCGGCCGCGCCGAACAGGTGAAAGGCCGCCAGTCCGATCAGGCAGACTTGGAACACGGCGGAGAAACTTTCCGCCTTGCCGAAGCCGAACCGGTAGTTGGCGTCCGGCGCGCGGGCCGCGAAACGCACGGCGACGAACGAACTGCCCGCGGCGACCATGTCGAGCACGCTGTGTACCAGCGACGACAGAATGCCGACCGACCCGGTCATCTGATAGAGCCAGAGTTTGCCCGCCGCCATGACGATGCCCAGGACGAGGGAGATCGCGGTGATGCGCCGCGTGATGACGGCCGACCCTTCGGGCGGCAGGCGGCCGGGCCGTCCTCGGCGTTCGGCCAGATCGTAGCGGTCGTCCCGGTCCGCACGGGCGAGCTCAGCGTCTGTCAGGCCTGCGGCGGACATGCGGCCCCTTATCACGGATGATCCGTTACACCATAACCCAGACAAGATTGTTGGCGGCTCCGCCCGCCCATGGCTAAAAGGTCGCAAGCCAAGCGCTTCCTCATGATTCCGGACCCCCACCCATGACAAGACCGGCCTCTTTAGTCCTCACACTCCTGCTATTTGTCGCCTGCGCGCCAGCGGCCGACATAGGACCGGACGACGTGGAGGCCCGCGCCGAGCCAATAGCGGAGGCGCAGGCCCTGAGTCTGGAGCAGGCTCTGTCGGAGCAGGACAGGCTTGTCGCGGCCTTCCGGGAAGGCGCGCTGGGCGCGCCGGACTTTCTGACGGCCATGGCAGCCTTTGCCGATCATCCGGATCCCGAAGCGGTGATCGGCTCGACGCGGATGCTGCCATTCATTCACGCACAGTTTCCGGACCTCCGGCCCGGATTGGCGCGCCATATCCGCCGCACCTACGGTGCGCGCTACCGCATGGCCCGCACGCAGGACGGACCCGACGCCGACAGGCTGTCCGCAAACCTCGGCGCTTTGATGGCTTATGAGGGCAACGACCAGGAGGCGCGCAACTATCTGGTCCGGCAGGGCTCGATTTATCTCGGTCTTGACGGCGACGATCCGGACCTGCGCGCCACCGTGCCGGGCCACCTGCTGGACAGCGCGTTCGCCGCGACCATGCGGGCGCGTCCAGTCGCGGCATTGGGTCCGCTACTCGCCCTCACCAAGAGCGGAACCGAGGCCGAGCGCCGCGCCGCGATTCTTGGACTGGCCGCTGTGCAGGACGATCAGGCTGCAGAGCGGCTGCTGGAAACCCTCATGTCGGATGATCCGGATTTGACGCCATCGCAGCGACAGGCCCTCCTTTCAGCCATGATGCGCAACCCCTCCCAGATAGAGCGGGCCTGGAACGGATTGCGCGATAATTTCGAAAGTTTCGTCGACCTGTCCGTTCCAAAGCCGGAGCGCGGCAAATTGCCGAGTTGGACGTCGGCTTTCTGTTCAGTCGACAGGGCCAATGAAGTCAGGGCTTTTTTCGGAAGCGATCCGGGTCCGTCCCAGGCCTTGGCTACCGCGCTGACGGACATCGAAGGTTGCGCACGGACGCGGTCCTTGCAGGAAGCGTCGTTGCGATCGGCTTTGGGAGACTGACCTTCAACAATCGAGCCAGGCTCAGGCTCAGGCGTAAGCCCGCCGTTGTCCGACGACAGGGCGCCGTGGCGGTGCGCCGTTCAGGATGCGCGCGACCCGCCGGGCCATGGGCTTGGGACCGTCAAGCCCGTCGGGCTCCACGAGGCTGATCTGTATCGGTTCGTCGGCCCAGTCCTGCGCCAAAGCGTCTGATAGGGTGCGCACCGCGTTGCGGGCCACCGTCTGCATCGCGCCGGACAGGCTGCGCGGACCGCCTCGACGACCCGCCACGACGAAATGCCCCTCCGACTGCCGCAGAAACGGTCTCGCCGCCTCGCCGACAACAGCCACGGCGTGGACCTGTCCATCGACGGCGCGGCGCTTGCTGCCGCCTCTCGGCCGATAGTTCAGCAGTACTGCGTCGATGGACCCGAAGCGCGCTTCGCCCTCTTCCAACAGCGGCAGGATGTTGCCCAGATCGGTCGGCACGGCGCGGCGCGGCAGGGTGGCGTTGTCGGGCAGTTCGTCGCAGACCGACTTCAGGCTCGCCACGGACGACGCCCCCATTACGATGTTCCAGCCCGCGCGGCCGAGACGTACGGCGCAGGCGCGCCCGAGCGGGGCGGCCGCGTCCGTAATGTAGATCGTTCGAGCCATGGCAGTGCAACCCTCGGATCGGGTGGTTCGTTCCCGCCATGTATGCAGGCGGCCGCTGCAGCGGCGGATGCTTGCATAAGACTTCGCTAACCCTGTTCCGTCTACGCGCAACCATGACGTGGTGGCAGGCTCTTCTTCTAGCGGTGATACAGGGCGTGACCGAGTTCCTGCCCGTGTCCAGTTCTGCACACCTCATCCTGCCCCAGGCCGTGTTTGGCTGGACCGAGCAGGGCGTGTTGATCGACGTGATGGCGCACTTCGGGACGCTGTTTTCCGTGCTGATCTATTTCCGCAAGGATGTGGCGGACATGCTCTCGGGACTGGGCGACCTGTTTCGCAGACGCCTGACGCGCGGGTCGGCCCTGGTGCTCAACCTCATCATAGCGACGCCGCCCGCCTTGATGGTCGGGGTCCTGCTGGCCAGCGGCGGTTGGGACGAGGCATTGCGCAGCCCGGCCATCATCGCGGCGACGACCATCATCTTCGGCGTGGTTCTGTGGCTTTCCGATGTCTGGGCGCGTGATGCGCGCGACATGGACACGCTGACATGGCGGGGCGCGCTGGCCATGGGCGCGGCGCAGGTCATCGCCTTCCTGCCCGGCACGTCGCGTTCCGGAATCACAATGACGGCCGGCCGGGCCATCGGCCTGTCGCGCGAGGCGGCTGCGCGTTTCTCCATGCTGATGAGCCTGCCGGTCATCGGCGCGGGCGGCGCCTATGCGACGCTGGAACTCGCCTCCGGCGAGAATGTGGGGACCGCGACCTTGGGGCAGGGATTGCTCGTCGCCCTTCTCTCCTTCATCGTCGCCTACGCGGCCATCGCCCTGTTTTTGCGTTTCGTCACGCGCATCGGCTTTTTCCCCTTTATGCTTTACAGGCTGCTGCTCGGTACGGCCCTGATCGTCTGGATGATCGGGGCAGGATGAACCCGCACCTGTAAAGCGGCGCTTGGATTCACGTCATGGGCGAGCCGCCTCGACAGGGCGGACCGAACCGGACTAGGCGCATGCGTATGAGATCCTGGCTCCCCGCATTGCTGATGTTCACGACCGGTGCGGCGCTCGGCAGTGCAAGCTGGGGCGGCTCGGCATCCGCCCAGACGATCCAGCCCCATCAACTCCATGCGCAATACGTCCCCGCGCAGCAGCTCCGCATGGCGCCGGTCCAAATGTCTCCGCTCCGCCGTGTCAGGGTCAACACGCAGGAAATCCATGACCGCGCCATCCAGCTCATGCAGCACGAAACCGGTATGACCGGCATGGCCGTCGCCGTGGTGGAAGACGGACGCATCACCTTCGCGCGGGGTTATGGGGAGACGATTCGGGGCAGTGGGCAACTGGTCGACAAGGACACGGTGTTCCGTTGGGCATCCGTCTCCAAGGGTGTGGCGGCGGTGGCCCTGCTCGCCCAGGTCGAACAGCGGCGCGTGGACGCCTCGCTTCCCATCGAAGTGTTGGCGCCGTCGCTCGACCTGCCGCCCACGGACGATCCGCACGACATTGTCGACCTTCTGTCCCACCGCATCGGCATCAGCCGCAACGCCTATGACGGCAAGATCGAGGACGGTCAGGCCGCCAAGCCCCTGCGCGCAAAGCTCGCGGGGCTGGATTATGTCTGCCCACCGCGCACCTGCCACACCTACCAGAATGTCGCTTTCGACGCGGCCGCCGAGATCATCGAGGAAGCGACCGAACTGCCCTACAAGACCGTCGTGCAGCGGGAAATCTTCGATCCGCTAGGCATGCGGACAGCCTCGCTGACGTTGGAAGGCATCACCGGCAGCGGCAACTGGGCGCGCCCGCACGGCCGGACCGGCAAGCGCATCGACCGCGTCAAGCCGACCTACTACCGGGTCCCGGCCGCCGCCGGGGTCAACAGCTCCATCGAGGACATGGCCAAGTGGATGATCGCCCTCATGCCGCCCCAGCCTGGCAAACCGCTCAATACGCCGTTCCCACCCGAGCGCCTGCGCGCCATGCAAACGCCCATCGTGGCGACCCCGCGCGAACAACGCTTCATGAACCGTCGCTGGCAGGCGCTGCGCAACAGCCATTACGGGCTTGGACTGCGCGTCTACGACTTCGAGGGCCATAAGCTGGTCGGCCATCGCGGCGGGGTGGAGGGCTACCGCTCGCTCATGCTGTTCGATCCGGAACTGCGCTCGGGAATCGTAATGATGTGGAACAGCCCGCACAGCCAGCCCATCGGCCTGCAACTCGAATTCATGGACCAGTTGCATGACCGTCCGAAGCGGGACTGGCTGCGTCTGAACGAGAAGCGGCGGAGCTAAACGAAGGTCGGCGCTTTCCCGCCTTAATTCTTGCCTTGAGACCCGGTTATAAGCCCGGGAACCTATCGTTGTGGTCTCCAACAATTATCGAGCCTGCGCCTGACTTCGATCAGGTGGGTTTGTGCGCCTTTATCTCCATAAAACGTATCTTGTGAACAAGCCCTCGACCAGACCCCGGCAATAAATGCCGGGGACGCGGGAATGAAGGTTTAAAATATCTGTCCTGTCGCCCTGGTTCGGCGTCTTAACAAGGCGAAGCCTCGGATAGAGAATGAGCCCGTCCCCGGCATTTATTGCTGGGGTCTGCTATCTTTCGTCCTCACAAGACCCGTCAGATTACTAGACTCTCGGCCAGAATCATAAAGCGATGTCAGTGACGGTTCGACCGTTTCGCAACCCTAGCTCGCCGTCGCGCGGAGCATCCAGGCGGTCTTCTCGTGCAGGGTCACGCGCGGCGCGACGACGTCCGCCGTGGCGTCGTCGCCCGCATCCTCGGCCGTGCGGAGCACTTCGCGCGCCGTCTTGGCGACCTGCTCGTGGCCCTTGGCCAGCGTCGTGACCATGGTCTTCCAGTCGGGCGGCGTGCCGTCTTCTTCCGTGAGCGAGGCGAGCGCCGCCATCTGGCCATAGGCGCCGGGTGCGTAGAAACCGAGGGCTCGGATGCGCTCGGCCAGCTCGTCCGATGCGGTCCACATCTCGGTATATTGCTCCATGAACAGGGCGTGGAGCTGCTGGAAGTGAGGGCCCTCCACGTTCCAGTGGTAGCCGTGAGTCTTGAGGTAGAGCGTATAAGTGTCCGCCAGCAGGCGCATGAGGGCTTCGGCCGATGCCTTGCGGTCGTCCGCCTTGATGCCGATGTCGATATCCATGTCGGTCTCTCCTTTCATTCGGGGTGGTGCGGATATGGGGATCAGCCGTCCAGATAACTCGTGATCCGGCGACACGCTTCCGTGATCTGGTCCATGGACGCGGCGTAGGACAGGCGCAGATGGCCGGGCGCATGAAAGGCCGAGCCCGGCACGGTCGCCACGCCGGTTTCGCGCAGGATCGCCAAAGCCAGTTGCGCATCGTCCAGGCCGCGCGCCTCGGCCGCCTCCCGGCAGTCGGCGAAGACGTAGAACGCCCCGTCGGGCAGGGTACAAGCCAAGCCCGTCGCGACGAGCGCCACCGTCATGGTCCGGGCCCGGGCGCGGTATTGCGCGCGCCATCCATCCAGGAAATCCTGTGGTCCGTCCAGTGCGGCCACGGCGGCCCACTGGCTCGGCGCGGCCGGGCAGGAGGTCGTCTGGCCGATGAACTTACGCATCGCGTCGATCAGCCATTTCGGACCGCCGGCATAGCCGATCCGGAAACCCGTCATGGCATAGGCCTTGGACACGCCGTTCATGGTCAGGACCCGGTCCTTCAAATCCGGCGCGACCGCCGCCATCGCGGCGAAACGGGCGTTGTCGTAGACCAACGCCTCGTAGATGTCGTCGCTGAGCACCATGACCTGCGGTTGGGCGCGCAGCACGTCGGCCAGGGCTGCGAGCTCCTCGGCCGAATAGACCGCGCCGGTGGGGTTGGAGGGCGAGTTGAGCATCAGCCAGCGCGTGGCGGGCGTTATCGCGGCCGCGAGCGCGTCCGGAGTGATCTTGAAGTCCGCGCCGCCCTCCAGCATCACCGGCGTCGCGCCTGTCAGGCGCACCATGTCCGGATAGCTGACCCAGCAGGGTGTCGGGACGATCACCTCGTCGCCAGGACCGACAGTGACGGCCAGCGCGTTCCAGATGACGGCCTTGCCGCCGGGTGCGACGCTGATCTGCTCCGTCGCATAGTTCAAACCGTTATCGCGCGCGAACTTGCGGGCGATGGCCTCTTTTAGTTCCGTGATTCCGTCCGCCGCCGTATAGCCCGTATGGCCTTCCGCCATGGCCCTGTTCGCGGCCTCGACGATATGGTCCGGGGTCGCGAAGTCGGGTTCTCCGACACTGAGCGCGATGACGTCGCGTCCCGCTTCGCGCATTTCTCGCGCGGCCTGCGTCATGGCCATGGTCGCGCTGTTGGACACGCGCTGGATGCGGTCGGAAAGTTGCATGGGCATGGCGGGGGTAGCGCCGAGATGTTAGCGCGGCAAGATGAGCCTTCGCGAAAGCCTCGTCCTTTTGATGATCTGCACCATTTGGGGGCTGCACTTCACGGTGATGCGCACCGCCATCGGCGATGCCGGCGTGCCGCCGCTTTTCTACGCCGCCGTGCGCATGACGTTGGTCGCAGGGCTCATGCTGCCTTTTCTGCGCTGGCACGCCGGACAGATGCGCGCGGTACTGGTCGGCGGATTGGGTTTTGGCGCGCTCAGCTACGCTTTCATGTTCCCGGCCATGGGCATGACGACGGCCAGCGCGGCTGCCGTCGCGATCGAGCTCTACATGCCGTTCTCGGTCCTGCTCGGCGTCGTAATCTTGGGCGAGCGCATAAGGGGCTGGTCGTGGACCGGCATCGTGCTGGCTTTCGCCGGCGTTGTGGTGATCGGCTTGACGGGACATGGCGGGGAGGGCTCGACCGCGACGGAACCGCTATTCGTCCTCGGTATCGCCCTGATCGCATGCGCCGCGCTGAGCGAGGCATGCGGCGCGATTGCGGTGAAATCCACCCAGGGCATCCGGCCCTCGGAAATGGTCGCGTGGTTCGCTATAGTCGGCACGGTCGTGCTCTGGCCGCTGACGCTGATGATAGAAACGGACCAAGCGGCCGTTTTCGCGCCGGACCGGCGCTGGACCTTTCTGGCCGCGCTCGCCTACTCCGTCATTCTCGTCAGCATCGTGGCGCACGGCTCCTATTACTGGCTGCTGACCCGTCTCCCGATTCAGGTGGTCGCGCCGAGCGGGCTGCTCACCACGGTCATCGGCGTGGCAGCCGGGCTGGCCCTGTTGGGCGAACCGGCCTCTCTCGGCCTTTTCATAGGCGTCGCCATCACCCTTTGCGGGGTCGGCATCGTGATCTGGCGGCCTGGCCGTCGAAAAGCCGTTCCGATCGCTGAGGAACGGCTCTCGCCTTAAGCCTGTCGCACCGCGGATAGATGACAATGCGTCAACCCTGCGCGGAGCGGCTTGGCGTCGGCGCGAACCCTGCTAAGCGAGCTTCCGCGAAGGGCGGACCGGTGGACCGGCGCGCGCGCCCATGCCCGAAGGGAGAGTCAGTCGAGCGTGAGTGCGCCATCCGGATACGATCCCGCGCCGAGCTTCGCCGCCGGGTTCCGCACCACGGCCCCCCGCTTTTCGCCCTATCACGATCCGGACCCGCTCACCGACTTCTTCGATGACGATGCCCAGCGCGGCACGGGCGTCGTGCTGGGCGCGTTGCTCGTCCACGCCGCCCTGTTCTTCTCGCTATCGTCGAATTTCGTCGTGCCGGACCTTTTGCCGGACGAACCGGACATCGTACCCGTGCAGATCGTCTCCTTCGAAGCGCCCCAGCCCGAGCCCGCCCCTCAGCCGGAACCCGTAGCCGTGCCGGAGCCCGAACCGGCGCCCGCCCCGGTTCCGGTCCCGCGGCCACGGCCCACCCCGCCGCCGCCTCCAACTCCCGAACCCGAGCCGGAACCCCTTCCGGAGCCTTTGCCGGAACCTGACCCTATTCCCGATCCGATACCCGAACCTGAACCCATTCCCGAGCCTGAACCGATACCGGAGCCTGAACCGGAGCCGGAGCCCGTTCCGCCTCCACCCGACATTCTTTCCCAGCCTGTTGCCGAGCCTGAGCCTGAAGCCGTTCCGGCTCCCGAACCTGTGCCGGAAATATTGCCGGACCCCTTGCCCGAACCGGCTCCCGAACCGGAAGTCGCGCCCGAACCCCTTCCCGAAATCGTCCCGGAGCCGGCCCCCGAGCCCGAAGCTGAGCCGGTCCTCGAGACTGTACCGGAGCCTATTCTGGAGCCCACCCCGGAGCCTGAACCCGACCTTCCACCATTGCCGGACCCGATCTTGGAGCCGGACGTGGAGGTCGAGCCTGTTCCGGTGCCCGATCCGATCGAGGCGGACCCCCGTCCCGGCGTGATCGATTCGGACCCGGAGCCCGTAACCGAGGACCTTCCAGTTCAGCCGGTCCCGGACATAATCGAGCCACCCGCCGACACCCCTATGCCGGTCCAGCCCGAACCTCTGCTTGACCCATTGCCCGAACCTGAGCCTGTCCCACCCGTGCAGGAGCCCGAGATCGTCACATCCCCGCAGACCATCCTGGCTTCGCCGGAAGCGCCAGATACGCTGCTGGAGCAGCGCCGCGCCGTGTCGGAAGAGGAGGCGGATCCGTTTCTTGACCTCATGGCGCGCGACCGCCCGCTCGGACCGGACGTGACGGCCGACCCGGGCCAGATACGCAGCCCGCTGTCCGGGCCGGCGGCGGGTGGCGGCAATGTCGGCGACATCGGCAACCCGCCGGGCAGCGGGACACGGCGCGCGTCACCCGGCGCAGGCGGCTGGACGCTCGCGCCCGGCAGCTACGGCAACTCGCCTGGCGCGGGCTATGACGGGATCAATCTCGACATGCGTTGCCGCGAGGCGGGCAAGACGCACCAGGAATGCCCGGAGTATCTGCGCAGCTTCCAAGGCCGGAACGCGGCCGGGTTCGAGAATTTCGAGCAGTACCGCCCGCGCGGAACGGACAAGGGCGTGGACCGGGCGACCGTCAGCACGAGCCGATTGCTTGGCAACAGCCGCGCTCTCGGCGATAGCGTTATTCTGAGCCCGAGCGCGAATGGCGGCGGACCATCTACGAACCTCCTAGATGACGGGCCTGAGGTGAGCTTCGACCGCGAGTTCCTATCCAATCCGGTCCGCATCGAGCAGGACCCGCAGCGTCTGCGTGATCTGCTCTCCGATACCGAAACGGACGAGGAAATCTTCGCTGTGGAAGAGCTGGTTCTTCCGGAACCTGATGAATAAGGGGCGCGGTTGTGCCGGGCGGCGGGCCTGCCTAGGAGCGGGCGCATGAGCGATCCCGACTACCCTTCCGGACACCGTATCGACACGCGCTGGCTGGACCCCGACCTGTATTTCGAGCACGTCACCGTGCGGCCGCGCTTCCAGGATCTCGATCCGCTCAACCACGTCAACAACGTCGCCATGGCGGCCATGTTCGAGGATGCGCGCGTGCGCTTCAACCATCCGATGCGCCGCCATTTCCAGACGGACACGGTGCGCACCATGATCGCGGGTCAGACGCTCAACTACGTCAACGAATGCCACTTGCGGCCCGACCTCGACTTCCACATCGGCATCGGCCGGATGGGCAGATCGTCCTGGGTCGTCCACGGTTGCGCCTGGCAGGGCGACAAACCGGTTTTGCTGGCCATGGCGACGCTGGTTACGACGCGGGACGGCGCGGCCTGCCCGATTCCCGACAGCCTGCGCGCAATGCTGGAAGAGCGCCGAATGAAGACGCCTTCGTGAGATCGCTCTACGGCGTCTTCGGTGCGGTCGGGCGATGGCCCGACTGGGCGCGATTCTTCGATGCGTCGCGCGCCGGGCTGATCCGGTCCTTTCTCGCGTTGATCGTCTGCTTTCCGGCACTCTGGCTCGTCATGGTCGGGCTGGAGACGGAACGCGCGCGGATCGCGGGCGCGTCCGTACCGGATTTCAGGGTCGCGCCTTTTCTGTTCGTCGTCGGCTTCTGGCTCGCTTCGTTCCCTGTCACGTCCGGCGTCATTGCGCTGATGATGGGGCGTACGCGCTCTGTGTCTTTGTGGTGGACGGCCCGGAACTGGGCGGTCGCATGGCTCTGCATCGCGCTCGGCCTCGTCTTCATCGCCGTGCGGTTCGCCGGTCTGCCGACCATTGCGGGCTACGGCGCACTGCTCGCCGCCTATCTGGGCCTTCTGCCGATCGACATCAGGTTGGCGCAAAGGGCCGGGGGGTTTCCCTTGATGACGGCGATCCTCGTCGGCTGCATCATCGTGTCGACCGGCATGATGGTCATGCTGAGCGGGCTGCTGCAAATCATTCAGTCGCCGTGACGTCCGGATAGTCCACGCTCACCAGATAGAGCCCGTCCGGCGGAGACACGGGTCCGCAACGCTGTCGATCCCGCGCTTCCAATGCGCTTCTCATGTCTTTTGCGTCCCATTTGCCCCAGCCGACCTCGACCAGGCTGCCGACCATGGAGCGCACCTGTTTGTGCAGGAAGGACCGCGCGGCGAAGTCGCAATGGATTTCCGCGCCTACGCGCCGCACCCGCGCCGTGTCCAGCGTCTTGACCGGGCTCTTGGCCTGGCATTGAGTATCGCGGAACGTCGTGAAGTCGTGCCGCCCGACCAGCGCCTGCGCCGCCGCATCCATCGCCTCGGCATCCAGCCGTACCGGCACGCGCCAGACGCGGCCACGGTCCAGCGCCAGGCGCGGCCGCCTGTCGATGATCCGGAACAGGTAGCGCCGTTCCGTTGCCATGAAGCGCGCGTGCCAGTCGTCGGGAACCACTTCCGCGTCCAGCACGCTGATCGGGTGATCGCCCAGATGATGGTTCAGCGCGTCGCGCACCTTGTCCGCGCGCAGGTCCTTCACGAGATCGACATGCGCGACCTGCCCCAGCGCGTGAACGCCGCTATCGGTCCGGCCCGAGCCGTAGACTTCGGACGCGTCCGGATCGAGCCGGCCGGCCGCCTCTTCCACCGCGCCTTGCACGGACGGGCCGTGATCCTGCCACTGCCAGCCCATATAGGGCCCGCCATCATATTCCAGCGTCAGCCTATAGCGCGGCATCAGGCCCAAGCCCTCCAAAGCGCAGACCATGGCGCGCCAATGACCAATAGGAGCGCGAAGGCGCATTCGAACGCGACCGCGCCGAAATTCTTCGGCGTCGCCGCCCCGTCCAGAACGATGGAGACGGCGCGGCCCATTGCTGCCCCGATCCAGCAGAGCGCGGCCGTGGCGAAGGCGAGCGGATGCATCGTCAGGAGGGGAACGACGCCCATGGCGACGAACAGCCCGCCATAAGTCGCCCGGAATTCCGACCGCCCCGCAGGCGTTTCAGCCTGAAGGCCGACGAAGCCAGCAGCCATGCGCGGCGCGAACAGGCCCATCGCGCCCATCATCATCGTCGCGATCGCGCCGACCATGTTCAGCAATTCCGTCATGGGCGGACCGGCTCCGGTGTGTCTTACGCGTAACCGGGCGGATTACCCCCGCCGATCAGCGCCTTGCGTCTCGGGCCGTGTAGCCCCCTCAGGCCATCGAGTACTGCTCGACCGCGCCGGCGAGTTCCTCGTGCATGATCCACTCATCCGTCGCTTCGTCCAGTCGGGCGATGGCGCGGATCGGGTTCTGCGAGTCGGTCGCGTCGATGTCGAGGTCGAGCTGCTCGGCCAGGCGCTTGCCCAGCTTGCTGTAATGCGCCTTCGCCGACGTGTCGCGCTTCCAGCCGACGAGGTCGGCGAGCTGCTTGGCCGTCATGCGGCGCTCCGGCGCGGCGGCGTGCGCGGACAGCATCGTATATTCCTTCGTGTTGGGCGACTGCGTGTTGAGCGCCTCCAGATAGCCTTCCATCGTGCCGATATGGGCTTCGCGCCGCTCTTCCTTCAGCTCGCCCAGATGCGTGTCCACCCAGGCCTTGGCGGCGTCCAGCCCGTCGAACGTGTCCGGATGGGCCAGCCCGCCGCCCCCCGTCAGGAGCCGCGCCCCCTTATCGTTATAGACGATATTGTAGCCGCGATAGTCTTCGAATTGTCTGCTCATATTTCAATCCTATGACAATCGATCGCCCTTGGCCAGCCGCGCACCCTGATTGAAGGCGGCCCCGTCCATTCGGCCCTTGCCCGCGGGCTGCACGCTCAGCAGCCGCAAGCCCCCGCTCCCGCAAGCCACCAGCAGCGCATCGTCCAGCAGGGTCCCCGGCGGCGCAGTCCGCTCGTCCGTCTCTTCCGCGCGCGCCAGATGCACCTTCACCCGCCGCCCCCCGATCTCGCACCACGCGCCCGGAAAGGGCGACAGGCCGCGCACGATCCGTTCCAGCTCCGCCGCGCCCTTCGTCCAGTCCAGCCGCGCCTCCGCCTTGTCGATCTTGTGCGCGTAGGTCGGCTCGCCCGTCTGCGGCGTCGGCGACAGCGCGCCGCGTTCCAGCGCGCCCAGCACGCGCGGCCACATCCCGGCCCCCACCCGCGCCAGCCGGTCCGACAAGGTCCCGGCCGTGTCGTCAGGACGGATCTCCACCGTCTCGGAGAGCAGCACGTCGCCCGTATCGAGACCCTTCGCCATCTGCATGATCTGCACGCCCGTCCGCGCGTCGCCCGCCATGATCGCGCGCTGCACCGGCGCCGCGCCGCGCCAGCGCGGCAGCAACGAGGCGTGCAGGTTCAAACAGCCATCCCGCGGCGCGTCCAGGGCCCGCTGCGGCAGGATCTGCCCATAGGCCACGACGCAGGCCACGTCCGCGCGCAAATCTTCCAGCCCGTCGATGACGGCGGATTTTCGGAAGCTCTCCGGCGTCTCCACCGGCAGGCCCATCACCTCCGCGAACCGGTGGACCGGCGATTTCGTCACCCGCTTGCCCCGCCCGGCGCGCCGCGGCGGCTGCGTGTAGACGCGCAAGACGTTGTGCCCGTTCGACACGATCTCCGCCAGTGACGGCACGGCGAAATCGGGCGTTCCCATGAAGACGAGGTTCAGCGGCACGAAAGGGTCCTCCTGGCGGTCGCGAAAGACCCACCGAGTAGGGCAGGGGGCCGCGAGTGCAAGAGGAAAGGCGGCCAGGCGTCGGTTCCTTTCTGGCCTTCGGTCCTTTGGGGCGTTCGCTCCTTGATGTCCGTATGTCCTGTCTCCGTTCTCTCCTTTCGCCGTCTTCCGGCTCCTCCCCTTCCCCTGTCCCCGGCTCCTCCCTCTCCCCGTCCCCGGCTCCTCCCTCTCCCCGTCCCCGGCTCCTCCCGTCTTTCTAAACCTCGTCCCCGGCATTTATTGCCGGGGTCTGCCGTCCTCCTTCTTCACACGACGAGCCGCCCCGGTCGCCCTCGTCTTGTGATCTTCCACGATGCCAGACCCCGGCAATAAATGCCGGGGACGGCGCTTGAACTACTGTCCTTCCCCAGGGCAGTGCCGCACAGGACCGCGCGAGCGCGTCCTTGGCACGTGGTCCGACCTGCATTGCAGGTCGGCACTTCGCTACGAACATCCAAAGGGATGTTCGCTTCACGCTCCGTGCCCGCGATCATACAGATCCGTCAGGCTGACATAGGCGTCGTCGGGGCGCCAGTGGGGCGGACGCCAGGGGGTGTTGTCCCCAGACCCATTCCCGGCCCCATTCCCGTCCCTCGCCGCACGGGGCGCTGCGTGCCAGTCCGCGACCTTGCGCTTGCCGCCATGCGTGTCGAAGCGCATGTGGACGGGCCAGTCGGCGGGCGCGAGAGCGGGTTCCGGCGGCAGGCCGTGCGCCTGCGTCAGCGCGTCGATCCCGTCCTGCAGGAAACGATCTGCGAACCGCCGCCCGAAGCTGCCGCATTCGCCGCAGGCTGTGTGCGTCTCCGCCAGGTCGAGCAGCTCGCCCCGCACCAGATCACGCGCCATGACGCCCAGATCGCGCCGCCACTCCGGCCCGTCCACATAGACGGTCAACGCCGCCCGCTCCGCCGCGATCTCGGCGCGCAATAGGGCCAGCTCGGCCCGCAGCCGCGCGGCTTCCGCTTCCGCGCGCTGCGCGCGGCGG
>JBCCCX010000017.1:0-24166 GCA_039033275.1 Pseudomonadota bacterium | reverse complement strand
GACCGTGGGAATAATCGCGAACCTGTCGATACTGGTCGTGTTCAAATATCTGGGGTGGATTACGGAATCGGCAGGGCTGCAACGTGTGGACATTCCGCTACCGCTCGGCATTTCCTTTTTCACCTTCCAAGCCATGAGCATGTTGGTGGATGTCTACAGGGGGGAGCGCGCCTCGAAGAACCCCCTGGATACAGGTCTCTATATCGCGATGTTTCCACAGCTTGTCGCCGGGCCGATCGTCAGGTGGACGGAAGTGGCCTTCCAGATCAGGGACCGGACAGAGAGCTGGGACAAGGTCTGCAGCGGCATCAAGCTGTTCGTCATGGGGCTTGCACAGAAGGTCTTGATCGCGGACACTCTGTCCGGGCCTGCAGACCTTGCATTCGCGAGCGATCCCGGAAGCCTCGCCCTCGGCGCGGCCTGGATCGGCATCGCCGCCTTTTCACTACAGATCTATTACGACTTTGCGGGATATTCGAACATGGCGATCGGCCTGGGGCGTGTTTTCGGGTTTGAGTTTCCGAGGAACTTCGAACATCCCTACAGCTCGGCCAGTTTCCAGGAATTCTGGAGACGCTGGCACATGACGCTGTCCCGGTGGTTTCGCGATTATCTGTATATCCCGCTGGGAGGGTCGCGTGGAGGCGAAGTCCGAACCTACGGGAACCTGCTCGTCGTTTTCATACTTTGTGGTCTTTGGCACGGCGCGTCGTGGACCTTCCTGCTCTGGGGTCTCTGGCACGGCGCCTTCCTGATTGCCGAGAGATTGGGAAGACAGGCCGGGTTTCCAAAATTTCCTCGGTTCGTCGGTGTCGCATACACGGTGACATTCGTGGCATTCGGCTGGGTCTTGTTCCGGTCGGAAAGTCTTGCGCAGAGCCTAGGTTACTGGGCGGCCATGCTCGGACAGGGCGGCACCGAGACCGTCGCGCTCACCATGCCAGAAATCCTGGCCCTCTCCATCGGGACGCTGCTTGCATGGGACGGCTGGAAGAAGATGCAGAGCAGCAACCGGGCCATACACGTCTCGTCGCAGGCAATCGCATGGCCCAATACGCTTATTCTTCTTATACTTTGTTTTGCGACCGTTGCCGCGACCACCCATCAGCCTTTCCTCTACTTCCGGTTCTAGCGCGATGCGTTATCTCAGAAATGTCTTCGTGGTCACGGTCATGGGTTTGTTCCTGATCCCGATGCTGGCCCATTTGGGCACGGACGACATCAACATCGACAATAGGACGCTCAGTCCCATCCCCTCCTGGAACGGAAGCCTCCAGGCGTGGTTCTCTGGCTGGGACTCCTACCTCAACGACAATTTCGGGCTTCGGAACGACTGGGTCAGGCTCAATCGGGACATAAGGGGTCTGATCGGGGAAAATCCATCGGATGTTGCCGTTGGCAAGGACGGCTGGCTGTTTCTGAACAACGAACCTTACCGTGCGGAGTTCGAAGGCACGTCGGATTGGACGCAGGAACGGGTAGGCATCTGGATCGAGGCGCTGCGGCAAATCAGAGCCGCGGCCGATGACAAAGGCCTGCCATTCGCGGCAGTCATCGCCACGGACAAGGCCCGCATGTATCCTGACAAGCTGCCGAACGACTGGGGCTCTCCTTCCAGTCGGCGCTTCAGGGATGCGGTCTACGGTCATGCCGAGGCGGACGAGGTGGGACTGATCGACCATGAACCGCTTTTCAAGAAGCTGAAGGATACGGGGCTGCTGCTCTACAGCCCGCGCGATACGCATTGGAACAGGAATGGTGCCTATGAGGTAGCGGAATTGCTGTGGGACGTTCTCGACCCGGACGATACGCTGGATCGCTACCGGTTCGACGGAGAATATGTCGACATTGCCACGTCACGCCCGATGGATCTAGAAACCATGTCCGGTTACTCCGAAAGCCGGGAGCCGGCCTACCTGCAAGTGCCCTCTTTCAATCAAGCCGATCTGATAAGAAGCGTGATTCCCTTCCAGACGGATCGGGCGAAGGCTTTGCCGTTCGCCATTCCGCATGGACGTGTTTCCCGTTCGGAATACAATCCGGATGCGAAAGGGACACTTCTGATCCTGGGTGACAGTTTCAGCATTCTCCCGATGGAGTATCTCCAATCGGGCTATAACAGCATCATCGAAGTGCATGTGTCGGGCGGGAACTTCCCGCTGGAGGAGATCATGGAGCTCGATGCGGACGCCATCGTCGTCATCGTGTCCGAACGGGAAGCATGGCAGATGGACGGGGTGATCGACATAAATCCGTAAGCTATCACAAGACAGAGCGCACGTGACCGGCGACGTGCCGGGCCTTCCGGCGCGCCGCCTCCAGCGTCTGCCCCCTCGCCAGCGCCACGCCCAGCCGGCGCGTGCCGTCCAGCGACGGTTTGCCGAACAGGCGGAGCTGGGTGTCGGGTTCGGACAGGGCTGCGTCCAGTCCCTCGAAGCGCGGATCATCGGACGTGCCCTGTCCGAGGATGACGTGGCTTGCGGCCGGGCCGAGCTGGCGGACGGCCGGGATGGGCAGGCCGAGCACGGCGCGGGCGTGCAGGGCGAATTCGGACAGGTCCTGGCTCACCAGCGTGACCAGCCCGGTGTCGTGCGGGCGGGGGGAGGCTTCGGAGAAGATGACCGTGTCGCCGCGCACGAACAGTTCCACCCCGAATAGGCCCCATCCCCGATTTCCTCCCTGCTCCCGATTACCCTGGCCCGGCCCGCCGTCGCCCGCGAGCGCCGCGCAGATGCGTTCTGCCATGCCGTTGGCGGCGGCCAGCGCGTCCGCGCTCATGGGGTGGGGCTGCCAGCTTTCCCGATAGTCACCGTCCACCTGCCTGTGGCCGACGGGCGCGCAGACGGTGGTCGCCGTTCCAACTCGGCCGTCATTGTGGCGCACGGTGAGCAGCGTGATCTCATAGTCGAAATCGACGAAGCCCTCCACGATGACGCGGCTCGCCCCCGTCCTGCCGCCCTCCTGGCTGTAGCGCCAGACCGCCGCCATGTCGGCGGCCGTCCGCGCCACGCTCTGCCCCTTGCCGGACGAACTCATCACGGGCTTGACCACGACCGGATAGCCGATCGCGTCGGCGGCCGCGCGGGCCTCCGCCTCGCTGTCGGCGAAGCGGTAGGGCGAGGTCGGTAGCCCCAATTCTTCGGCGGCCAGGCGGCGGATCCCTTCCCGGTCCATGGTGAGCCGCGCCGCACGGGCGGTCGGCACGACGTGAAGCCCGTCCGTCTCCATCTCGACCAGCAGATCGGTCGCGATGGCTTCGATCTCCGGCACGACGAAATGCGGTCGCTCGGCCTCGATCAGGCCGCGCAGCGCGCCCCTGTCCATCATGTCGATCACATGGGCCCGGTGCGCGACCTGCATGGCGGGGGCATCGGCGTAGCGGTCCACCGCGATCACCTCGACGCCGAGCCGTTGCAGCTCGATCGCCACTTCCTTGCCGAGCTCGCCGGAGCCCAGCAGCATGACGCGGGTGGCGGACGGTGTCGTGGCGGTGCCGAGTGAGGTCATGGTGTCGGGTCTTTCCTGATCGTCGCCTCAGGGGCGCCGCCGACAGCTATGGGCGATGGGTCCGCCGATCAAGTCGGCGGAAGCGGCGTCGAGGATGCGGACTGGGTGGACCGACAGCTATGGGCCACGCCGTCGCGGCGGGAGAATGAAGCTTGTGTCGGCGCAAGCGCCATCCTGCGGCCGGAGGCGGTCTGCCGGCATCACCCTTGAAAAGGTGTCTCGCCTGCGTGGGTGGCACGAGGCGCGGGCTTCGCCCCGCAGACCGGAGCAAACAAAGAGTTACCGTTTCGCCGCAAGGCAAAGCCCGCGCGAGATGGGTGCGCTGGCGCGCTCGCCCTCATGGCCCCCGGCCGGTCGGCGGGTCGGAACGGTCTCCGCACGACGGCGGGCAACGGCCCCGCCGCCGCGCATCCAAGGCGCGCGCTCCTCCCGCTAGTGTCCCGGCGGCCATGTTGGGCGGCGCGCGGCCCGGGTGCGGGACTGGCCAGCCTGAGGCCGCCCCCGCATCCGCCATCCGAGCGTGCCGGGTCCGCCTGCACCGGATCTTCCCCGGTCCAGACGACCCGGCGGGTCGTTCACCCGCCCGGTGGCCGCACTCCACCGTCCGCGACGCCGAAGGAACAGGCTCCCCCTCGTGCCCGTCGCGAACCCGTTCCTTTTAGGGGATGCCGGGTCGGCGCGGATATGATTGTCGGGTTTCCAGCCCTGCCGGGCTTCCGCGCCGCCCAAAACGCGGATGGATTGGGCGTTTCGCCGGGCTGGCGGCTGTTCTATGCGCGGGCCATGACCGGTTCGCGCCCACCCACCGACCTCCTCGTCATCGGCGGCGGCATCAATGGGGCGGCGATTGCGCGGGATGCGGCCGGACGGGGCCTGTCCGTGGTTCTGTGCGAAAAGGACGATCTGGCGCGCCACACCAGTTCGGCCTCCACCAAGCTGATCCATGGCGGGCTGCGCTATCTGGAGCATTATGAGTTCCGGCTGGTGCGCGAGGCGTTGATCGAGCGCGAAGTGCTGTTGCGGTCCGCGCCGCACATCATCTGGCCGATGCGATTCGTTCTGCCCTACGATGAGGGCCTGCGGCCCCAGTGGATGCTGCGCCTCGGCCTGCTGCTCTACGACAATCTGGGCGGGCGGGAGTTGCTGCCGGGTACGAAGTCCGTGGATTTGCGCGAACCGCCCCATGCGGGCGTGCTGGAGGCGCGGCTGAAGACCGGGTTCGAATATAGCGACTGCTGGGTGGAGGATGCCCGCCTGGTGGTGCTCAACGCGCTGGACGCGCACCACCGCGGCGCGGACATCCGGGTCGGCGTGGAGGTCACGGCCCTGGACGCCCATCCGCAGGGCTACCGCGCCACGCTGTCGGACGGCACGAAACTGGTCGCGCGCGGCGTGGTCAATGCGGCCGGGCCGTGGGTGGACGCAGTGCTGTTCAAGATCAAGCGGGACCGCGACGCGGCCGGGCTGCGCCTGGTCAAGGGCAGCCATATCGTCACGAAGCGGCTCTTTCCGGGCGAGCATGCCTATATCTTCCAGAATGCCGACGACCGCATCATCTTCGCCATCCCCTATGAGCGCGACTACACGCTGATCGGCACGACCGACGTGCCGTGGGACGGCGCGCCCGGCCCGATGGAAATCAGCCCGGAGGAAACACATTATCTGTGCGCCGCGGCGAGCGAGTATTTCGAACGCGACATCGCTGCCGCCGACGTGGTCTGGAGCTATGCGGGCGTGCGCCCGCTCTATGACGACAAGAGTGAGAACGCCTCCGCCGTGACCCGGGACTATGTGCTGGATGTGGACGAGCTGTCCGGAAACCGGCCGGTCCTGTCCATCTATGGCGGCAAGATCACCACCTCGCGCAAGCTGGCCGAGCACGCGATGGACAAGCTGTCAGCCTATTATCCGGAGGCCGGGGACGGATGGACCGCGAAAGCGCAGCTTCCCGGCGGCGACATTGCATTAGGTTCAGAAGGCTTGGGGGGTTCGAGGCCGACTGGCGGTTTCGACGGCTTCGTGCACGCACAGGCCGCGCGCTATCCGGGCGTGCCGGGCGACGTGCTGCTGCATCTGTGCCGGGCCTATGGCACGCGGATCACGTTGGTGTTGGGCGACGGGCCGGACACGGATCTGGGGCAGCATTTCGGCGCGCAACTCTTCGAGGCCGAAGCGCGTTATCTCCTCGACCACGAATGGGCGCGCACGGCGGACGACATGCTGATCCGCCGCACCAAGCACGGGCTGCACCTGACGGCGGCCCAGACGGCCGAATTCTCCCGCTGGCTGGCCGGACAGGCCCGCCGGGCTTGAGAGTTTCGGAACATCCTTGCGTTCTTCTCGTTGGTTAAGGGCAACACAGTAGAGAAAGGATTCTCCGAAATGGACATCACCAACACACCGACCCCCGGCGTGCTCACCAAGGAAGACACGATCGAGGAACTGAACGACGTCACACGCCTGATGATCGACAGCTTCAAAGGCTATTCCGAGGCTGCCGACGAGGCGGATGACAGCTTCGCGCTGAAGAGCGAATTCGCCAAGCGCGCCGAAGAGCGGTCCAAGCACATCGCCTCCATCCAGAACTATGTCCGCCAGCTGGGCGGCGAACCATCCACGCACGGCACCATGCGCGGTGCGGTCCACCGGGGCTGGATGAACTTCGCCAACGTTTTCCGCGACGACGAGAAAGGCGCCATCGAATCTGTCGAGAATGGCGAGCAATTCCTGGCCAACCGGATCGAGGACTGCATCCAGGACGGCCAGCTGGACACGAATGGCGAGCAGCTCCTGCGCAGCGCACACGCCGATGTGTGCTCGGCCGCGAAATATTTCGACGCGCTCGACTGATCGGACGCCGAGAACGATTGATGAAACCCGCCCTTCGTGGCGGGTTTTTTCTTGCAGGATGCGAAGGCTAGCCTCCGGCGAACCCTAGAACAGTCCGGGGCGCAGCACACGCACGTCCGACACGTTCACCACGCCGATGCGCCGGTCCAGCATGGCGAGGATCTTCTTCAGGGCCGGCGTCAGCACGTCTTCGTCGGCGATGCAGATCAACACCACCATGTCGGTCGCGCCGGACAGGTCCGTACCGCGCGACCAGCGCGTCTGACCGCCGAAGCCGCTCATGGCTGGAATGACGGTCCAGCCGGTCACGCCCGCCTCGCGCAGCAGGTCCTCCGCGCCGCGCACGGCCGGACTTTCGATGATGAGCTCCAGGCGCAGCTTCTTGTTGTCGTCCGACGAGATGGGCACGGGATCTATCCTCCGGTCAGCCAAGCCGCGACCGCGATGTAGAGCGGGATGCCCAGCGCGATGTTGAACGGGAACGTCACGCCCAGCGACAGGGTCAGATAGACGGACGGGTCCGATTCCGGCAGCGCCAGCCGCATGGCCGCCGGCACGGCGATGTAGGATGCCGACGCAGACAGCACCATCAGCAGCGCCGCATCGCCGGGCGGCAGGCCGATGACTCGCGCGACCGCCACGGCGATCGCGGCCCCGATCAACGGCATGTAGAGGCCGAACGCGATCGGCGCGATGCCCAGCTTGCGCCAGCCGCGCCGCAGGCCCCGTCCGGCGTTCAATCCCATGTCGAGCATGAAGAGGCACAGTATGCCTTGGAAGGGCGCGGTGAAGAAGGGCGACAGCCGCTCATAGCCGTCCGCGCCCGCCACGACGCCGATGGCCAGCGACCCGATCAGGACGACGACCGAGGCGTTGAGCAACACCTCGCGTAGCAGCTCGCCCCGGTCCTGAATCGCCTCGTTCGAGCGGTCGCGCTTGCGCCCGCGCAGGGCCAGCCACAGCGCCGTGATGATGGCAGGCGTCTCCATGATGGCGGCGACCGCCACGAGGTAGCCGGAGCTTGGGATACCCGCGATGCGCAGCGCATCGATGGCGGCGACGAAGGTCACGATGGAGATGGAGCCGTAATGGCCGGCCGTGGCGGCCGCGTCCGTGCGCGACAGGCCGCTGGTCAGGCGCAGCATGAAATAGGCGATGAGCGGCAGGCCGAAGGAGAGCAGCGTCGCCGCGCCGAACACGGCGAAGACCTGGCCGTCCAGCGCGGTCTTGGACATCTCCACCCCGCCCTTCAGCCCGATCGCCATCATCAGATAGATGGCGAGTCCCTTGGCGAAGCTCTGCGGCACGTCCATGGGCGAACGCAGCAGCGCGGCGAACAGGCCGAGCGCGAAGAACATCACGACCGGCGACAGCAGCGTGTCGAGCGCGTTCATGTCCGCTCTCCCCCTCCTTTGAGGCCCTACTCCTCTTCGGGAGGCACTTTGGCGGGGGCGCGGCGCAAAGCGATCAGATCGTCCGGTTCGCCGACCAGCGCGACGATGTCGCCGTCCATGATGACATTGTCCGGCGTGGCGATCATGGTCTTGTCGCCGCGTTCGATTAGGGCGACGACCACGTCGCCCATGCCGGACAGCTCGCCCACCGTCCTGCCGATCTGGGACTTGAGGCGCGGCAGGCTTTGCACGGGCACGTGCAGGAAGTGATCGTCGCGCACCAGCACGTCGTTGAGATCGGCCTCGCTCTGGGCGGACAGCCAGCGGCGCTCGAACCCTTCGCCCTGGACGATTTCGGCCAGGTGGCCGGCGATGCGCATGTCCAGCCCGGCGGGCTTGGGCGGGCAGAGCAGGAACATGAGCGTGTGGACGTCGTCGGAGCTGTCGAGATTCAGATCGAGCCGGGCCTTGGGTCCGAAGCGGAAGATGAACAGTTCCGGCTCCCGGATACGCTCATCGACATAGCGGGCCAGCCGCACCCCGTCGCTGATCGGACGGTACACGGCGGGCGCGGCGCCCAGTATGTCGCGCGTCACGGCCTCCTCGATCTCGTAGCGCCCGGCCCCCTCCTCGGCCATCATCTCGGCCAGCGTCTCGAAGTCGTACTGGCCGTAGCGGAAATCGGTGACCAGCGAGCGCGCGACCACGGATTCGTAGGACAGGTTCTCGCCCTGGGTGCGGTCGTTGATGATGGTCATGAGCTCGTGCTCGAGACCCTCATAGACGTTGCGGCCCATCCGGTCGGCGACGTGGAAGATCGCGCCGCGGCGCTCCACCCGGCGCGAAGCGTAGAAATTGTACCAAAGCACGCCGAGTATGGCGAGCATGCCGGTGAAACCGATGGCCAGTATGCCCATCTCTATGATCAGCCAGAAACCGATGAAGACACCCGCGATCGGCATCCACGGGTAGAGCGGCGTGCGGAAGCCCGGCTTGTAGGTGGGAATGCGGCTCTCGCGCATCACGATCACCGCGATGCAAACGAAGATGAAGAGCAGCAGCTGGAAGGCGGACGCCAGCTTGGCGACCTCGGCCACGTCGAAGACGGCGATGACGACCACCATGACGACGACCGTGAAGAAGATCGAGGTGGTGGGCGTCTTGAACTTGCCCAGCGTGCCGAACCGGTCCGGTAGCAGCCGGTCCTTGGCCATGGCGTAGGGGTAGCGCGACGCGCTCATAATGCCGGCATTGCCGGTCGAGGCGAAGGCCGCGATGGCGGCCACGACGATCAGGATGACCCCCAGGTCGAGCGGCCAGTCGCCCATGAAGACGCGGCCCGCATCGGCGATCGGCGTCAGGCTGCCGAACAGCTCTTCGGGTTCGAGCACTTTGATCAACACGAACGTGCCTAGCGTGTAGAGCACGGTCGCCGTCAGAAGCGACAGCGTCATGCCCAGCGGGATGTTACGGTCCGGATCCTTGATCTCCTCGGCCACGGAGGTCAGCTTCGTCAGGCCCGCATAGGAGACGAAGACCAGGCCGATGGTGGAGATGAACCCGACCGTGCCGGACAGGAAGAAATCGCCATAATCGGCGTTGAGCCGCAAGAACGGCTCCGGTCCGCGAGAGGCGGCGGCGAGGCCCAGCAGGGTGAAACCGACCAGAATGACGACCAGCGTGGTGACGAGCCAGCGTTGCAGCTTGGTCGTTTCCTTCGCGCCGACCACGTTGATCAGCCCGAAGGCGACGGCGAGCGCCATGGCGGTGATGGTGAAGGGCAGATCCAGGTAGAGCCCGATATAGGCTCCCATGCCAACCAGGGCGAAGGCGGCCTTGAAGACGACCGCGATCCAGGAACCGAAGCCGCCGATCGTGCCGACCAGCGGCCCCATGGCCCGGTCGAGGAAGTAGTAGGTCCCACCCGATTTGGGCATGGCGGTCGCCAGTTCCGCCATGCAGTACATGGCGGGTAGGATCAGGAAGCCTGCGAAGAAATAGGCGAGGAAGACGGAATTGCCGGTCGCGGCGGCCGCGATGCCCGGCAGCAGGAACAGGCCGGAGCTGAACATGGCGCCGGTCGAGATCGAGTAGACGTCGAACAGTCCGAGGTTGCGCGCGAGCTTTTTGGGCGCGCCCGGCTCCTCGGGGGATATTCCGGGCGCGTGAACGGGCGCGTCTGTCGAACTATTCATAGGGGCTCCAGCGCGGCGACGGGTCCGAGAAGAGGGGCGAAACTACTTCGCCGCCGCTTCGCGCACCTCTTCGCCCAAATCCTCGATGGCGTCCATGATGGACTCGTCCGGCGCGACATTCTTGCAGGCCCAGCGCAGCACGAAGTAGCCAAGCAGACCCGATGCGATGGACCCCATCAGGACGCCGAGGCGCACGCCATTGAGCAGCTCCGCATCGTCGAAGGCCAGCGTGCCGATGAAGAGTGACATGGTGAAGCCCACACCGGTCAGGCAAGCCACACCGTAGACCATTGCCCAGTTCGCGCCCTGGGGCAGTTTGGCGAGGTTCAGCTTCACGGCGATGAAACTCAGCGCGAACACGCCGATCTGCTTGCCGAAGAACAGGCCCAGCGCGATGCCGAGCGGCACGGGGGCGAGCAGGTCGGCGAAGGATAGGCCCGCCAGGGACACACCCGCATTGGCGAAGGCGAAGAGCGGCAGGATCAGGAAGGCCACCCAGATGTGCAAGCCGTGTTCGGCCCGGCGCAGCGGAGACGGCTCGTCCGGATGGGGCCGCGCCATGGGGATGGCGAAGGCGGTGATGACGCCGGCCAGCGTGGCATGCACGCCGGACTTCAGGACGGCCGCCCAGACGATCAGGCCGATCAGCGCGTAGGGCAGGATGCGCATCACCTTCATGCGGTTGAGCGCGAACAGGCCGGCCGTACCGGCCGCCGCCCAGCCGAGCGCGACCAGGCTGAGATTTTCCGTATAGAACAGCGCGATGATGATGATCGCGGCCAGGTCGTCGATGATCGCCACGGCGAGCAGAAGAATCTTCAGCGACGGCGGCACCCGCGGCCCCAGCAAGGCGAGGATGCCTAGCGCAAAGGCGATATCGGTGGCGGCCGGGATGGCCCAGCCGGATACGGTGACGGGATCGCCCGCATTGAGCATGTAGTAGATCAAGGCGGGCACGGCGATGCCGCCAATGGCGGCGAAGATCGGCAAGGCCGCCTTGTCCATGGAAGACAGTTCCCCGTCCAGCACTTCGCGTTTGATCTCCAAGCCGACGAGGAAGAAGAAGATCGCCATCAGCCCGTCATTGATCCACAGCAGGAAAGGCTTGGCGATTTCGAACGCCCCGAACTGCACGGCGACCGGCGTGTTCAGTATGCCGGTATAGCCCGAAGCGAGCAGCGAGTTATTGGCGATCAGCGCCAACAGGGCGGTGAACATCAACACCAGGCCACCCGAGGCTTCCAGATGGATGAAATCCATCACGCGTTCGCGGATGGACCGGGCGGGGGACCGCAGGCTCGTGCTTTGGCTCATGATCGGGCTTTCTGTTGCTGCACTAGGGGGAGGCTTACGGCATCCCGAGAGGGGATAGAACCTCGAAACTTAACTTTTGTTGGAAAAAGCGGGAAATGGCGGGCGATTGGCTTAACCGCAGTTACGGGTGCCGGACCGCATTGGATTATCGTTTCGCCGAAGAGCGGAAAAAAAGGGTGGCCGCATCCGAAGCAGGGGAACAACGGATGCGACCGGGAGACTGTCTGCCGGGTAGACCGGAAGAAAATTGTCCGTCAGATCGAGAGGATCTGCACGCCGACCCGCGATTTACGGCGACGGCGCGACAGGCGGCGCGGGCGGTCTGCGTACACTCTGCGCCCATATGCGCGGGAAGCGGGCCCGGCTTCGGCGTCGGCGGCGAGAAGCTCGCTTTGCGTGGCGGCGGGTTTGGGGCGGAACATGAGTCTTTCTCCTTTGGTTCGCGCGCATCTCGATCGCGCAAAGTCGATACGTTTCCGCCTCGATTAGGGTTAGCATAAGTGTCGTATATTTCTTATAGACTACACCTATGAGCGAGCCCGACTCGCGACCGGCCCGGAACCGATCTCGCACACAGGAGCGTGACCCTCGTGAAACCCACATTGCGTCAGCTGCAATATCTCGTCGCGATCGACGAAGCCGGCACCTTCTCCGGCGCGGCCAAGCTCGCCCATGTCTCACAGCCGAGCCTGTCGACGCAGTTGCGCGACATGGAGGAAGTGCTGGGGACCACGCTGGTGGAACGGGGGCGCGGCGGCGCGCCCCTGACCCCGATCGGGGAGGAACTGGCCGCCCGGGCGCGGATCATCCTGCGCGACATGGATGCCTTTCGGACCACGGCGCGCGAGGCCGGACAGACGCTGGCCGGGCGGATCCGTCTGGGCACGCTCCCCTCGATCGGCCCCTATCTGCTGCCGCTGGCCGTGCGGCGGCTTCACAGGCTCTACCCGGACCTGCGCATCGTCGTGCGGGAGGAGCGCACGGTCGATCTGCATGCTCACCTGGAGGACGGCCGGCTCGACGTGGTGATCTCGACCCCGGAGGATCATTCCGCCATGCGCAGCATGACGCTGTTTCACGAACGGCTCTATCTGGGTGTGGCCCCGGACGACCCGCTCGCCGCGCAGACCGGCCCGGCCGCGCTTGCCGAACTGGCGGGCCGGGACCTGCTGACGCTGGGTTACGGCCACAAGCTGTCGGCCATCGTCCACCGCATCGCCGACAAGGCCGGGGCGCGCATCAGCTCCGAATATGAAGGCACGAGCCTCGACGCCGTGCGCCAGATGGCGGCCATGGGCGGGTCCGTCGCCGTCATGCCCAGCCTCTACATGCACTCAGAGGCGCATGAGGATCCCGGCCTGGTGGTCCGCCGCATCGACGCCGCCGAGGCCGAGCGCGACATCGCCCTGGTCTGGCGGCCGACCTCCCCCCTGTCGGAAAAGTTCAAGGCGATCGGGGACATCCTGACCGAGGCCGCCGGGGACCTCCTGTCCGAAGAGCCCGTTGGTAGGGTGAGGCTATAGGGCATATAGGTTGGCAAGTCCGGCCCCGCCCGGCAATTCGTGCGCCACGCCACACAGACTCACGTCACACAGACTAGAGGACCCCACCCATGCCTGTCTCTTCAACAACCCGCCAACGCCTCTTCGCAGGCGCCCTCACCCTCGCCCTGTCGGCCTCGCCCGCCGCCCTGGCCGCCGACAGCCTCGCCTTCGGAACGCTCCAGAGCGCGGACTCCGCGAACGTCGTCCTCTATATGGACAACGGCCTGACGCTTCCGGAAGCCGGCAATCTCATGAACAATGCGGCGCAGGACGCGTTGGAGCGCGCCGTCCGCTCCGCCCGCTTCGACGGGTCGTTCGGGACGCACAAGACGTTCTACGGGATCGGCGACCTGGATGCGGTCACCGTGATCGGCACGGGCACCGATGCGCTGACCCGCCGCCAACTGCACGATCTGGGCGGCCATACGGCCAAGGCACCGGGCGAGGACGACCTCGTCGTCATCACGTCCGGGCTGCGGACGTCCGTTCCGAACCCGGCATCCGAAATCGCCGTCGGCTACGGGCTGGGCGACTATTCCTTCCGCACCTACAAGACCGGCAAGACGGGACGGAAGGGCGTGACCAATCCGCCCAATGACGACCGCGACGTGACCTTCATCGTGTCCGACCCGACCGCCGATAAGGGCCGGATGGACCGGGAATACACCGCCCTGCTGGACGGCGTGACGCTGACCCGCGACCTGGGCAACGAACCCGGCATGAGCGTCTATCCGCAGGAGTTCGTCAACCGCGTCCAGGCGGCCACGCGCGGCGTGCCCAACCTCCGCCTGACCGTGATGGACCTGCGCGCGCTGGAACGCGAAGGCATGGGCGGCATTACGGGCGTCGGCAAGGGTTCGGTCCACGACCCGCTGATGCTGGTCCTCGACTATCGGGGCGGCGCGTCCGACGATGCGCCCATCGCGCTGGTCGGCAAGGGCATCACCTTCGACACGGGCGGGATCAGCCTGAAGCCCAATTCCGGCCAATGGCTGATGAAGTCGGACCTGTCCGGCGCGGCCGCCGTGGCCGGGACGTTGCTGGTCACGGCCAAGCGCGGGGCGGATATCAACGTGGTCGGCCTGATGCCGCTGGCCGAGAACATGCCGGGCCCCAGCGCCATCCGGCCCGGCGACGTGCTGTCCACCTATAACGGCACCACCATCGAAGTGATGAGCACGGACGCCGAAGGCCACCTTCTGCTGGCCGACGCCGTCGCCTACGCCCAGGACACGTACGATCCGGAACTGCTGGTCAACATCGCCACGCTGACGGGGTCCGCCGCGCGGGCCATGGGCGACGATTACGGGGCCATGCTGACCCGGGACTGGGACCTGGCCATGGAGATGATGGAGATCGGCGAGCGCGCCGGCGAGGATGTCTGGCCGCTGCCGCTGCATGACAGTCATTTCGAGCAGATCGAGAGCGACATCGCCGACATCAAGTCCACGGCGGGCGCGCCCGGCGCATCTATCGGCGCGGCGGTGGTCGGAACCTTTGTGGCCGAGGACCAGCCTTGGGTGCATCTGGACATTGCCGGAGTGGACTGGCGCGACACCGGAACGCCCACCGCGCCCAAGGGCCATGCCGGCTGGGGCGTGCGCTTCATGGACGAGCTGGTCCGCACATATGAGGACAAATAGGCAAGGACGAATAAGTGTGCAGGCCGCACACTCTTAAAGCCTAATTTAACCACGTTCCGGCAAGGGGCGGCGCAGCATGACACTGCGCCGCTCCATGATCCGTTGCGTCCGCTCGGGCGCCCTCGCCGCCACCCTGGCTGCTGCGAGCCTGCTCACAGCCGCGCCTGCCGCGGCGCAGGACCGTTGCGTCATGCTGGACGGGATCGTGGCGAGCCTGCCGCTCGCCCGCACGGTCGCCAATGAGGACGCGCGCACGGGCCTCGCCCCGCTCGCCGCCTCGCTCTCCCTGTCCGGCCTGGTGGAAGGCGGACTGGACGGGATGCCGGACGAGCAGCGCGACGCGCTCCTGTCCTATGTCGTCTCACTGAAGGAAGCCGCCGCCCTGTCGCGCGCGGGCGCCGGCGCTGAGGCGGCGCGCCTGCTGCAATCGCGCGTGACGCCCGACCTGTTCGCCGGGCTGAACGCGCTGGACACTGGATGGGCCTGCGGATCGACGTTTGATGACGCGTTGCAGGCCGACTCGACGGACGAGATGGACAGTCCCGCCCCGCCGGCGCAGGGGCCTGGACGCGCGGACGGCACGGCGTCGCTGCCGGATACGGTCGGGTCCGTCGGAGACAATGCGGGCTCGGGCACGCGGCCATCGGATGCGGAAGCCGAACCGAACCGGTCGGGCGGCGCCTATTACGGGCGCGATGCGATCGTCGGCGGCGATACGATGGCCTTTTACATGATGGTGCTCGTCGCGATGCTCGTCGCCCTGCTCTTCTACGCCCAGCGCCGCTTGCGGCGACGCACCGTGCGCGAGGCCCGGCGCGTCTTCGACCGTCCGGTACGGGTCTTCGTGGACGGTCGCGCCCATTCCATGCAGCTCGTCGACATGTCCATGAACGGTGCCAAGATCGGCCACGCCGCACAGCTGAGCGAAGGCGGCGAGGTCGGCCTGAGCATCGGTGGCGACTGGCACAGTGGCACGGTGCGGTGGAGCAACGCCCACTTCGCCGGCATCAAGTTCAGGCGCCCGCTCGATGCCGGAACGCTCGAAGCCGCCTTCCCCGACACGGCGTAGGGCGTGGCCGCCTAACAGGCGGATCGATGCCCCGGCGTCAGACCTGGTCGCGCAGGCCCGCAATGCTGTCTTCCCAGTTTTGTCCGTCGAACGCGATCCGGCGGGAGACCTCCAGCCCATCCACGCAACGCGCGTTCACGCTCCAAGCGCCCGGATGGCTGCGCGGCCGGTAGAGCGGCTTGATCCCGCACGTGCCGCAGAAAAGATGCTCCGCCGTCCGCGTCCCGAACCGGTAGCTGACCAGCGCATCCCGGCCCCGCAGGAACCGCAGGTCGGCCTCTTCCACGAAGAGATGCTCATATCCGTTCATGGTGCAGAGCGAGCAGTTGCAGTCGGTGATCGTGACCGTATCCGGCGCATCGAACTCGAACTCGACCGCGCCGCAATGGCACGCCCCGCGATAGGTTCGCATCACTGCGCGCCGATCGGGCTGCCGGGCGGCAGGGCGGGTGCGTCGGAGACTTGGATCTGGAACGGCCCGCGTCCGGACCGGGCCGCGTAGAGCTGCGAGGCCAGCCATTCATTGCGGGGATCGTCCGAGCGGGAGAGGGCGCTTGCCAGACGGTCGATCGTCTCGTTCGCGGATGCCTTGACCGTGGCGGACGTATCGCTTTCGAGCAATGCGAAGAGGTGGGCGGCCAGGCGGGCGCGCACGGCGAATGCGATCTCTCCGGTGCGGCCATCGAGCCCCGGCGCCAGCACCGTCTCCCGGATGGTCGCCATCACCTCGTCCAGGCCCGGATTGGCGGGGTCGCGCCGGTGGAATTCTGCCAGCCGCGCAAGGCGCTGCGGGTGGAGCAACGCCCCGAAGGTCAGGTCCGCGGCCGTGTCCGCGGCGGCCGTCACGTCAAAGGCCGGATGGGCCGTGGCCCGGAACAGCTCCCGGTCATTGTCGGCAAAGCTGAACGAGCCGAGGCGCGGGGTGAGCTTCGCCAGCACGCTGTCCGGCAGGTCGAGCGCTTCGGGGTCCAGCGTTTCCAGGACAGCCCGCAACGCTTCGCGTTGCACGGATGGCTCCACGATCTCGGCTTCCATCGCCTCGCCATTGGGGCCGTAGTCGAAGCGCATCCCGCCGATGGACTTGGCGGCCGCGGCCGTCTGGTAGCGGTGGTAGAGATAGATCGGGACCAGCGCGGCGTTGAGGTCGGCCTGGTTCCAGCCTTGCGGGAGCGAATTGGTCCCGAAGCGCTCCAGTGCGAAGGCGCGAACCGCCATCACGTCGCGCAATGTCTGTACGGCGTCTTCGCCATTGTCCCAGACACTACCGTCCGGATGGCCCGTGCCGGGACCGCGCCCGTCGCTGTCGGCGACGTAAGACAAGCCGCGACCATAGGCGGCTTCCAGCACGGCGTTGCGGTCTTCGCGCGTGTCATATTCGCCGTAGAGCCACTGTGTGGTGACGATATCCCATTCCCCGATCCCGACACCGTAGACGTTGGACAGGTCCAATTCGCCGTCCACCAGACGCACGTCCATGGCCGGATAGTCCATGACGGAGGCCTTGCCGTCCGAAGACCCTGCGAAATTGTGCATGAAGCCCAGCGCGTGGCCGACCTCGTGGGCGGAAAGCTGCCGGATGCGCATCAGGGCCAGCTGCACCGGATCGTCCGCCTCGCCCGTTCCGGTCTTGTCCGCGCCCAGCAGCCCTTCGAAGATCATGCGGTCCTGGCGCACGCGCAAGGATCCCAAATTGACATGGCCTTTGAGCATTTCCCCCGTTCGGGGGTCCGACACGCCGCCGCCATAGGACCAGCCGCGCGTCTGGCGGTGCACCCACTGCACCACAGTGTAGCGCACATCGAGCGGGTGGATGCCTTCGGGGAGGATCTCCACCCGGTAGCCGTCCGGGAAGCCGGCCGCCGCGAAAGCCTCGCCCCACCACTGCGCCCCTTCGACCAGGGCGGAGCGGATCGGCTCCGGCGCGCCGCCGTCGATATAGACCACGATGGGCTTGATGGTGTTGCCGTCCGCATCCTTCTGCAATCGGTAGCGGCGAGCCAGGCGCGTCTCGATGGGCGCGGAGAGCGGAGCGGAATAGTCGTAATGGACCTGTTCGATCGCCGCGGCGCGCGGGTCGCTGAGCAGCGGTTCATATCCATCGTCGGGCAGGCGCACGAAGCTGTGGTGCTGGACCAGCGTCGCCGTGCGGCCATTGGCGGCCGTCGTCTCCACCTCCCGTCCCGGATCGTCGGTTTCCAGGGTGAAGAAGACGTCGAACTCCGCATTGTCGGGGAAAGAAAGAACATTGTCCGTATCGATCAGCGTGCGGTCGTCCCGGACGGTGAAACTGCCCTGCCCGGCATCCTTCAGATACTGGCCCAGACCCAGAATGTCGGAGCGCAGGAAGTCGGTCAGGTCGATGGTCGTGCCGCCATCCACGATGTCGAAGGCTGCGAGAAAGGACGGCGCAAAGCTTTCCGCCACGGCGCGCGCTTCCAGCGGATTTCCGGGATCGGCACGGTAGCGCAGATTGGGCTGCTCCAGCACGACGCGGTCGCCGCGCTGGCGGAATAGCACGACCTTGCCCGGATCGCCCCAGCCCCGGTCCAGCCCGACCGGGTTGGATCCGAGCCCGGACGTCAGCCGCGCGGTATGGATCGCTTCCAGCATGACACCGTCTTCGTCCGGTGCGGGCAGCGTGGCGAAAACCTTGCCACTCCCTGCATCGACATGAAGCGAAAGGAAGCCGTCGCGCGCGTCTGTCCCCGCGAGTGGGTCAGACGCGTCGGACGCGGGCTGGCAGGCGGCGAGAAGGAGAGCGAAGAGCAGGATGACGTAGCGCATGTGGAGGTCATGCCGCAGAGCCAAGTCGAGGTGAAGTCCCATTCTCTCCCTCCCCCGAGCAGGGGGAGGTGGGCCGCCGCGCAAAGCGCAAGGCTCGGAGGGGGGTGCCGAAGGTCTCGGTCGGAAACGACGCTGGCGATTATCCATGACCGATAGGCCTCCACCCCCCACTGACCTCGCTGACGCTCGGCCACCTCCCCCGGCTCGGGGGAGGGATTCAACTGTGTGGCCCTTGCAGCTTGCAATCTTCCCGGCCATTTGCACCTCATGTCCTCGCCCCGCTGCCAGCTCTACCTCGTCACGCCGCCCTCCATCCCGGACATGGACGCCTTCCTGCCGACTCTTGAAGCGGCCCTGTCCGCCGCGCCGGTTGCCTGCCTGCAAATCCGCCTGAAGGGCTTGGACGATTCAGCGCTGGTTCAGGCGGCGGCGCCTATTTGCGGTCTGGCCCAGGGTTTGGGGACGACGGTCGTCTTGAACGACCGGCCCGACCTGGTGGACGCGGTCGGCGCGGACGGGGTGCATGTCGGGCAGGACGATATGGACTATTTGTCATCGCGCGAACTGCTGGGCGGGGATGCCATCATCGGCGTCACCTGCCACAATTCTAAACAGCTCGCCTTCGATGCGGCGAGCGCGGGCGCGGACTATGTGGCCTTCGGCGCGTTCTTCGAGACGCCGACGAAAGAGCCCAAGACCCGCGTGGAGTTGGAGATATTGACATGGTGGCAGCAAGCCATGGAAACACCGGTGGTCGCGATAGGCGGCATCACGCCGGACAATGCGAAAGCCGTCATAGAGGCCGGCGCGGATTTCATCGCGGTCTCGTCGGGCGTTTGGAACTGGCCGGCCCGGAATGGAGAAAGCGGGCCGGCGGCTTCGGTGCGCTTGCTGTCCTCGCTCTGTGCGGAACACAGCTAGGCGCGCCTGCATTCGCCGATGTGCCGACCACTTCGGCCGTCCAGCCGCAGGCCGATTTCGAGACCGCGCTTGGGGCCTACCAGTCCGGGGAGACCGCGCGCGCCCTGCGCCTGGCCAAGACCGCGGCCCGCACGGGCAGCTTGGACGCCGCCGTGCTGGCCGGTCATATTCTGCGCCGGGGCGAGGTCGCGGCCGCCGACCCGGCCGAGGCGCGCACCTTCTACGAAATGGGCGCGGCGCGCGGCCATCCGGATGCGCTCGTTGCCCTCGGCGAGATGGGGCTGGCAGGCGAGGCCGGGCTGACCGACGAGGATGCCTACGCCTACCTGTTGCGCGCGTCGGAGGCCGGACGCACCGACGCCACGCGCGCCTTGGCCGAGATGACCCGGGCGGGCCGCGGCGTGGAGGCCAGCGTGGACGGAGAGCGCGAACTGCTGGAGCGCGCTTCCGCGGCCTTCGACCGCGACGCGACCAAGCGCCTGGGCGACACCTATTTTGAGAGCGATCCGGTGCGCGCGCTAGAACTCTACGAGGAGGCGGCCGCCGCCGGTCACGCGGACGCGGCCTATGCGGCGGGCCTGATGTATGCCCAGACCTTCGAGATCCGCCCGGACGAGGAGCGGGCCGCCTACTGGCTCGGCCGCGCCGCCCAGGCCGATCACGCGGCCGCACAGGCCGATTACGGCTTGCTCGTCTATCAGGGTGCCGGCGTGGCGCGCGACGCGGCGCAGGCCGCCGACTGGTTCCGCCGGTCGGCGGAAGGCGGCGATACGGAAGGCATGTTCCTCTATGCCTTCACGCTCGCCAAGGGCGAGGGCGTGGCGCAGGATTTCGAGAACGCCTATTACTGGCTGCTGAAGTCCGGCGACAGCGTGGTGGACGACTACCAGGCCGACCGCGCGACCTTGCGCGAAAGGCTGGAGGCGAATGTCGATCCGGACGTGCTGGCGGCGGCGCGAGCGCGCCTCTAGGCTGTGGACGCGAATCCGGTGCCCGTCACTCCCGGTCGAGCAGGTCCCCCGGCAGGCAATCCAGCGCCTCGCAGATCTTGTCCAGCGTCTCGAACCGCACGCCCTTCACCTTGCCCTGGCGCAGCATGGACAGGTTCTGTTCCGATATGCCGATGATGGCGGCGAGTTCCTTGCCCTTCATCTTGCGGCGCGCGAGCATCACGTCCAGCCTGACCACGATCGCCATCAGACGAACTGCCTGTTCTCTTCGACCGCATCCACGGCGGAGCGGTAGATGGTCCCGAGCAGTAGCAGGACGAAGCCGAACAATAGCGCGGTCGCGATGGGTCCGGTCATGGCGACCGACAGCTCGACCCGGCCGTAGCCCAGCCCCCGGAACAGGCGCATCAGCGTCGGCTCCAGCCACATGGCGGCGGCCAGCACGAGCTGGATGCGCCCGACCGCCAGAGCCGCGCGGGCCGCGTCCCGCGTAAAGGCCTCACCCCGGGCAAGGATCCAGAGCAGTCGCGCGACGGCCGCGAAAAGCAATGTCTTCAAGGCGATTTCCACGAGGATGAGCACTGATGCCAACCCGCGCCACGGATCGGTGAAGGGTTCCGGCCCGGTCTCATGCACGGAGAGCGCTTTGCTGATCATGTCTCCCGTGGCCAGGAATACGAGAATGGGAACGGCCGCCATCAGACCGGCGAAAAGCGCACCCGCCTTGCATAGCGTCTTCTGACGCGCGGAAAGAGCGAAACTCATGGCTTGCCTCCTTAAAATTCATGTTTTACATGAATTTCTCAACCTTTGGAGTGAACGACCCGTGTCTATCAGATTCCTTCTTCTTGCAAGCGTCCTGTCGGCGGGACTCTCGGCCTGCGCCAGCGTGCCCCTGACCTCCATGCCCAAGCTGATGGGGCTGAGCGTCGAGACCGTCGATCCGGGAGCGCTGGAGATGGCGGTGATCGTGCCGGACACGGTCGGCGTCAGGCCCGGCTCGGCTATCCTGTCCTTCACCGTCAGGGACGACGATACGGGCGAGTCCCTGGATCTGAACCAGATCGTCGACATGCCTGTCGAGGCGCTGGACCCGGTCCTGTCGCGAGCCAGCGGCCCCGGCCAACACGTCCACCGCTTCCGCTTATCAGACGAAGCCGCAACGGCGCTGGAGGCCTATCGCAGCGAGGCCCTCGCCTTCCGCGAGGCGCGGGCCGGCACGAAGGGCAGTCTGAGCGCCCGCGTCGGTTTCTGCCGCCTGGACGGAACGCGTTTTCCGGACACGGTCCCGATGACGATCTTCGTGCGCACCAAGCCCGGCCAGGACTTCTTCAGGCTCCTGCGGACTCAAAGGCTGGACATGGAAGATCATGCCGCGACGATGAACGCTTCAGAAGAGCATCTCTGCCCGGATCCGGAGGGACGGATGCTGCTAGACGAAATGGAAGCCGAGAAGGGCTGAGCGCCCCTATTCGATCGTCCGCGCCAAGCGGAAGCCGAAATCGTCGTAGCGGTGTTCGCGCGTGTACTGCAGGCGCTTGGCCGCGCGCATCTGGTAGCCATGCGTCACCCATGAGCCGCCCCGGATGATGCTGGCGTCGCAATCGCCGTCGCGGCGCGGCGACCCGTCGCCCGGATTGCCGGTGTGACGCCTGACATAGCAGTCGGCGACGAACTCGTAGACATTGCCGTGAATGTCGTGAACCCCGAACCCGTTGGCCGGATAGCTTCCGACGGGAACGGTCTGGCGCTTGTAATCGCCGGGAACCGTTCCGAGACCGTAGGGGAACTTGCCGTTGAAATTGGCTTCGTGCGAACTGATCCCGCGCGCCGTGGCAGTCGAGAACGGCCATTCGCTCCCGGCTCGCGCGACATATTCCCATTCGGCTTCGGACGGCAGGCGGTAGGTCAGGCCGGTCTTGGCGTTCAGCCAGCGGATATAGCTCTGCGCGTCGTTATAGCTGACATTGGTGACGGGGCGCTTGCCGCGTCCCCAGCCATTGTCTTCGGGCCGGTAGCCATTGCACCCGCCATCCTTCACGCAGGCGTCCCATTCGGCGAAGGTGACCTCGTAGCGGCCGATCTCGAAAGCGTAGTCGATATTGACCGGGATCTGGGGCCCTTCATTGCGGTCGCGCTTGGGCATGTAGAGCGGGCTGCCCATGGTGAAGGAGCCGGGCATGACCACGACCATGTCCGGACCGCCGGGCGGGCGGGCGGCGGCGACCGGGGCGGGCGGCGCGATGCGGGCTGCGGTGCGCGGTGGGTTGACCGTCGAAGCGCGGTTGACGGGATTGGCCCGGGCGTCCCGGTTGCGGCGCAGTCGCGCGGCCGGACGGTCGTCGATGGCCCCGATATAGGGATCGCTGCTCTGGGCGGCGGCCGGGCCATCGGAGCCCGATGCGCCGAACAGGACGGCACCCAGGGCCGTGGCGGATGCGAGAAGCGCGCGTGTCACGTAACGATGTTGCAAAGATTTCACCACTGTTAGTCAACGCCCCCGGCGTCCCCGAACGGATACGGGAACAGAATCGCTCTTAAGCAAGGCGGAGTAGACCAGCCAGTCTTAAGGAAACCCCAATCGCAGTTGGCGGCTTTCCGGCAAGAAGGTCGCCAAAAGTCGAGAGGGTTGCTGCGGATCGCGCGCTAGTGATCGAAGCCCGGATTGGTGCGGTTCAGTTTTCGCATCAGTCCCGGCCAGACGAGATTGTCGCCCATTCCCGGAACGAAGGCGGCCGCGCCCTGCTGGTAGACGCGCGCACCCATCTCCTCGGGCTCCTCGATCAGATTGCCTTCGCCGGCCGCCTGGGCGAGCACCTGCACGCGGCACGCATTTTCCAGAAAGTAGGTGCGCAGGAAGGCCGTGCCCGCGCTCGGCCCCAATGTCAGCGTCCCGTGGTTGCGCAGCATCAAGAGCGACTTCTTGCCGAGGTTCGCCACGATGCGTTCGCGCTCGTCCAGATCGAGGGCGATGCCTTCATAGTCGTGATAGGCGAGATCGTCATAGACCTGCATCGCCATCTGCGTGTAGCGGCGCAGGCCGCTCCGCTGCGCCGACACGGCCATGCCGTTGGCCGTATGGACGTGGATCACGAAGCGGGCATCGTCGCGTGCCATGTGGACGGCGGAGTGGATGGTGAAGCCGGCCGGGTTGATGAAGTAGGGCGTGTCCTGTTTGATCGCCCCGTCCGCATCGATCTTCACGAGGCTGGACGCCGTCATCTCGTCGAACATCACACCGTAGGGGTTGATGAGGAAACGGTGATGACCGTCTTCGTCCGGCAGGCGCGCGCTGATATGGGTGAAGACAAGATCGGACCAGCCGTGCATGGCGATCAAGCGGTAGAGCGCGGCGAGCTGGACGCGGGTGCGCCATTCCGCATCCGGTACCTTGCCTTCCAGCCGGTCAATTCGCGTGGGGTCCGGAATGTTGAACCCGGGCTGCTGCTCCACCGCTTGTTGGATGCGGTCGCTATTGGTAGGGGCGTTCATGGGCAATCCCTTGTCTGTTCTTCGTGTCTGTCTCTTGGCCGCCATCATGACCCAATCCGCCTGCTCGGACAAGACGGGGCCAACCCCTATGGGCGCGGACGCGCTGGCGCAGGACGCCGGGACGGACAGTCTCGCATCAGCGGACTCGGCCGACGACCCGTTCGCTCCCTGGGTCCAGAGCGCGGCGTCGGGGCTAAGCGCGACCTGGCTGGCTCGCGGCGCGCACCTCGCCGCCGTGCGGCTTGCCGACGACACGCCCGTCCTGGCCTCCCTGCCGGAGCCGCGCGACTATGCCGGGGCGCATCCCTATGTGGGCGCGCTGGTCGGGCGGGTCGCGAACCGGATCGGCGGCGCCGACTTCACCCTGAACGGCCGGACCTATTCCGTTCCGGCGACCGAACCGCCCAACACGCTCCATTCCGGTCCGGACGGATTTGACGCACAGGATTGGGATGTGGAGCGCGAGGGCGACGAACTCGTCTTCCGCCACACCTCCCCGGACG
>JBCCCX010000016.1:0-24432 GCA_039033275.1 Pseudomonadota bacterium | reverse complement strand
CCGCGCGCCAAGGTGGACCAAGACGCGCTCGACGCCGCCAGCTAGGGCTTCGTCTTTAAATCGTCACGCGCTGCCCCTATCTGCGGCGCGAACACCCCTTGAACTTTCGGCCCCGGAGACTGTCCTCCGGGGCCTTCAACAATGGAGAGACCCCATGGCGATCACTGCCGCAATGGTCAAAGAGCTGCGCGACAAAACCGGCGCAGGCATGATGGACTGCAAGAAAGCGCTGAACGAGAATGACGGCGACATCGAAGCCGCAATCGACTGGCTGCGCAAGAAAGGCATCGCCAAGGCCGATAAGAAGGCCGGCCGCGTTGCCGCGGAAGGCCTCGTTGCGGCCGCGACGGATGGCACGACCGGCGTCGTGGTCGAAGTCAATTCCGAAACGGACTTCGTGGCCCGCAACGAATTGTTCCAGAGCGCCGTATCCAAAATCGCGGCCCGCGGCCTAACGGCGTCCTCGTCCGATGAGCTGGCCTCTGCGGAGCTCGAAGGCGGCAAGTCCGTGACCGAGTATCTGAGCGAGCTCGTCGGCAAGATCGGCGAGAATATGACGTTCCGCCGCATGGAAAAGTTGGCAGTTAGTGAGGGCGTCGTGGCCTCCTACATCCACAACGCTGTCGCCACCGACATGGGAAAGATCGGTGTGCTGGTCGCGCTCGAATCCGCTGGCGACAAGGGCAAGCTCGAAGAGCTCGCCAAGAAGATCGCCATGCACGTCGCCGCAACAGCACCGCTGGCCAACACGGTCGACGATCTGGACGACGCCGTCGTGTCCAAGGAACGTCAGATGCTGAAAGCCGAAGCGCTGGAGTCCGGCAAGCCGGAGAACATCGTCGACAAGATGGTCGAGGGCCGGATGCAGAAATTCTTCAAGGAAAGCGTTCTGGCGACCCAGGTCTTCGTCATGGATGGCGAGCGCACCATCGAGAAAGTCCTCGAGGATGAGGGCAAGTCTCTCGGCGCCGATATCACGCTGGCGGGCTTCGTCCGCATGGCCGTCGGTGAAGGCATCGAGAAGAAGGAAGAGAACTTCGCCGAGGAAGTGGCCGCCGCCGTCAAAGGCTAGGATCGCACACCCTTCTTCAAAATTACGACCCGCTCCGGACCTACCGGTGCGGGTTTTCGTCTGCGTGGCCGGCGCACAATGCCGCTTGGATATGCGCAATCGCTACGTTAGAGCCGGTCGAATCGAGCCTTTCGGCCGAATACCCGCCACCCGAGGAGCCCATGTCGGACTACAAGTTCAACCGCGTCCTCCTGAAAATATCCGGGGAAGCCCTCATGGGCGACCTCCAATACGGCATCGATACCGACACGGTGACCCGCATTGCCGGGGAGGTCGCCGCCGCGCATGCCAACGGGCTGCAAGTCGCGCTCGTCATCGGGGCAGGCAACATCTTTCGCGGCCTGTCCGCTCAGGCCACGGGCATCGAACGGTCCACGGCCGACTATATGGGCATGCTCGCCACGGTGATGAATGCGCTCGCCATGCAGAGCGCGTTGGAACAGATCGGCGTTCCGACACGGGTCCAGTCCGCGATCCCCATGCAGACCGTGTGCGAAAGTTACATCAGGCGACGGGCCGTGCGGCACATGGAAAAAGGGCGCGTCGTCATATTTGCGGCCGGAACGGGCAACCCCTACTTCACGACCGATACGGCGGCCGCATTGCGGGCGGCGGAGATGGACTGCGACGCTCTACTGAAAGGGACGCAGGTGGACGGGGTCTACGACGCCGATCCGAAAACACATTCCGACGCCAAGCGTTATGAAGAGTTGAGCTATCATAAGGTCTTATCGGATGACCTTAAGGTGATGGACGCCTCCGCCATCGCCTTGATGCGAGAGAACGACATCCCTATTATCGTCTTTTCAATCCATGAACGAGGCGGCCTGGACCGCGTCATGGCCGGTCGCGGTACATCGACCATCATAAAATCCTGATTCAGCCTTGATGCTGGCCCGGAGACATTGGAGGACACGCACATGACATCGTTCAACCTCTCGGATTACCGCAAGCGCATGGACGGGGCGCTCGACTCGTTGCGCAAGGAATTTGGCGGGCTTCGGACCGGCCGCGCCAACGCCGCGCTTCTGGATGGCATCGTGGTCTCGGCCTACGGATCGGAGATGCCGATCAATCAGGTTGCATCCGTGTCGGTCCCCGAAGCCCGGATGCTCACCGTGTCCGTCTGGGACAAGACCATGGTCGGCCCGGTCGAGAAGGCACTGCGCCAGAGCAGCCTGGGCCTCAACCCCGTCGTCGATGGCCAAACGTTGCGCATACCCATGCCGCCCCTGACGGAAGAACGCCGCCGCGATCTGACCAAGATCGCTGGCACCTATGCCGAAAACGCCAAGATCGCCGTGCGCAACGTTCGTCGTGATGCCATGAATACGCTCAAGCGTCTCGAAAAGGACGGCGAAATGAGCGAGAACGAACAGAAGGCCCACGAAAAGGACGTTCAGACCGCGACGGACTCGCTGGTGGACAGTATCGATCAGGCGCTATCGCAAAAGTCCGAAGAGATCATGCAGGTCTAGCGATCACGGCTGCTTCCCCATATCCCGGCGTGTTGCCACGCCACGTCGCCATCATCATGGATGGCAACGGCCGGTGGGCCGAACGGCGCGGCCGTCCAAGGCGCCATGGTCACCGTGCCGGTGTGGAGTCGGTGCGGCGGATTGTGGAAGATGCGTCAGAGCTGGGTCTGACTTGCCTGACGCTCTACAGCTTCTCGACCGAGAACTGGACCCGGCCACGCGCGGAAGTCGCTGCCCTTATGGCGCTCCTTCGCGAGTATATCGAATCCGACCTGGAGCGTTTGAAGCGGGAAGGGGTGCAAATCCGTATTCTCGGCACACGCCAGGGCCTGTCGCGTGAGATCCTATCACTGATCGACAAGGCCGTCGCGACGACCGCCGGCAATGATCGGTTCAATCTCAACATCGCGTTCAATTATGGCGGCCGCGACGAGATTGTCCGGGCCATCCGCAAGGCTGCCAGCAAGGGCCTGGACCTCGAACACATCTCCGAGGAAAGCGTCTCGGAGCTGCTCGATACGGCGGGGCTGCCGGATCCCGATCTCGTCATCCGGACCAGCGGGGAGCGTCGGATATCCAACTATCTCCTCTGGCAGGCGGCCTATGCTGAGTTCGTTTTCACGGATGTCCTTTGGCCGGATTTCGACCGGCACGACTTGGTGTCGGCGCTGGACGAATACGCGCGTCGAGACCGCCGCTTCGGAGCGACACAGACACCCGAGGTCGCCTGATCGGGATGGTCGCCAAGCCGTCCAAATGGAGCGGGCTCACCGCCAGGTTGCTGACAGCGGTCGCGGTGGTGGTGATCTGTATCGTTCCCTTCTATATGGGCGGTATTGCGTGGGGTATTCTCGTTGCGATCTTCGCGGCGCGGATCATGTATGAATGGGTGCGCATGACCGACCCCGATGCGCCGAACTATGTCACCGGCATCGCCATTGCGGGCCTGTTCGTGGCCTTGTCCTATGCGGTCCAGGGAATGGAAGCCTGGGCAATGGTTGCTTTGATCGTCTTCACGGTCATCGGCGTGCTGGAACGCTTACGTCGTGGATCGGCTTTTTGGACGGCATTCGGCTATCCTTATGTAATCGTTCCAGCCGTCTTGCTCGTGCTGCTCCGCGGCGATGAGACCGGATTTATGACAGAGGGCTTCACGCAGCTTGTTTTTGTCATTCTTGTCGTCATCGCTGCGGATGTAGGGGCTTATTTTGGCGGCTCCACATTCGGCGGGCCGAAGCTTGCGCCGAAATTGTCTCCCAACAAAACGTGGTCCGGCGTGATGGCCGGTCTGACGTTGGCCAGTCTTGTCGCTGCGATCGCTGGCTCGGTCATCGGACTGTCCTTATGGGCATCCATTCTCCTTGCCGTGCCGATCGTCATCTTATCAGTACTGGGCGACCTGCTCGAAAGCACCGTGAAGCGTCGCGTCGGCGTCAAGGATGCGGGTTCCCTGCTTCCCGGTCATGGTGGCCTTCTGGACCGTCTCGACAGCCTCATGGCCGCCGTGGTCGGCGCTTCGGTGATCTTCATGCTGGTTGGCGACGGATGGCCTGTCGCTTGACGCGCTCGGTCACCATATTGGGATCGACCGGTTCCATCGGCGTCAACACGCTCGATTTGCTTTCGAGAGCGCGGCAGGACGAATTCCGTGTCGTCGGCCTAAGCGCCAATCGCAACGCCCGATTGCTGATCGAACAGGCCACGTCCTTTCGTCCCGAAGCGGTCGCGATAGCCGACAGATCCAAAGCGGCCGAGGTCGAACAAGAGCTTTCCGGCTTGGGGATAGACGTGTTGTCCGGCCCGGATGGCCTCGTCGAGTTGGCGCAACGCGACGCAGACCTGACGATGGCGGCCATTGTCGGCGCAGCCGGTCTGGAGCCGACGATGGCCGCGGTTCGGCAGGGCAACATCGTCGCATTGGCCAATAAGGAGTGCCTCGTCTGCGCAGGCGAGACGTTCATGCAAGCCGTCAAGACCAGCGGCGCGACGCTCCTGCCGGTCGACTCCGAACATAACGCTATCTTCCAGGTGCTAGAGCCCGCGAAGCCCGACAGCGTGAGACGCCTCATCCTAACAGCATCGGGCGGCCCTTTCAGGGAACGCTCGCTCGAAGAGCTCGCATCCGTGACCCGCGAGCAGGCGCTGGACCATCCGGTCTGGAGCATGGGCGCGAAGATCAGCATCGACAGCGCGACTATGATGAACAAAGGGCTGGAACTTATTGAAGCGGCTTGGCTCTTCGACCGTCCCGGGTCCCAGATCGATATTATCGTCCATCCGCAATCCATCGTCCATTCCATGGTCGAATATGTGGACGGGTCTGTTCTGGCCCAGATGGGTTCGCCCGACATGCGCACACCCATCGCCTACGCCCTGGCTTGGCCGGAGCGGATGCAGACACCCGTCAAATCGCTCGACCTTGCGGACATCGGGTCGCTGACCTTCTCGGCACCCGACATGGTGCGGTTCCCGGCCATCCGCCTCGCCAGGGAAGCGCTCGAAGCGGGCGGTCAGGCGCCATGCGTTTTGAACGCCGCGAACGAGGTCGCCGTGGAAGCCTTTCTCCAGGGGCGCATCGGCTTTCTCGACATTCCGGCGACTTGCGAGGCAGCCTTGAACCGGTTGGTCGCGCAGACAGGCTTCTCCGCGCCTCCGAATGACGTCCAAGCCGTCATGCAGACCGACAGGCTGGCGCGTGACACTGCAAATGAGCATATTGTAAACTTGTAAGGGCCTGCGCCAGCAGGCAATCGCCGTGCCGAGCCTGGAATCGGCTCGCAAGGTCCGGGGACGCGTCATCGTCGACATATTCTACATTGTTTTTGCGGCTGTCGTCTTTTTTGCGCTGATCTCGTTGCTCGTCTTCGTGCATGAGCTGGGTCACTACAGTGTGGGCCGCTTTTTCGGCATGAAGGTCGAGCGTTTCTCGATTGGCTTCGGCCGGCCCGTCTGGCAGCGCAAGGCGGCCTCAGGGACGCAATGGGTCGTCGCGCGCTGGCCGCTTGGCGGCTACGTCAAGTTTGCCGGTGATGCCGGTGCCGCATCGAATCCCGACGCGGATGCGCTGGACCGCATACGGGACGAGGAAGGCGAAGTGGCCGACATCTTCCATTTTCGGCCTGTCTGGCAGCGCGCTTTGGTCGTTCTGGCCGGGCCCATCGCCAATTTCATCCTGGCCGCCATCCTGTTCGGGGCTGCTGTTCTCTGGGTCGGCACGCGCCATCCGGAAGCGTTGATCGGCGAAGTGGACCCGGACAGCCCGGCCGCGGCGGCCGGCATTCTGCCGGGCGACAAGGTGGTGCAGATGGATGGCCGCTCCATCGACGACTGGGTCTCCATGGCCCAGCATATTCAACTTCGCGGCGATACGCCGATCGAGACTGTCGTTCTTCGGAACGGTGAAGAGGTCGCGCTCACCGTCACGCCGCAGATGATAGAGGATGAGGACTTCATCGGCGGTCGCATGACGCGCGGACAATTCGGCGTGCGCCTGTCGCCGGATGCCGCGTTCGAAACGCGTCGCTACAATCCCGTATCGGCCCTGGGTTTCGGGACGGAGCAGGTCGGCAACACGCTCGCCGCGACGGGCCGCTATATTGGCCGGATCTTCTCGGGCAAGGAAGACGGGAAGCAGCTGGGCTCGATCCTGCGGATTGGCGCGATGACCGGCAAGGCGACCGTGGACGTGGCCAAGTCCGAGATTCCGCTGGGTGAACGCCTTCGCAACCTGACGCTTGTGTTGCTCAATCTCGGCGCAGGAATTTCTGTCGCATTAGGTTTCGCTAATCTACTGCCGATCCCCATGCTCGATGGTGGACATCTCGTCTTCTACGGTTATGAAGCCGTCGCGGGGAAACCCCTGAGCCAGAAGAAGCAGGAAATTGGGTTCAGGTTCGGAATGGCTGTTCTTCTGGGGCTGTTCGTCGTCCTGACGATCAACGACATCGGCTATATCGGAAGCCTACTCTCTTGACTGGACGGCCACGGATGGGACCATTCCAAAATTGGATGGAGACACGTTTGCATATTTTGCAAGTGGCTGTGTTGTCCTGCGTGGCGCTCCTATTCTGCACGCCAGCGATGGCCCAGCAGACGCCTATTCCCGACGCACCGGCGCCAGCGGCAGCCTATAGCCCGCCCAATCGGATCCTCAGCGTACAGGTCGTCGGCAACCAGCGGGTCGAAGCCAACACGGTCGCGTCCTACCTATTGTTCGCGCCGGGCGATCCCTATTCCGAGCAACGAATCGACCTCAGCCTCAAAACGCTTTACGGCACGGGCCTGTTCGCCGACGTGGTCATCGATCCGCGCGACGGGAACGTCCTGATTCAGGTCATCGAAAACCCCATTATCAACCGCGTCATCTTCGAGGGTAACAGCTCGCTGAAGACCGACAAGATCAACGACGAGATCAGCGCGGAGCCGCGGGCCCTGTTCACCCGCGCCCAGGTGCAGGAAGACGTGCAGCGCATCATCGAGCTGTACCGTCAATCCGGCCGCTTCGGCGCGACGGTCGAACCCAAGGTCATCGAGCAGCCGCAGAACCGCGTCGATCTCATCTTCGAGATTTCCGAAGGACCCGTCACCGGCATCAAGCAGATCAACTTCATCGGGAATGCGGAATTCACCGACCGGAAGCTGAAGAGCGAGATCGCGACGACCGAGTCGATCTGGTGGAAATTCTTTAGCTCCAACGACAATTACGATCCGGGCCGGTTGGAGTTCGACCGCGAACAGCTGCGCACCTTCTACACAAATCGCGGTTTTGCCGACTTCCGCGTCGTGTCCGCCGTGGCGGAGCTGACCCCCGACCAGGAAAACTTCTACGTCACCTTCACCGTGGATGAAGGCGGGGAGTATCGCTGGGGCGACATCTCCGTCGAAACCGAACTCGAAGCGCTGAACAAGGATTTCCTCGAACGCCTCGTCAACATCGAGAGCGGGGAGGTGTTTAATTCCTCCCAGATCGAAACGGCCATCGACAATCTGAACTTCGCGGCAGGCACGTCCGGCTACGCCTTCGTGGACATCCAGCAGGACCTTCGCCTCAACCGCGAGGATAAGACGGTCGATCTCGTCTTCAACGTCGTGGAGGGGCCGCGCGTCTATATCGAGCGCATCGACATTGTCGGTAACACGACGACGCTCGACTATGTCATTCGCCGTGAACTCGAGCTGGTGGAAGGGGACGCCTTCAATCGCATCCTGCTCGACCGGTCGCGCAACCGCGTCCGTGCTCTGCGCTTCTTCGAAGAGGTCGAGATCGAGGAGACGCAAGGATCGTCGCCCGACCGCGCCGTCGTCGAAGTCCGGGTGACCGAACAGCCGACGGGCGAACTATCCTTCTCGGCCGGTTTTTCGTCGGCGGACGCTTTCCTCGTGGACCTATCGATCACGCAGCGTAACCTGCGCGGTCGCGGGCAGTTGCTTCGCTTCGTGATTCGCGCTTCGGCCAACAGGCGCGAAGTCGATCTACGCTTCACCGAACCCCGCTTTCTGGGCCGGAACCTGGCAGGCAGCGTCGAACTATTCGACGTCGTCATCGATTTTCTGGACGAAGCGGGTTTCCGCTCGACGCGGACCGGCGGACAGGTCGGCTTGGCGTTTCCCCTGACCCAAAATACCAGCCTTTCCACGCGCTATTCCCTGCGGTCCGAATCGATCGAATTCCCCGAGGAGAGCCAGTGCGACGGCATTCTTCAGAGCTCGCTCGACAATCAGCTGAACGTGCAGAACACACAGCTTCTGTCGCTCTGCCAACAGGTTGGCGGGCGTTTTTCCTCCATCGTCGGCTACACGTTCGGATGGGACCGCCGGAACGACCCGATCACCCCGACGGGCGGCTTCGATTTGCGCTTCAGCCAGGACATTGCTGGTGTGGGCGGCGACGTGCGCTATCTGCGTACCGACGTGCGCGGCAACTATTATAAAGGTCTGTTCCCGGGCGTCATCGCGTCCGCCACGGCCTCCGCTGGTTATATTCGCGGGTGGGGCGGCGACCCGGTGCAGGTCAACGACCGCTACTTCAAAGGTAACTTCGATTTCCGCGGGTTCGACAATGCCGGTATCGGTCCGCGTGTGATCAACTACGTCGCGGAAACCGGTTCGACGCTGATCCCTACGGCCGGTGGAGGCGTGGACGGGCGGAGGCAGGCTTTGGGCGGGAATCTGTTCGGCCTGGCTGCAGCCGAGGTGAGTTTTCCTGTTGGCTTGCCCCAGTTGCTCGGGTCATTGTTCATCGAGGCCGGTACGGTCGGTCTGTTGGACGAGGATTTTCAGTACAACGTGATCATCGACCCGGGTGCTTCGGGTCTCGCGGCTGGTTCCAGCTGTGACGGTGTTACAACGCCGGGTGTGATCTGCCAGCAAACGCTGGACCAGCTCGACCCCAGGGTCACGGCTGGTGCCAGCATCTTCTGGGAGAGCCCCTTCGGGCCGATCCGATTCGATTTCACGCAGCCTATCGTCAAGCAGCCTTTCGACGACCGGCAGTCGTTCCAGTTCACAACCCGCACGAGGTTCTAGAATGTTCAAGACATCCCATACCGGCCGCAAGGCCATTCGGGCGGTCGCCGGTGCAGCGATTACGTTATTCGCGTCCGCAACCGCCTTCGCCCAGAGCACCATCCTGGTGGTGGATACGGCCAAGGTCTACAATGACAGCGCCGTCGGTCAACACATCGAGCGCCAGATCGCCAGCATGGCGACATCCACTAAGACGGAACTCGAGGCCAAACAGTCCCCGCTCGAAACACGCGGCAAGAGCCTGATGACGCAGATGGACGGCAAGACACCCGACCAGATCGCTCAGGATACGGCTTTGGTGTCCCAGATCCAGAAGCAGCGTAAAGATGAAATGCAGCTGCAGCAGGACGCTGCCGTGGCCCAGCGGGAACTCCAGCTTGCCAAGCTCAAGGCCGTCCAGCTCGTCGACGCCAAAGTGTCGTCTATCGTCAAGAAGATCGTCGAGGAGCGCGGCGCCGACATTGTGATCGACCGCGCCAATGTCATCTATGGCGAACCCGCCGACATCACGCCCACAGTCCTTTCCCGCCTGAATGCGGAAATGACAACGGTTCCGGTCGTCCGCCAAAAGCTGCCCCGCCAGCAATAGAGCGTTTCTGCACCTCCTCTCTTCCCAGGGAGTCATGTGGTGACATGCGACGTGTTTTGAGAGGCTTTCCACCGCTTCCTATGCGCGTCGCATGATCGATCCCCGTTTCTATCGCCTGCGGTCGGCTCCTCTGTCTGTGGCCGATCTTTGCGCGCTGATCGGGCTTCAAAGCCCAGAGGGTACGCTGGGCGATACCGAGATCGTCAAGCCGGCAGACCTCGCATCTTCGGAAGCTGGGGACGTGTCTTTCCTCGAAAGCAAGCGTCACCTATCGGCGCTGGAAACGGCCAAGGCCTCGGCCTGTTTCGTGCCGGAGAAGTTGGCCGCGCATGTCGCGGACCGGAACATCGTTCCGCTTGTCACGCCCGACCCGAAATACCGGTTTGCGCGCGCGACGGACCATCTCGTCAGTCCGGCCGAACAGCCCTCGAGCGTTTCCAACGATGCCGACATTCATTCCACGGTGCAGATCGGGCCAGGTGTCCAGATTGGAGCGGGAGCGCGTGTCGGCCCCAACTCCGTCCTGACGCATTGCATCATTGGCGCCGGAGTCCGCATCGGCGCTTGTACCGTCATTGGCGGCGACGGATTTGGGGTCGCGGCCAGTGCGACGGGCGAGATCATGTCCGTACCCCACATCGGGCGCGTCGTCATCGGAGACCGGGTGCGCATCGGGTCCAACGTCTGCATCGACCGGGGACAACTCGGAGACACGCGGATCGACGATGACTGCCAAATCGACAATCTCGTCCAGATCGGTCACAATTGCCATCTCGAACGCGGTTGCATGCTGGCCGGCCGAGTCGGTCTGTCCGGTTCCTGCCATCTGGAAGAAGGCGTGATGATGGGCGGCAGCGCCGGTCTGGCGGACCATATACGCGTCGGGAAGGGGGCGCGCTTGGCGGCTTTTGCCGGGGTCATGCACGACGTCCCGGCCGGGGAGACCTGGTCCGGTATTCCTGCCATGCCCATCCGCCAGCATATGAAGATCGTCGCTCACTCCAAACGGGCCGTGTCGCGATGAGTCTTGCCTTTCCGATGGAAAGGGACGCGGTCTCCCGCCTTCTTCCCCATAGTGCGCCAGCTCTGCTCGTGGACCGAATCCTGTCGTTTGAGGACAAGTCGGTGCATGCCCAAGTGCACATCTCGCCGAATTGGGATGTTTTTAGGGGGCACTTCCCCGACAGGCCCATCCTACCCGGGGTGCTTCTCATCGAAATGGTCGCGCAGACCGGGGCGCTGGTGGGCGTGCTGGGCGATTTGGTCGAGGACAATGCCTTCCTAGCCTTTACGGGAATCGACAAAGCCCGGTTTCGCAGACCTGTCGTTCCGGGAGAGACGCTGGATCTTCATGCGGAGCTTCTGGATGTCAGGCGCGGCATCTTCAGGTTCAAGGGGCAAGCCACTTGCAACGGTCAGCGGGCGCTCACCGTCGAGTTTCTAGCCAGCCCTTTGTCTTTCGAGGATTGAAGACTTGACGGCTACCATTCACCCGACCGCGATCGTGGATGCGGCGGCCGAACTGGGCAAAGGCGTGCAGGTTGGTCCCTACTGCATGATCGGCCCTCACGTAAAGATCGGCGACGGCACGCGGCTCGTCGGACATGTCAACCTTTCGGGGAGGACGACGATCGGGGCCGACTGCCTGATCTATCCGCAAGTTTCGATGGGCTTTCCACCGCAGGACTTCAAGCATGGTGGCAGCGACACCGTCTCCATTCGCATCGGCGATCGCTGCACATTCCGGGAAATGGTCACGGTCCATCCGGGCACGGATGTCGGCAAGCCCGATACGGTTATTGGCGACGACGGCTATTTCATGGTCGGCTCTCATATTGCGCATGAATGCCGGATCGGCGACCATGTCACCTTGTCGAACTACGCGCAGGTCGGCGGGAACGTCTCCATCGGCGACTACGTGACGTTGGGCGGCGTGTCTGCCATCCATCAGCATACGAGGATCGGCAGCTACGCTTTCGTGGCGGGCATGGCGCTTGTGACGAACGATGTCATTCCATACGGCCTTGTCATGGGTAATGCCGCGCACCTGCAGGGTTTGAACATCGTCGGGTTGAAACGGCGGGGATTCGACCGCAACGCCATTCACCGCCTTCGTGCTGCCTACCGGCAGCTCTTCGCCTACGAAGGAACCCTGGCGGAACGGATCGAGGATGCGGTTCGTCTTTATGAGGACGAACCGCTGGTCATGGAGATCGTCGACTTCATCCAGACCCAGAGCAACGGCCGCAATCTCACGATGCCCGACCACCGACGACAGTGAGCGCCCCTGCACGTCATATCGGTCTTATCGCCGGAGGCGGGGATTTGCCCGTCCGCATCGCCAGTGCGGTGCGGCACGGACATGACGGTCTGACGATTGTGGAGATCGACCCCGATAGTTCTTCCGGGCGGTTTGCGGACAGTGTCCGCTTTCCGCTCGCCAACTTCGGAAAGATTTTGCGCGTCCTGAAAAAATCCGGTGTCACCCATGTCTGCTTGGCCGGAAAGATCGGTCGGCCCGATTTCGCGACCTTCAAACCCGACATGCGGGCGATGCAGTATCTTCCCGGTACGGTCATGGCCGCCAGGCAGGGGGATGACGCGCTTTTGCGGCATGTGATTGACATCTTCGAGAAAGAAGGCTTCCAGATCCTGTCGCCACAGACGCTATGCGAAGCGCTCAAGCTGCCACCGGGTCCGCTGGGAATGCATCGTCTGACCGAAGCGCACCGCGCCGATGCCGAACGGGCCATGGAGGTCGCTCGCTTGATCGGGAGCCAGGACATCGGCCAGGGTGCCGTTGTCGCGGCCGGGCTGGTTCTAGCCGTGGAGGCGCAGGAAGGCACGGATGCGATGCTGGCCCGGGTCAAGACCCTTCCGCCTGCATTAAGGGGTGAACCAGGCCGTCCGCTCGGGGTCCTCGCCAAACGCTTGAAGCCGGGACAGGACGACCGTGTCGACATGCCGACCATAGGACCGACGACGGTCGCACACGCAGCCGAAGCCGGCCTGGCCGGCATCATCGCGGATGCGGGCCAAGCCTTCGTCATGGATATGGACGAAACGCGCCGGGTGGCTGATCAAGCCGGCCTGTTCATTGTCGGACTGCCCGGAGCTGAAGACCGACCGGATGGCTGATATCTTCATCGTCGCGGCCGAGCCGTCCGGCGACCAGCTCGGCGCAGCGCTCGCCGGATCGTTGAAAAAGACGCGGCCCGATATTCGTCTGTCGGGTATCGGCGGATCGCGCATGGCGGAGGCGGGACTCCCATCGGCCATGCCGACGGACGGCCTCGCGGTTTTGGGGTTTGTCGAAGGGCTGATGGCCTATCCGCTGGTCTTGTCCAAGGTTCGCCAGGCGACCGACATCATTCTGTCTCGACGCCCGGACTGTGTGGTCCTGATCGATAGCTGGGGTTTCATGGTGCGGATTGCGAAGCGCCTGAAATCGAAAGGCTATCCGGGAGAGATCGTCAAATATGTCGCCCCCCAAGTCTGGGCTACACGGCCCGGCCGCGCGCGGATTCTGGCGCAGCATGTCGATCATTTGCTCTCGACACAGCCGATGGACGAACCCCATTTCAAGGCCGCAGGGCTCCCGACGACATTCGTCGGCAATCCCGTGCTGGACACGGACTACAGGTCGGGCAACGCTAAGGCATTCGCGAAGACCCATTCACTTGGTCGCGACAAGCCTGTGCTGGGCCTCTTGCCGGGGAGCCGTCGCGCCGAGATCGAACGCGTCGGTCCGGCTCTGGTCAAGGCGTTAGGCATATTGGAGGCGCGCTTCCCCGATTTACAGACGGTGTGCGTCGCGTCCGATGCGGTGAAAGATGCGGTGGAAAAACTGTTCGCAGACCGTCAGGTCAGAATGGCCGAACAATCGGCACTGATCGATGCGCTGTCCGTCATGGATGTGGCTTTGGCATGCTCCGGCACGGTGACGACGCAGTTAGCCGCAGCCGGCGTGCCATCGGTCGTCCTCTACAAGCTCTCGCCCCTGACCTACGCCGTGGCGAGCCGCATCTTCCGGTCGGATTACGTCTCGCTCGTCAATATCTCCGCCGATACGCATGGGGATGTCGCAGCCATACCGCTCATGCCGGAGTTTTTGCAGGACGATATCATGACGGACGGCCCGGTCGAGATTTTGGCAAACTGGCTTGAACACCCGGATGCGGCAGCGCGGCTCTCGGACCAGCTGAAACGCGAAACCCGGCGCATGGGCGCCGGGTCTGGGTCCGCGTCCGACAAGGCAGCGGCGGCGATCTTGCGCCTGATAGGCGAAGCGTAGTTCGTTAGCGGTCGGACATGGCGACATAGTCGCGCTCGGTCGCGCCGGTATAGAGCTGGCGGGGACGGCCAATGCGCTGGCTGGGGTCCTCCAGCATTTCGTTCCATTGGCTGATCCAGCCAGTCGTGCGGGCGAGGGCGAACAGCACGGTGAACATGTCGGTCGGGAAGCCAAGCGCGGACAGGACGATCCCGGAATAGAAATCGACATTGGGGTAGAGGCCGCGCTTGACGAAATAGTCCTCGTTCGTGGCGATTTTTTCCAATTCCATCGCGACTTCGAGCACCGGGTTGGTGATGCCCAGCTCGCCCAACACTTCGTGCGTGGTCTTGCGCATGACGTTGGCGCGCGGGTCCGTCGCCTTGTAGACGCGGTGGCCGAAGCCCATCAGGCGGAACGGGTCTTCCTTGTCTTTGGCGCGGGCAATGTATTCGGGGATGCGGTCCTTAGTGCCGATCTCGCGCAGCATGTTCAGCGCCGCTTCGTTGGCGCCGCCATGGCTCGGACCCCAGAGGCACGCCGTGCCGGCGGCAATGCAGGCATAGGGATTGGCCCCCGACGACCCGGCCAGACGAACCGTGGAGGTCGAGGCGTTCTGCTCGTGGTCGGCATGCAGGATGAAGATCTTGTCCATGGCCGATTCGAGGACTGGGTTAACCTCGTAAGGCTCGGCCGGAACGGCGAAACACATCCGCAGGAAGTTGCCCGCATAGGACAGGTCGTTCTGCGGATACATGTGCGGCTGACCGATACGGTATTTGTAGCAGCGCGCAGCGAGGGTGGGGATCTTTGCGATCAGGCGGTGGATGGCGAGGTTGCGCGCCTCGTCCTCGGTCGTGTGCTGGTCGTCATGGTAGAACCCGGACAGCGCACCGACCGTGCCGGTCAACATGGCCATGGGGTGAGAATCGCGGCGGAAACCGTTGAAAAAGCTCTCGATCTTGTCGTGGAGCATGGTGTGGTTGGTGATCGTTTCCTTGAAGGACGCGTACTCCTTCTCATCCGGCAGTTCGCCGTTGACGAGGAGATAGGCGACTTCGAGGAAGGTCGATTGCTCGGCCAGCTGCTCGATCGGGTAGCCGCGATAGAGGAGTTGGCCCTTTTCGCCGTCGATGAAAGTGATCTGGGATTCAGTCGAGCAGGTCGAGGTGTAGCCGGGGTCGAAGGTGAAGTGGCCGGTCTGTTTGGACAGGGTGCGCACGTCAATGGCGGGCTGGCCCATGGAGCCGGTCAGGACGGGGAATTCCGAAGGATCGCCTCCGTCGATGGAAATTTTCGATGTGCCGATCTGCTTGACTTTGTTTTCCATGTCTCTCTTCGTTTGTTGGCCTTGCGCGGGCTGTCAGCCCATCAGAGGCGTTGCATCGTCGATACGGGCGAGTGTCTCGTCCGGACCGAGGAGGGCCATGACTTCGTGCAGGTCCGGCGACGGCGCGCCGCCCGTCAGGGCGGCTCTTACCGGCGCTCCGATCTTTCCGAAACCGATGTCCTGGTCCGCGATGAACTCGGCCAGGACCGACTGAAGCCGGTCCGCCGTCCATGCCGCGCTCTCTATAGATTTCAGACGCGTTGTCAAAGATGCGACGAGCTCCGCCACGCCGTCGCGGCGCAAGGGCTTGGCCGTCTTTCCCGATAGGTCGAGCGGTCGCACATCCATCAAGTAGTGTGCATTATCAGCCAGTTCAGACAGTGTCTTGGAGCGCGGCCTCAGCACGGGCAGGGCAGATTCAATCCGGTTCATGACATTGTCAGACAACGGCTTTTCGGATCGCTTCTGAAGGAACGAAGTGGCGCTTTTCATCAGTGCCCGACCGTCTAGCGCAGCGATGTGCTGCGCGTTGACATGGTTCATATTCTCGAAATCGAGCCGGGCCGGCGAGCTGTTGATGCCGTCCAGCCGGAAAGCATCGGCGATGTCGGTATCCGTCAGATAGATTTCCCGGTCGCCATCCGACCAGCCGAGCTTGACCAGATAGTTTCGGAGACCCGACGGCAAGTAGCCCATGTCTCGATAGGCCTCGACGCCGAGTGCGCCGTGACGTTTGGACAATTTTTTGCCGTCCGGGCCATGGATCAGCGGCACATGCGCCCAGACCGGCACTTCCCATCCAAGAGCCTGGTATAGCTGTGTCTGACGACCCGCATTGATGAGGTGGTCGTCCCCGCGAATGACGTGTGTAATGTCCATAGCGTGGTCGTCCGACACGACCGCCAGCATGTAGGTTGGCGATCCGTCGGACCGCAGAAGCACCATGTCGTCGAACTGCGCATTGTCCCAGGCAATGCTGCCCTGGACCGCATCCTCGATGGCCGTCCGGCCGTCTGGAACCTTGAAGCGCACGACATGGTCGCCGCTGCCGCCCCGCCCGTCGCGATAGGGCGACCGGAAGGCGGTCCCGGATTCGCGTGCCCGGCTTCGCTCGCGCTCGACCTCTTCTTGTCCTAAATAGCAGCGATAGGCAGCGCCAACTTCGATCAGTGCGTGCGCCGCGTCCCGATGTGCGGCGCTGTTGCGGGACTGGTAGACGACATCGCCGTCCTGCCGCACGCCGAGCCAATCCAGCCCGTCCAAGATCGCCTGCGTCGCCGCTTCGGTGGAACGCGCGCGGTCCGTGTCCTCGATCCGCAAAAGCATTTCGCCGCCGCGATGGTCCGCGAAATAGCGGTTGAACAGAGCGGTGCGGGCACCGCCAATGTGCAGGAAGCCGGTTGGAGACGGGGCGAAACGGGTTCGGACGGGGCGGCTCATGTTCGGATTCTTTCGCAAGTCGGTCGCGACACGCGTCGGCGCGCGGTCTATGCAAGATCATGGTCGGCTTTCAAAGCCAATTCATGGATGAGGCTCCGCATCGCGCGGGGTGGGTTGGGGAGTGGCTGTCGTGGCCGCGCCTGACCTTCGAAGTCGGCATTGTATGTTTCGCCGTAGGCATCGCCGTCTATTTCGCTCTGCCGACCGAGCCCTCGCTGCTGATTGTGGCGGGAGCGTGTATGGCCTGTCTGTTGGTCTCGCGTGTGGTCTTAGAGCCAGCATCGCCGATCATGACGATGTTTCTACTCCTCTGTTTGGGCCTGTCCTGGGCGACCGTTCATTCCCGTGGAGTGTCGCCAAACCCGATGGGGTCCGAAACCCGTCTGGCCCTCAGCGGCTGGGTGTCGGAGATCGACGATAGCCGGTCGATGCGCAGGATCGAACTGACCGTTCGGACAGCGGAGCCCATGCCGCCATCCGGCTTGCCGGAGCGGATCCGCCTGCGCGTGGGCCGGTCTTTCCAACCCGTGTCCCTCGGCGACGGTCTCGCCCTGGATGCGGTGGTCGGGCCGCTGCCGGGTCCCGCTATTCCGAACGGATACGATCCGGGACGCCGCGCCTTTTTCGACGGCCTAGCCGGAAGCGGGTTCGCGATCGATCGGGGACGGCTCATTCCGGTTCGCCTCACGGCCTTGGAGAGAATGCAACTCTCCATCGCCCGAACGCGCGCTGCTATTGCAGACAAAATACTTTCGCGGGCACCGGAAGCAACGGCCGGTCTCCAAGTCGCCCTGTTGACTGGTATTAGGGACCACATTCCCGAAAAGCAGACGCAGGACCTGCGGGCATCCGGCCTGGCCCATGTGTTGGCCATATCGGGGCTGCACATGGGGATGGTCGCGTTCGGCGTCTATGTGGCCGCTTCCGCCGCGCTGGCCGCCATTCCGTCTCTGTCGCGCGGCCGTGATGTGAGGAAGTATGCGGCGCTGATCGGAATCGCTTCTGCGAGCCTCTACCTTATATTGTCCGGCGCGTCGGTCGCGACCCAGCGCGCCTACATCATGGTCTGCATCGCCTTTCTCGCCATACTGTTCGACCGGCGGGCCATCTCCATCCGGTCTGTCGCGGTAGCTGCCCTCGTGACGCTCGCCATCCGACCGGAAGCCTTGGTCAGCGTCGGCTTCCAGATGTCGTTCGCGGCCGTCGCCTCCATGGTCGTGATCTTCCGGGCGATGCAGGACCGTTGGCCGCGCCGCAAAGCCCTGTCGATACGCGACCGGGTCGGACAGTTCTATGGGTCGTTGTTCGGAACCAGCCTCATCGCAGGGCTGGCGACGGGGGGGTTCGCCCTGCTGCATTTCGGGCGCATCGCGCGTTATGGATTGATCGCCAACCTGGCGGCGATGACGGTGTTTCCGGCCGTCATGGCGGTCGGCGTGATCGCACTGCTGGCCATGCCCGTGGGACTGGAGGGTCTTCCGCTCTGGTGCATGAGCCAGCTGCTGGTGTTCATGCTCTGGGTCGCGGAGCGCGTGAGCGAAATGCCCGGCGCAGTGGACACGGTGAAGGCCAGCCAGCCCTGGGTGATCGCGATATATGGGCTAGGATTTGCCGTCGCCTGCCTTGGGACACGGCGCAGTGTGGCGATAGGCTGCGCCGCAATGCTGATTTCGATACTGGCCTGGACGCGCGCTCCGACCTACGACGTTCGCATCGATCGGAACGGTCGATTGAGCGTTATCAGAGACGGTCGAGCGGTGACGTCGAGCCTTAGGGCCGACCGGTACGGCAGGGAGCAGTTTGCGCGGTCGCGGGGTCAGCCGGACCAAAGCTGGACAGCCTACAGGGATACGGCCGCCGACTGCGATTCCTTGGCGTGCCGTCTGATGGTCGGCGCCATGGTCATCACGGTCATCGAGGCGCCATCGGAAGCCATAGAAGCCTGCGCGGACAGCGATCTGGTGCTGCTCGCGACCCGGGACGCCGGACCCGTGGCGAGACGGTCTTGCGGCGACAGGCTGATCGACCGGCACGTCCTGTCCCGAACGGGGAGCCTTCACATCGCGTCGAACCGGCCGGACCGGATCGTTCCGTCGGTTGCGCCGACCCGGAGCAACCGGCCGTGGGGATAGTAGGACATGACCTTGCAGTACGCCCCCCTGCGAAGCGGCCTTAATTGTAGTTGCGGACCAGGCCCACGAGAATACCCTGCACTTGCACCCTATCCGGGCCGAAGCGACGCGTGGGGAAGTCCGGATTCTCCGCGATGAGTTCGACCTGGCCATCACGCTTGTAGATGCGCTTGAGCGTGGCCTCTTCCTCGTCGACGAGCGCGACGACGATTTCGTTGTTCCGGGCCGTATCGGCCTTGCGGACGACAACGACATCGCCGTCCATGATGCCCGCACCGATCATGGACTCGCCCTCGATCTCAAGCGCGTAGTGATCGCCACTGCCCAGCATGGAGGGCGGCACGGCCATGAGATTGTGTGAATCCTCGATGGCGGCGATCGGCACGCCGGCGGCGATCTTGCCCACGAAGGGGATCTCGTAGCTATCGTTCGCCGCGACAGGTCGGAGCGGTTCGTCCTTCTGTACGCCTTCGGGCATCTTGATGACTTCGAGCGCACGCGCCTTGTTGGGAAGGCGGCGGACGAAGCCCCGCTCTTCCAACGCGGTGATTAGGCGGTGGATGCCCGACTTGGATGCCAAGCCCAGCGCGTCCTTCATTTCGTCGTAGGACGGCGGCACGCCGACGGCACGGATGCGCGTGTCGATCAAGACGAGAAGGTCTTTCTGTTTCTGGGTCAGCATAGGTTTCTCCCGACAGGGGCCGTTGAACAAAGCGGCAACATTGGCCTCCTGTTCTACAGATGTTCCGATTCTGTCAAGAAAAGGTTTATTTTCCCATCAGCGCCCGCGTCGCACTCTCTATGTCGTCCGCGCGCATCAGGCTTTCACCGATCAGGAAAGCCTGCGCACCGGCCGCTGTGAGCCTGTCGAGATCGGAACGGGTGGCAATGCCGCTTTCGGCGACGAGAAGAGCATTGTCGGGAACGGCTGGAGCCAGACGGTCGAACGTGTCCAAGGTCGTATGGAAAGTCCGGAGATCGCGATTATTGATGCCGATGAGTGTTGCGCCCAGATCGACGGCGCGCCGAAGTTCTGCTTCGTCATGCGTTTCAACCAGTGCATCCATCCCGAGCTTCGCCGCCTCGTCCATGAGCTTTTTCGACACATCGTCATCCGTCATCGCCAGGATGACCAGCACGGCGTCGGCGCCCATGGCCCGGGCCTCGCGGACTTGGGCTGGATCGATCATGAAATCCTTGCGCAAGAGGGGCATGGTGGTCGCGGCGCGGACGGTCGCGAAGATATCGGCGCTGCCCTGGAAACCGGGACCGTCCGTCAGGACCGACAAACAGGCTGCGCCGCCGCGTTCATAGCTTCGGGCGATAGACTCCGGGTCGAAATCTTCCCGAATGATCCCTTTGCTGGGTGACGCCTTCTTCACCTCGCAGATCAGGGCGGGCGCGTGGGCGGCGCGCAAACGGTCGGCGAAACCTTTCGGCGCTGGGGCGGAGGTCAAGGCCGCTTCGATGGCGCGCCGGTCTAGCGCGGCAACCTCGCCGACCTTGTAGGCAGCAATCTCCGCAAGAACATTCGGGACGTCCATCATCGGTTCGTTTCCCGCACCAGCGCGTCCAGCGTTCGTCTTGCGTCAAGCGAGTCGATCGCCTGGATTGCACGGTCAATCCCGTCGGGAATATCTTTCGTCACGCCAGCGATCATGAGCGCCACGCCCGCATTCAGGATGACGATATCGCGGTAGGCGCTTGAATTGCCATCCAGAAGGTCGCGCAAGGCGCCGGCATTCTCGGACGGCTTGCCTCCGCGAAGCTGGTCGAGAGAGGCGAGATCGATCCCATAGCTCTGCGGGGAGACGGTGAAGTCGTCGATTTGGCCATTTTTGACTTCGGTGACTTGGGTTGCGCCGGTCGTCGTGATCTCATCCATCCCGTCTTCGCCGTGAACGACCCAGACATGTTCGGCCCCCAACTCGCATAGAGCGTCGGCCATGGGCCGGCGCCAGCCATCGTCGCATACGCCGAGCAGCATGCGCTTCGCGCCCGCCGGATTGCTCATCGGCCCGAGCAGGTTGAACAGGGTCCGGATGCCGAGCGCCTTCCGCGCAGGGCCGACATGGCGCATCGCCGGATGGTGATTCGGCGCGAAAAGAAAACCCAGCCCGACATCTCCGATGATCTCCGCTGTGCGTTCCGGTCCGACGGCGAGGTTCACGCCCAGTTCGGACAAGGTATCAGCCGTGCCGGTGAGGGACGACGCCGCCCTGTTGCCATGCTTGGCGACCTTGGCCCCGGCCGCGGCGCAGACAATGGCGGTCGCGGTCGAAATGGACAGCGTATGCAGCCCCGTGCCGCCCGTGCCGACGATGTCGATCACATCGCCCTCCAGCGTGACCGGCATCATATTGCGGCGCATGACTTCGGTCCCGACGCGCACTTCGCGGCTGGACAGCCCGATCATTTCAAGGCCGAGTAGAAGGGCGCTGATCTGCTCCGACGCCGCATTGCCGTGCAGAATCGTCGTCAGAGCCGCTTCGAGCGACGCGGCGTCCGGTCGCTCGTTTCGCGATAGCGTTTTCAAGATGGCGGTGTCGAAACTCACGCCGCGCCTGCGATTTTCAGGAAATTGGCGATCAAGGCATGACCGTTCTCTGATGCGATGCTCTCGGGGTGGAATTGAAGCCCGTGTATCGGACGTGTGGCATGACGAAATCCCATGATTTCATCGTCTTCCGTCCATCCGTTGACGTGCAGCACGCCCGGCAGGCTCTCGCGCTCGACGGCGAGGCTGTGATAGCGCGTGGCCTCGAATGGGCTGTCGAGCCCCTCGAAGACTCCCGTGCCGTCATGATGCACAGGCGAAGTCTTGCCGTGCATGATCTGCTTGGCCTGGACGACTTTGCCGCCGAAAGCCTGCCCCATGGCTTGCTGGCCCAGGCAGATGCCGAGCATGGGCAAGTCGTCCGGGGCGGCGCGTATCAAATCAAGACATATGCCTGCTTCGTCCGGTGTGCAGGGACCGGGCGACAGCAGGACGGCATCCGGCGACAGGGCCAGCGCGTCCTGCACGCTCATCGCATCGTTGCGCACGACATGCGTCTCCGCTCCAAGCTCTTGCGCGTAATGGACGAGATTGAAGGTGAAGCTGTCGTAGTTGTCGATGACGAGGAGCATGGCGTGTTTTGTTCGCTGACTACTTACCCGTCATTGCACAGCTTGACTGTGCAATCCATGCGGCTGGCAAGAATGTTTGGTTCGAGCCAGCCAAAACTGGTTCGAGCCAGCCGAAAGCAGGGGGATGGCACAGTCGAGCTGTGCCATGACGAAGGAAAGAGGATAGAGAGGCATCAGCCTTCGGACCGCGCCTTCAGCCAGTTTTCCAGCCAGTGAATGTCGTAGTCGCCTGCCAAAAACTCCGGATCCTCCAGCAGCGCCTCGTGCAATTCCTTGTTAGTCGTAATGCCTGAGATGACCATTTCGCCGAGCGCGCGGCGCAGGCGCATGATAGCGCCCTCCCGCGTGTTGCCCCAGACGATCAGCTTTCCAATCAGGCTGTCATAGTGCGGCGGCACGCGATAGCCCGTATAGAGACCGCTATCGAGACGCGTGTTCATGCCGCCCGGTGCGTGGAAATCCTCGACCCGGCCGGGGCTCGGAGCGAAGGTGAACGGGTGCTCGGCATTGATCCGGCACTCGATCGCGTGCCCGTTGAAGGTCACGTCTTCCTGCGTGTAGTTGAGCGGCAAGCCGGAGGCGACCCGGATCTGCTCGCGCACGAGATCGATGCCCGTAATCTCTTCCGTCACCGGATGCTCGACCTGCAGGCGGGTGTTCATTTCGATGAAGAAGAATTCGCCGTTCTCGTAGAGATATTCGACCGTGCCCGCGCCGCGGTAGCCGATGGCCTTGACGGCCTTGGCGGTGATTTCACCGATCTCCGCGCGGGCTTCGGGCGAGAGGACGGGCGAGGGAGCCTCTTCCAGCACTTTCTGATTTCGGCGCTGCAACGAGCAATCGCGCTCACCCAGATGCACGACATTGCCATGCGTGTCGGCCAGGACCTGTATCTCGATGTGCCTCGGCCCCTTCAGATAGCGTTCCAAATAGACTGCGCCGTTGCCGAAGGCAGCTTCGGCCTCGGTCTGGGCGGAGCGCAAAGCCTCGTCGAGGTCGGCTTCCGTCTCGGCCAAACGCATGCCGCGCCCGCCGCCGCCCGCCGCCGCCTTGATCAGGACCGGAAAGCCGATCTCCTTGGCGGCTTTCTTGGCGGCCTCGAAATCCTCGACCGCGCCGTCCGAGCCCGGCACGACCGGAATGCCGGCCTTTGCGACGGTCTGCTTGGCCGTGATCTTGTCGCCCATGATGCGGATGTGCTCCGCCGTGGGGCCGATGAAGGTCATGCCATGCGCTTCGACGATCTCGGCGAAGCGGGCATTCTCGGACAGGAAGCCATAGCCGGGATGGACGGCGTCCGCGCCCGTGATCTCGCAGGCGGCGATGATGGACGGAATGTTCAGATAGCTGTCCGTGCTGGACGGCGGTCCGACACAGACCGATTCGTCCGCCAGACGGACATACATGGCGTCCGTATCGGCCGTGGAATGGACGGCGACCGACGACAGGCCCATTTCCTTGCAGGCGCGGTGGATACGGAGCGCGATCTCGCCCCGGTTGGCGATGAGAACCTTGCTGACCATCAGTCGATCAGGAACAGGGCATCGCCGAACTCGACAGGGGCGACATCCTCGACGAAGACGGCCGACAGGGTGCCGGACTTCGGCGCCGTGATCGGGTTGAACGTCTTCATGGCCTCGACCAGCATGATGGTCTCGCCCTCTTTCACCTGCGCGCCGATTTGGGCGAACAGTTCGGCATCCGGCGACGGGCGAAGGTAGCATGTGCCGACCATGGGCGACGTCACGGCATCGGGATGTTCTTCCTTGGGCGCGTCGACGGGCATCTTGACAGGTGCGACCGATGGCGTTGCAGGCGGCGCGGCCGGAGCGGGCGCGGCTTGTGGGGCGGCGGCCATGATGGTCTGGCCTTGCGCCGGTGCGCCGTTCTTGGACACGCGGATTTTCAGATCGCCCTTTTTCATCTCGATCTCGGTGAGATCGCTGCTCTCGAGAACGCTCGCGAGCTCCTTGATGAGGTCGAGATCGGTTTGCGTCCCGTCGGACGTCTTCTTGGAGCCGGCCATGGCGAGTCCCTCGTCGGAAAACTATTCGGACGCCTTAACCAGTTCGTGCGCCGCTTGCAGCCCTAAAAGGTAGGAATTTGCGCCGAACCCGCTGATCGTTCCGTTCACGGCCTCGGAAACCAACGACCGGCGGCGGAAGCTTTCCCGCGCCGCAGGCTGGGACAGATGTATCTCCACGGACGGTATCGCCACGGCGTTCAGCGCATCGTGAAGCGCAACGGATGTGTGGGTGTAGGCGGCTGGGTTGATGACGATGGCCTGTGCCTCCGCGCCCGCTTGCTGAATGAAATCCACCAGCTCGCCCTCAATGTTCGATTGCCGAAAGCGCATATCGCAGTCGGGAAAGGCCGACCGGCACATGGCTTCAATGTCACCCAGCGTTTGCGACCCGTACACGTCGGGTTGCCGCTGGCCGAGCAGGTTCAGGTTGGGGCCGTT
>JBCCCX010000015.1:0-24556 GCA_039033275.1 Pseudomonadota bacterium | reverse complement strand
GTCGGCAGCGTGTGGTTGGTGCCAATGACCTTGTCGCCATAGGCAACATTGGTCCGGGCACCGAGGAATAAAGCGCCGTAATTTGTCATATTGTCCAAAAAATACTCGGGATCGCGCGTCATGACCTGGACGTGTTCGCTGGCAATGTCGTCGGCGACCTCGACCATCTCCTCATAGCTGTCCACGACGATCACCTCGCCATAGGTTTCCCAGGCCACTCGGGCATGATCGGCGGTCGGCAGGATTTGGAGAAGCCTTTCGACCTCCGCCATGGTCCTTCGCGCGAAATCTTCGGAATTGGTCAGAAGAACGCCGGGACTGTCGGGACCGTGCTCCACCTGCCCGAGAATATCGGTGGCGGCGAGTTCAGGATCGCAACCCTCTTCGTCAGCGATGATCAAGGTCTCGGTCGGACCGGCGAATAGATCGATGCCGACCCGCCCGAAAAGCTGCCGCTTGGCTTCCGCGACATACGCGTTACCAGGCCCTACGAGAATATCGACGGGATCGATCGTCTCCGTACCGATCGCCATGGCGCCAACAGCCTGGATGCCCCCGAGCGCGTAGATCTCGTCCGCTCCGGCCATCGCCTGAGCGGCGACGATCGCCCGGGCCGGTTCGCCGTCGAACGGCGGAGCGCATGTCACGACTCGCGACACGCCGGCGACCTTCGCCGTGATCACGCTCATATGGGCCGAGGCGAGCAAAGGATATTTGCCTCCAGGAACATAGCATCCTGCGGAGTTGAGCGGCAGGTTTTTATGACCAAGTACGACCCCGGGAAGCGTTTCGACCTCGACGTCCTTCATGCTCTCGCGCTGGATTTCTGCGAAGTTGCGGACCTGCGCTTGCGCGAATTCGATGTCCTTGCGCTCCTGCGCGCTGAGGCTGTCGACGCATTTCTCGATCTCTTTGTCCGTCAACCTGTAGCTGTCCCGGTCCCATCGATCGAACCGGATCGACATGTCCCGGACGGCGGCATCACCGCGGAACTCGATGTCCTGGAGCGATGCCTCGACAATCTCGCGAACCTTACGGTCTGCTTTGGTTTTCGCGGCCGCGGGAGCGCCGCGCTTCAGCCATTTTGCCATGATCGATCAATCCCCGATGAAATAGCGCAGTTATGCCTCCCGCCGATATTGACTGCGAAGTCAAAAAACACAATAGTCTTTTCGTACGAAGCTGCTGGCTGGATAGAGTTGGGGAATTTGACTATGGCTAGCAAAACAGCACTTGAAGATCGTCTGGTCCGGTACGCGGACCTTCGTCCTTGCTACAATGCGTTCATCGATACCCGAACACCTGGATCCGAAGCCAAGGAAAACTTCACGATCATCGGACCCGGTGTTTCCGAGAATCCCAACCAACACGTCCATATAGCGGAGCCACACGGTTTCAACATCGGCGGAGCTCGCCAACCTCCAGGGTGTGTCAACTCGCAGCACAGTCACGATACGGCAGAGGTTTTTCTCGTCCACAGCGGGACTTGGCGGTTCGACATGGGCGAACATGGAGACGACGCTCGGGTCACGCTGGAAGCCGGGGACATTATATCGATTCCGACGGGAATTTTCCGCGGTTTCACAAATGTCGGTGATGACACGGGCTATCTCTTCGCCATTCTCGGGGAGGATGATCCGGGTCGGGTGACTTGGGCGCCGAAAGTCTTCGAAATGGCCAAGGATTACGGCCTCGTTCTTCTAGAAACTGGCAGGTTGATCGACAAGGAGAAGGGCGAAACCGTGCCGGATGACGTTGAGATCATGCCACCCCCTCGAGCGGAGGATCTTGCAAGCATGAAGGTCATCTCGCAATCTGAAGCAGATGCTCTCGTCTGGCGCGCCAAGGTCCGTTCGACCGGCCGCACGGATGTCATCATAGGACCCGATGGATATTTCGACTGGCCACACGGTTTCATCGTGAAGCGCCTCGGGCCGAGCCATAAGCGGCCTGCATACGACGAAATCCGCCGCGATGCGCGGGTTGTCTTCATTCAGAATGGACACGCGAAGATTACCATCGACGATGGCAGTGTAGACCTGAGTACAGGCGATACATTCAGCGTTCCTCCTTCGTCCAAGCACAGGATCGAGGCCGAAGATGGCACGATCCTTCTTGTCGTAGACAGGGTTCGCGCGTCTTAGCCAGCCCAAGGTCACGACGCGCGTTTTCGGGACGCCTTACTCAAGCATAAACCTGCGATATGACGCTCGAAACAGAGTACGACATACCGCACTGATGCATCTCCTGAAATGGATCTTCAGAGCCCATGTCGTTGGCGTGGCTTAATTTGTTGCGGGGTGCTTTACTCTCGGCTGAAATGCATTGACCGACCAAACGCCAGCTTTTTGCGAACCGACCGAGGGTTGACGTAAAAAAGCCGGCGCCCCTTTCGAGCACCGGCCAAGAAGAAGGGGTGGAGCCGCAGTTCTAGTAGCGATAGCCGAAGCGGACGCCGTAGGTGCGAGGATCGTTGTAGGTACCCTGGATCTCACCATTGGCACGAGTCGTGATCCGACCGAGGGTCGCTTCGTTCTCGATGTTATGCACGAACACTTGAGCGCTCAGGCGACCATCCGGTGCTTGCCAGGCAATACGGGCATCGGTCTTGGTAAAGCCTTTCTGCTCGATGTTCGGTGCGGACGGTGACAGAAGATAATCGCCGCTCCACTGCATGTTAAATTGCGGTGTCAGGGTTCCGCCGATACCCAGGTCGAACTCATAGGCCATACCGAACTGACCCGACCAATCAGGGGTATTCTGCACCCGAAGATCCGTCGGCACATAGGCGAAGTTGAATCGGTCGATCCCGGTTTCCACGAACAGTTCGGGATTGGTGAAGGCGTTGGGGAAGTAACCGCCGCCAACGCCGTAGTTCTGCGGCGCGGTGGGAGGAAACGCGCCCGATCCGCAGGACGGAGCCGTGATGTAGAAGCAGCTGAAGTTTGCCGGAGAGAAGCGCGGGAATTCGTCGTAGCGCGCCTTGAGGTAGACCACAGCGGCATTGATCGTCAGACCGCCGAACGGCTTGGCGATCATGTCTGCCTCGAAACCCGGTGTGTCTTGCGATCCGACGTTGAAGATCGTCGTTACATTTCGCGGTTGACCGTCGATCGTCACGACCTGCGTGCCCTGCTCCTGCAGATCTTCATACTTGTTGAAGAAGGCCGCGACGTTGAGCTGGAGCTGTCCGTCGAAGAACCGGTTCTTGGAGCCCACTTCGAACGCGGTGACCGTTTCGGAGTCGAAGGTCGTCACGGTCCCGGGCGCGTTGGCCACGGTCTGCCCGGCCCCGAAGCCGCCGGAATGCTCGCCCGTGCTCAGGCTCGCATATAGAAGGTTTTCCGGTGTCAGGTCGTAGTCGGCCGCGACACGATAGGTGAAATATTCGAACTCGCGCTCGCCGCAGACGGTGAGGAAGTAGTTCGGAACGGTCGCCACGGCCTGATCGCTCTGATTGGTCGAAATACCCTGCTCGGTAACGCCGCCGCACGTGTCGTTGAAGTCGAGGCTGAAGAACGGATTGACGGCATAGTAGTCGTTGGGATTTGCGAAGCCCTGTGCCGCTGCGAACTGCCCGGCGAACACGGTGGCCGGATCGCCGAACGCCGTCTGCTCCGTCGTCTTGTAGGTCTTGTCGTCGATCGTGTAACGACCGCCGACCGTCAGCGTCAGCTTGTCGGTCAGATCGTAAGACCCCTGACCGTAGATCGCGTAGGACTTCGTGTCCGCCGCATTGACATTGCGCGAGTCGAACAGGTTGCCACGGGTGAAGTCGACGGCACAGGAGCCCGGCGGAGTCGTGAAGCTGAACTGACACCCGAAGCCGGAACCGCCGATGCCGCCCCCTGCTCCGTAATAAACGGGCAGACCGAGAGCGGCTGCGTCGGCCGTCGTATAGTTCCGGTTCAAATAGTAGAAGGAGTTTCCGTCGCGGCCCGTTTCCTCGAGGTAGAAGGCGCCCAGCGTGTATTCGAGACGGCTGTCCGGATCGGACGACTGCAGTTGGAATTCCTGCGTAAAGACTTCCGATTGCGTTCCTGCCGAGAAGTAGCGCAGCGGAATCGGCACACCGTCCCCGTCACCCCCGGCGACCGTATCGAAATCCGTGAACGAGGTGATGGAACGCAATCGGATCGTATCGTTGAGGTCGTAGTTGATGACGCCGCTGACCTGGATCTGCTCGAGATCCTCGAACGGCACCGCATCGTAGACGGACTCGTAAGGCCCGGGAACCGGGATACCGACATCGGCACCGCCCACATCCGGAATATTGTCCCGGAACGCGTTCGTGAACGGGAAGAGCGTACCCGTGCCGACATTCAGGCCGTTGAAGCCGCCCAATCCGGGCGCCGCACCTGTAAAGTCATACTGGACGCCGTTGAAGCTCAGCGACCCGCCCGGAGGCGTGATGAGGGTCGGATCGACCGCAACGCCGATCACCTTGCCGTTCACGGCGTTAAAGCCCGCCCCGCCACGCTCATAGTAGCTACCACGGAGCAGGACTTCCAGACGGTCGTCCATGGAAGATGGAGCCCACCGCAGCGTACCTCTGACATAGTTCTCGTCCTTGTCCTGCAGGTCGGCATCCGAGGACACCACACTTTCCAGAAAGCCGTCCCGGCGCTCGAAGGCACCTGCAAGCCTCAGCCCGAGATCATCGTTAATCGGCAGGTTGACGAATCCCTCACCGCGAAAGCGGTTATAGTCGCCTATGGTCACATCGAGACCAGCCTCGAAAATGTCCGATGGCGTCGCTGTCGTCAGCGCGATGTTACCGCCATAGCTGTTGCGGCCGAACAGGGTCCCCTGCGGGCCTTTTTGAACCTCGACCCGTTCGAGGTCGACCAGAGCGGCCGTGGCTTGTTGCGGGCGGGCCTGGTAGATTTCGTCGATGTAAAAGCCGATGCGAGGGTCGGAGTTCAGGCCGACAGCTTCGGTATAGACGCCGCGAATGGCGGGGCGTTGAGCCGCCCCCGAGCGTGCGAGCCGCAGGCCGGGAACCACTTGCTCGAGTCGGCTGACGTCGCTGATATCCTTCTCGAGTATTTCCTCCCGGCTGATTGCCGTGATCGAGATCGGAACGTCTTGAAGGTTTTCAGCGCGGCGCTGCGCCGTGACGATGACCTCGTCAATGAGGGCTGCAGACGCTTGGCGCGTGTCATCGACTTGCGCGCTTGCGGTCATGGGCATGGCTAGCGCGATGGCGGCAACGCTAGTCAGCAATGCTCCAGAACGGCTGTATGTCGATGTCTTCATGATTTCCTCCCTTTGTGACGAAAATTTGTATTGCAAGCGCAGTCATAACGCAAGTGCAACGTATAAAGGCTTTGTTTCTTGGTTTGGGCTTCAATCTTGAACAAGAGCTGACAGCGGATGCAACCTACGGAAGCCGTGATAATGTCGGGTCACACGCAAAAGGAAGATCCTCGAAAATATTGAGGCCCATCTGTTCGAGCATGTGGGGAATGTCGATCATGACCCAATTGTCGACAATCCGGTTGTCCGGGTCGAGCCTGTACCAGTCCGCCACCCGCATATCGACAGTCCGATTCGTGGGGGGCAGCCCCAGCCAGTGCGCGCCAGTATGACAACCGCGCATGACGGGCCATCCGCCGGTCATCGCCAGACGCCCCTCACCGATTTCGCAGAAGTGCCCTTCCCTTTCGATTTCGACTCCAGATGCGCGAGGCAGACCGTGGCGGTCTGGAAACGCTTTCAAGAACAGCGCACCATGACTGTCGCGGAACCCTTCCATGCCCCGACTGGACCCAATTCCAGCAGGGCCGAACCAGTTCATGTTTCGCGACCAGTGTGGGCTGTGGTGAGCCGCTGCCGTTGCTCGGTCCACGATAGCTGGTCCTTCCGGCAGACCGTGCTGCATCTCGCGAATGATCTCGAGTGTCGTTCTGCCGTCGCAAGGATAGGCAGTTGGCTCAGCCGTCACGGGCGCAAAAAACCAGGGCGTGTCCGATCCGGGCATCGGACGAAACGGATACACACCGCTTTGCCGCATCAGATCGATGAGGTCGAGCATTACGAATATGGCCACGATGGCATCGCCTTCGAAGACCGCGTTGATCCCGATTCGTAGACTTGCCAGCTTCCGAGTGGGCGGAATGTTCGCCAGCGGGGCGAGAAAGGTCCCGATCACATGACCGAGGACGCTTGCGTGCATCCGATCTTCGTAGCGACCTTCCAAGATCACGCCCGGCCTGATCTCGTAGTCGGGAAAGGCGGATCTGAGAGGCACCCAGAATGCCTTCTCGATTTCCTCTAGACCGAAGCCCGAACCGAATGGATCGTAAAATCTGGCCGTGGCGTGTCTGGATACATGTTGCGCGAGTGCGTCCCGGTCCAACCCTTTCCGGGCAGAAGACAGTCCGTCGAGCAGGCTGAGCAATACGGCTTTTGCTTTCAAGACGCATCTCCCATCGTTCCCCTAGCTTTATGCATGCGCATGCATTAGCGTTATATCTGGCCACTGCCAATGCAGGCGCGTCATTAACGAGAGGGGACGGAATGGCAGCCACACTTGGGAAGCCCGCGCTCCGACCGAAGGATAAGGCGCTCTACGGCCTCGGAAGCACCGCCGAAGCCATCGTCTACACGAGCACGGTCAGTTTTCTTCTGCTCTTCTACAACCAAGTCCAAGGCATCAATGCTGGCCATGTCGGGACTGCGCTGGCCATTGGCATGATGTTCAACGCCGTCTTCGATCCGATTGTCGGCTCCTGGTCCGACCGGGTGAAATCGCGCTTCGGACGACGGCATCCATTTCTATTCAGCTCCATCCTGCCCGGAGCCTTGTGCTTCTATGCCTTATTCAGCCCCCCGGAGGCCCTCGGCGACTTCCAGACGCTCGTCTGGCTCGTGACCTTCAACGTGCTGCTGCTCCAATGCATGTCGCTCTACCACACCCCGCACATGTCGCTCGGCGCCGAGCTGTCCGATGACTATCTGGGCCGCTCCAGCATCATGGCCTACAATACTTTCTTCCTGTGGGTCGGGGACACGCTTGCCTGGGTGTTGTCCTTCCGTCTGTTTTTCAAAGCGACCGAAGAGTTTTCGAACGGGCAGTTGGACGCGGCGAACTACCCGGCATTTGCCGCCTTCTTTTCCGCACTCATTCTGATTTTCTGCTTCGTGTCGGCCTGGTCCACAAAGAAGTACATTCCCTACCTGCCGCAGGCCAAGCCGGATACGCCACGTTTCGGGCCCATCGAGTTCTTTCGGGACTTCATCCGAGCCTGCTCCAACCGCAACTACGTCATGTTGCTGATCGGCATGTTCTTCTTGTCGCTGATGACAGGCGTGCGGTGGGGTCTCTGGATCTACACGGTGAATTACTTCTGGGAACTGACGAGCGAGGAAATCAGCCTCTTCGCGATCGGCAGCTTCTTTGGCTACATGTTCGGCGTATTCGCCGTGACACGCCTCCACGAGCGGTTCGACAAGCGATGGACGGGCATGTTCGCCGTTCTGCTTTATTGCATCGGTCCGGCATTGCCTCTGGCACTTGGCTATCTAGGCATCCTCAACGCGGATACGCCCAACCTCATCTGGATACTGATCGCCTTCTCGGTGTTGCAACACGCGCCCTACAGCATCATGACAACGACCGTTTACTCCGCTCTTGCCGATATCGCCGACGAGAATGAGGTGAAATACGGTCTCCGGCAGGAGGGAATTCTCTACGCCGCGCGGACGTTGTTCGCCCGTGTCGATCAAGCCATCGGCACAGCCTTGGCGGGCTGGGTGCTGACGATCATCGCATTCCCGGACAAGGCGGTTCCCGGTGAAGTCGCCGAGCCCGTCCTAATGGCCCTTGCGGCGGCCTTCGTTCTGTCGACCATTCCCGGACTGATCGCAGCGATCTTCTACGGAATGCTGCGTGTCACAAAGGAAACCTACGACGCAACGCGGGCGAAGCTCGACGCTCAGGAAGACGAGGTTCTCATCGACGTGCCGGACTTGGCTTAGACCTGTGTCCTGACCGCTTCGGCCAGCATGCTGGCACCCTTGAGCGCAAAGGACTGATCGGACCCGAGGAAGAAGAAGCTCGCCCCTTTTGCAACCCACGCGCCGACATCTTCGGGTCGTGCCAGAAACATGCCGAGCGCAATGCCGTGCCGGCGGGCTGCCTCGCAGATGTTGTCGACTGCATCCACGACAACGCCATCGTCCATGGATTCGGCCTCCAGGGACACGGCCAGGTCCGCGCGTCCGACGAACACCCCACCCAGGCCATCCGCGCTCATGATGCCGTCGAGATGATCCAGCGCGTCGCGGTCCTCGATCTGTGCGATCACGAGCGGGTATTCGTTCGCGGCACGATGCTCCGCCATGGTTCGCGTCGTGTATCCCGCTGCTCGCGTGCTGCCCGCATAGCCCCGTCCGTCGGGGACATAACGGCTTGATCGGACGGCAGCCTCCGCATCCGATGCGCATTTTACATGAGGCACGAGTATGCCTGTCGCGCCGCCGTCGAGCGCTTGCAGGATTTCTGATGGATCGTTTCCAGTCGGTCTGACAAGTACGGGCATCTTCGACGCGCGGGCCGCAAGAAGGCAAAGATCGAGGGACGATCGATCGAACGGAGCATGTTCAGCGTCCAGAATCAAAACATCCAGCGATGAGTGTGAGAGGACTTCGACAATATGCGGATGCGGGGTCTTGACCCACGTCCCGACGATTGGCTCACGAGAGACAAGCCGCGTCGCTAAGCTTGTGTCGGCAGGCGTCACGACCCTGCCTCTTCCACCGCGGTGAAGCCCGTCCGGGAGAGCCAAGCGCCTATCTCGGACCGGACTGCGACCGGCTGCTCTATCGGCAACATATGGCCTGCCCCCGGAATGAAACAGAGCGAAGGACGGACGCAAGCCGCAGCCATCTCTTCGTGCAAAGCGGGCAGGCAGACCCGGTCTTCTGTACCGCAAAGGATTAGGACTGGTCCTGTAAATGTTTCGAGGGTGGGCCACAGGCTATTCCGGAGGCGAAGTGCCTCGCTCTGCGCGATAAAGGCTTCAGGGCCAATCTTTGCAGCCATGTCGGCGACATGCTGGACGAGTTCCTCCCTTTGCCCGTTTTCGGCCGCGAAATACGAAGGCACGAGCTCTTCATTGACAACATCCATGAGACGCCCGGCTTTTACGGCATTCTGTTGCCGCCGACGGATCGGCGCGCGATCGGGTCTGTCCGCACCGGGATTGGTCGAGACGAGCCCCAGTCCGGCAATACGGTCCGGTGCTTGCCGGAGACACTCCAACGCGATGATGCCGCCCATTGAGAAACCGATGGGCAGTAACGGCCCTTCATGGCTCTCGAGACACCAGGCCGCTATGTCGGCAATAGACCGCCCGGGAGGCACGGGTTTCGCAATCGGAAGTCCGGCCGGATCCGGCGTGCAGTCCCGCCAGAGCGAGGCATCGCACATGTTTCCGGGAAGGAACAAAAGGGTGGGCTTGCTCACGCCGCATCCATATGGCGATAAGCCTGGATGAGAACCCCGACCTCGTCGAACACGGTCCACTCCTCGACGATCTTGCCGGTTTTTCCAAACCGGAGATGGGATGCTCCCATCATGAAGACGGGCTTGCCTGACGGACATTCGCCGAGTGCGCCACCGGGAGCGGTCGTACCTTCCAGCACCCAGCGCACAGCGAGGATGACCCCATCGGTTTCTTCACTGTGGCAGACGTGCTCGACCCGCATGACGCCGTCCGGAAGGGCCGTCTGGATGTGGATCAGGAGAGATCCGATATTGCGCAGCCCTTGCGCCACGCGCCCACCGCCCGAATGCACGACCGCGTCGGCATCGTAATATTTGTCCAGCCAGTCGAACCGTTTCAGATTCCACAGATTGTGGAACAGATGCCGCGCCCAACCCTCAGGCGTGTCCGCAGGCAAATCGAGGAGTTGGCGGGGCGCCTGACCGTTAAGGCGCGTTTCCGGGGAAAGAACGACCTGTTCGGCCGGATCGGTTTCCGCAAGGCGGCGTGCGACCTCCTGTACGTTGAAGCCGAGCTGCCGGGCCTGCGCGCCGGCGTCCCGGACCAGCCACTCGGTATGGATCCGGTTGTCCCGGATGAGGCAGTCCGCCACGAACCGAATGGAGGACTTGCGGCCCGTGCCGGACCCATAGGACGTCCGGCCGACATGGGTCGAGCGACTATGGCCCAGATGGGACGTATAGAAGTCGGTCTGATCATCGCCGCTCCAGGCCACGTTCAGGTGATGGATTTCCCCGTCGGGAAAGGCGTTGAGCGTCGTGACGGTCCCCGACACGACTTCTTCCACAGAACGGACAATGCCGTAGGACGAATAGACGGTGCAGCTAGGATCATAAGTGTCGTAGATCGAGCCGACCGCCCGATCCATCCAGATTTCGTCCGTGATGCGAACGATGTAATCGACGATATCGGTAAATCGATCTTCGAAGCCAGACAGGGACTGGGTTCGCTTACCGGGCTCCGCGAGCAGTTCGTTGGCGTCAATGCGCCGGATTCTCGTCACGGGATCGCGCTCCGGCAGGTCGAAAGGTAGTGTCATTGCTGTCGCGTCTCCAATGCTCATCCTACTCGGCTTCGGGCTTGGTCAAAGCGCGCTCACAGCAGACATGATGTGGCACTGTGCGCTCTTTCGGCAGGATAGAGGACAGCCTTGCCATTGCTTGATTGCGCATGCAAGCATGGGCTCTTATGTTCATCGATGCCCATCACCATCTTTGGAATCTCGACGCGGTTGAGTATCCTTGGCTCATGGCCAAGGGGGTCGAGCGCTTCTTCGGCGATCCGGCACCGATCCAGAAGCCCTACGGCGTACCGGAGTTCCGGGCAGACATGGACGGTTTGACGTGCGTTGGCAGCGTCCACGTGCAGGTCGGTGCCGCGCCTGGGCAGGAAGTCGCCGAGACGCGCTGGCTGGCAGACCAAGCCCAAACCTATGACCTGCCTTCGGCCATTGTGGCCGCAGCGGATCTTGCATCGCCGGACTTGCCCGCCCTGCTCGACGCCCACAAAGCGGTGTCCGCGCGCGTCCGGGGCGTGCGGCACATTGTGAGCAGACACGCCAGCGAGGACCGACCGAATGAAGGTGCCGCGCTGCTGCAGAGCGACGCCTTCCAGCGCGGATTGCAAAGACTGTCCGATGCACGGCTCAGCTTCGATCTTCAGCTCACGCCACCGCTCTTAGAAGTCGTTGCCGACGTGCTAATGGATTTTCCGGATCTGGACGTCGCCCTTTGCCACGCGGGCTCGCCGTGGGATCAAACATCAGACGGATTGTCGCGGTGGAGATCGGGTTTGGACGCCATCGCGGATCTAGACCGCGTGACCTGCAAGATCTCCGGGCTCGGCATGTTCGACAGGCACTGGATACCCCACTCCATCGCGCCCATCGTTCGGACCGTGCTGGAGGTGTTTGGCGCTGACCGGACGATGTGGGGATCGAACTTTCCGGTGGACAGCCTGTATCACGATTATGCCGCCATGTACGAAGCCGTCACCGAGCTGGTCCCGGAAACGGCACGGAACGGTGTTTTCGTTGAAACCGCCAGGACCTTCTATAAATTAGAGCGGGTCGCCTAGCCTCGCGGATCGTCCTTCGAGCAACCCTCCGGCGAAGGTTCTCACTTCGGGTGGCAGATCAGGCCTCTCGATCCGCTCCACGATCATGCTCACAGCGGCGTCCGTCATGCGTCGGACTGGTTGGCGGACCGTAGTCAGCTTGTAGCTTTCCCAATGGGCAGGGGCGACGCCGTCAAAGCCGACGATTGAGATTTCCTCCGGTATGGACAGCCCCTCCCCGCGTGCGCCGTCCATTGCACCGATCGCCATGAGGTCGTTGGCGCAGATAAGCGCGTCGAGCGATTTCCGGCTTTCCGAGAAGAGCTCCGAGAAGCCCTTTCGGCCACTGTCGTAATCGAAGCCGCCGCGGTAGACCAAGGCATCGAACCCGTGCGTTCCAAGCCGCTCTCGCGCACTTTCGACCCGAATCTGACCGACATAGGAGTCGTCGGGTCCGGCAATGATCCCGAACTTCTGATGGCCCGCAGCGACGAGGCGATCGACGAGTTCACGTTCGCCCGCATGACTGTCGCAACTGACGCTGGAAACAGGTTTCGCATCGCCAACCCGGTTGTAGAGAACGACGGGCACTTCCCGCGTCTCGAAGTCGGACAATTGACCAGGCGACAGCCGGGCTGCGACGACTGCGCCGTCCACACGGTAACGCCAGACCTGTTCGAGCACGGCATCGACCTCGCTCTCGCCCTCCAGCGCGAATAGCAGGACCCGGTAGCCGCGATCTGATAGTCGCCGCGTGATTTCAGAGAGGACTTCCGGATAATAGAGGTTCGTTAGATTCGAGATCAGCACGGCGACGAGGCCCGTTCGGTTCGTCATAAGACCCGACGCCATGGCGTTAGGCTGGTAGCCCAAAGACCGCGCCGCCTTCAACACCTTGGCCTTCGTCTTCGGCGAAATGCTGGACCCTTCACGAAAGCAACGCGACACGGCCGATTGGGACACACCCGCCAATTCCGCAACGTCGTAGGAGGTCGGACGATTGTTGGGGCGGCGGGGCAGAGCTGTCTTCGTCTTCGGCATGCAGTCCGTTCAGCGGTCTTGGGGTTCGCGTCCCCTTAGGCGATAACCGCATGCCGGGTCAAAACGTCCTCCCCGCTCCCACCGAACGGTGATGAGTACCGGTCAGCCTCCACCGGATTGGATTCGCTCCATGCGGTCGAGAACGTCCAGCCCCTGCATGTTGAGAAAGTGCAGGATGTCGATGAAGACCCAGTTTTCCGCGATCTTCCCATCCTGCACACGATACATGTCGACTACGCGCATGTCGGCGGGCCCGGACCCAGCCGTCATCCCCAGATAGGAACCGGAATTTTGCACTGTCAGGTTCGGCCAGCCGAAGAAGCCTCCATAGCTTCCCTCGGCCAGACGGCAGATGTGGCCGTTGAACCGATATCCGGCCGACAAGGCACGGTCGAACGGCATGCTGTGCTGGCGGATATAGCGCTCGATCGTATAGGCAGCGCCGATGCCCGCAGGACCCCACCAGATCATGTCCTCATGCCAGACCTCGGCCATATTATCGGCCTCGTCCCGGTTGAATGCTTTCGGTCCGGGATTGAAGATCATGCTTTCTATGGCATCGTGCGTCGCCTCGCTCAATGCCGCGTCCTGAGGGTCGTAGCAGAGCCCATCATGCGTTCTCGGCCCAGGCTGGATCAGCATCGTACCGGTCTGGGGCGGAAACGGATTCTGGCCCGCCTGCATCATGAGGTGGGGAATGTCGAAGAACATCGCCGTCTCGACGACCTTGCCGTCCACGACTTTGTTGAACTCGCAATAGCGCAGCATCACGATACGAAGCGTATGCCGGATGCCAAGCCAGGGCCTATCGAACAGGCCCATCAAGTGACCCATCTCGACCACCCAGACGGCATCTTCGTCATCATCAAGCGCGTTGAGGTTTGCGATGAAGATATCTGGTCGGCGTTGCATCGGCTTGATGGCATTTTTGAGCGGCGTCCAGATTTGCCGGGCTACGGCCTCCGACCCACGGAGTTCGTGAAACGGATGCATTCCGCGCCAGTGCCAGTCCTCGGACACGAATGCGCCAAGCGCCGCACGGGCATCATTCGGCGCAGCCTCGTCCAGACGACTGTGCATGGATCGCACCAAGTCTTTGGCCACCTGAATATGGTCCTGACGAGGAGGTAGTTTCCGGCTCATATTCTCCACCAAACCCTCACAAACGGCCTTGCACTGGGGTCACCGTCATTCCTGCGCTACACTAGAAATGCATTCGCAGTCAAAGCGGGTTTAACGTGAACTGTCGCTTCTCGACCGTATAAGGCAAGGATGTGTCACACAGACGTCCTGTCGGCCAACTTAGTCTTCGCAAAGGCCTAGCAACCAGTTTACAGACGTTCGGGATGCCGCCGTCCACCTACCGCTTCTGCAGACCGGACGCTTTGTAGAGACCGCAGAGCGTCGAGCAAGGCGTTCACCTCTCCGTGAAGCTGGGCGGTTTCGACTTCCATTGTCAGTTCGAAGTCTCCGTCTACACGCAAGGTGCAGTGGATTTCGGTATAGTCGAACAGCGAGCACTTCACGGAAGACAGGACCTGTATCAGAGCGCAATCCCCGTCCAACACGATCAACTTCAATCGGGCGGGGGTCATGGCTCCAGGAACTCCGGAAACGTCACGGCGCGAGCTTCATGTTTCGATCAACGTCTCGATCGGCTGAAAGTCCTCGTTCAGCTTGAAGCATTTCGGCCCGAAGACCTCCAAGGCGCGCGCCGTTCTCATGATGGGCGCGGCGCTTGTACCGATGACCTTGACGCGCTGACCGTAACGGAGCGACTCCGTAGCGATTGGCTCTGCCGTCTCCCTGTCGATCACCGCGATAAGGTCGGGCACGATCGTCACGACGCGGTCGTTCCGATAGGCGACGAGATGTTCGTTCTGAAAGACGAGCGTCATCCGGTCGGCGGGATCGTCTAGCGCTTGCAGTTTGCATCGCCCCACATTCCAGCCATCGACCAGGTCGCGCGATATGTCGACGATTTTGCCATCGAACAGTTCGCCGCACTGGCCGTAATAGTCCGTCGAGCGCAGATAGGTCAGCAGGGTCTCGACGGGATCGCCATTCTCCCTCCCGGTTCGAACAGCCTCGCCCACGCCCTGGGCGAGCGTGAGCGTTCCCGATACGGCCGACGCCTTAGCCTGCGCACCCGTCATGGGATAGAGGCAGACCATGGCGGCACCGCCCCACTCCACAACGACCGGGCGCGCCGCATTCTCGGCCTCAAGCGCGGTCTCCGTCTTGATGATCTGGCTTTCGCCGTGCTCGTTGGCGAGGCTCATCGGCGTGCAGGCGATGCCTTCAACGTTGAAGGTGATCATTTCCAACGACGGGAAGGCCCGCCCCATACCGTCCGCGTCCACGACGGGAAGGCCGCGAAAGGCCGCATAGGCGACGGGAATGGTGGCGTTCACGCCTCCAATCTCGGCCGGTAGGATCGCATCCGCTGATAGGCCTAGATGGCGTTCGAGTGTCCGCACGGCCAGGTCCATATCCTCCATGGAGAACATCTTCTCCACGAGAACCGTCGGCGCGCCCATCATTGCGACGCAGAAGACCGCGGCATCGTCCGCGAGCTGCTGCAACGGCAGCTTATCCGGCGCGCCGTGCGCCATGACGGCCTGCTGCGCGAATAGCTTGCCGAGATAGGGGTCGCCTCCCCCGCCGGTTCCGAGAAACGCGGCACCATAGGCCAGATCCTCGATGTCGCCTTTTCCGATCAAGGTCATGTGAGACCCTCCAGATCCAGCGCGCCCGCCGACTTGACTCGAACCCTGACCGACCCGCCAGGCAGATAAGGCAGAGGTACTTCCTCGAGGTCGATCACGTCGATCGTGCTGGGCGCGGCTCCGGCTTTCGTGGCGAGAGCGCGGGACCGCGCCTTCGCATCGTCGAGGCAGGCATCCCGGCCGAGTTCGTCATACGCATAGACACGGTCGACCGTGCCCCCCACTTGCGAGATCGACGCACCGATCGCGTTGGCCACGCCCGCCCGTTCCGGCACGATCAGGGACGACACGCCCGGCACGTCTCGCCCTATGAGGACAGACCCGCCGCCGACGAGGATCAGGGGGACGGGCGTGGCGTCGGTCTTCATCCGGTCCACGCCGTCGGCGAGCCGGGTGTGGATGAGGTCGAGCGCTTTCCAGACCCTTCCGGGATCCAGGCCGGAAACTCTGGCCCAGTCCCCGAAATCGGCTTGTCCGCTCGCGACCGCAATATCGCTGGCCGTCAGACTGGAGCCGCCGAAAATGCGCGCGCTCTCCAGCAGGTTATGCCCGACCGATTGCGGTCCGACTGAGAGCGGATCGAGCGAAACCACGGACCCACCGCCCAGCGGCAGCGCGATGATGTCCGGCATGCGGAAGTTGGTCCTGACCCCGCCAATGTCGACAGCCAGAGCGCTTTGCCGGGGAAAGCCGCCGGACAGGATGCCGATATCCGTCGTGGTTCCGCCAATGTCGGCGACCACGGCGTCGTTCAGGCCGGACAGATAGGCCGCACCTCGCATCGAGTTGGTCGGCCCTGAGGCAAATGTCAGGACAGGATAAGCGCGGACGTCTGCGGCACTCATCAGCGTCCCGTCGTTCTGGGAAATGAAGTAGCGTGCGTCCATGCCGAGGGTCCGCAAGGCGGACGCGAACGAGGCGACGACCCGGACCGACAGCTCGGCCAAGCTCGCGTTCATGATGGCCGCGTTTTCGCGCTCCAGCAAACCGATGCGTCCGATCCGCGATGACAGCGTGACGGCACAGTCCGGCATGATGCGACGCACCAGTCGTTCCGCTTCCAGCTCCATGGCGTCGTTCACCGGCGAGAAGAGACCGCTGATCGCGACGCTGTTCAGACCAGCCCTCTTGAACCCTTTGGCCGCTTCGATGACGGCCGCGCCATCCAGAGATGCGTTCTCACGCCCATCGAACTGATATCCGCCCCTGACCGACCGGACGTTCGGGCCGATCACGGCTTTCAGGTCGTCCGGCCAGTCCGAGAGGGGTGGGATGCCTCGCGCCGCCGGTTCGGCGATGCGAAGGACGCCGACAGGCACGAGATGCCGGCGTTCGACAAAGGCGTTCGTGAATTGCGTCGTGCCGATCATGACGCACCGGACCTGTCCGGCCTCGATGCGGGCCTGATCCAGGACCGACCGAATAGCCGAAACTACGCCTCCCTGTATGTCTTGCGTCGTGGGCTGTTTGTGAGCTGCCGCGACTGTGGATCCGGACATAAGGACGGCATCCGTATTGGTGCCGCCGAAGTCGACGCCGATCCTGAGCGATTCCACCATGTCTCTCCGGCTCGCCGCCGGGCTCAGAAACTGACCTTCAGGTCGACACCGTAGGTCGCCGGTCGGGCCTGGAAGCCCAAATCGAACCCCCCGCCCGCGAACGCCGCGGGATTGAAGTCCGCATAATAGGTTTCGTCGAACAGGTTGCGCCCCCAGACGGACGCGGTCCAGCGATCCGTCTTGATCGAAGCGCGGAGCCCGAGCAGCCAGACGGGATCACGCACATCCAGATTGTCGATCTGCCAATAGCGGTTGCCTTGATATTCCAGGTCTGCGCGCAACAACCCTGTAAATTTATCCGTTAGAGGCGCTTCGAACTGACCGCCGACATTGAAAGTCAGATCCGTGGTTTTCGGCGACTTGCTGCCGATGACGTCGGCAGTGCTGACCCCTGCATTGGTCAGGAAAGTGGAGAGTGCGGCGTTTCCGATGTCCTTGATTTCGGAGTCCGTGACACCGATGCCGCCATAAAGGTTGAGCTGATCCGTCACCTCGAACGACATGTCCGCATCGAAGCCGACAATGTCGACTTCGCCGAGGTTGGAAATGATCTGTGATCCGGACGTGACGTCGACGAAGAAGAACTGAAAATCCTCGCTCTCTGACAGGAAACCCGCCACGTTCAGCGTTGCACGGCCGTCCATGAACCGGGATTTGAGGCCGAGTTCGTAATTGCTGAGCGTCTCGTCTTCGAAGCCCGGCAGGATCACGCCAGGCGCGTTGAAGCCGCCTGATCGGAAGCCGGTACTGTAAGTGGCATAGCCGAGCACTTCGTCTGAGAGATCGTAGCTCAGCGTCACTTTTGGCTGGAAGTCGCTGAATGTGTTCGAGCGCTCCGACCCAGGGGTGGCTGGGTCGATCTGGTTGCGCTCATCCTCGTCGTAGCGCGCGCCGAATTGTGCCGTCAGCCGGTCCGTGATGTCGTACTCTATCTGCCCGAACAGAGCCCAAGCTTCGTTGTCGTTGACCTCGGTCCGGTTCACCAAAGTCAGGGCGGGATTGTCGAACTGCGCGGCGCTATTGTCCAGGTCAACGACGACGCGAGTCTGAAGGTCGCGTTGCGTATCGAGGAAATAAGCCCCGGCGATCCAGCGCAATGGGCCTTCATCCGTGGAAACAAAGCGGAGTTCATGACTGAACAGCTCCACGTCCAAATCCTGCGCCTGGCCCAAATTGAACCCTCCGAATATTCCGGACGGATTGGTCGGGTTCGAGAAATCCAGGTCCGCCTTGTAGTCCTCGACCAGATCCGTGTAGCCGACAATGTAGGTTGCCGTAGCGAAGGGAAGCTCAACGTCGATCTTGCCAGACAGATCGAGGACATCTCCCACGGTCACGCCGCGATAGTCGGAGGTTGGCGCGAACACCGTGTTGGCGTCGCCGGCTCGGAAGAGCGGCACAGCCGGCACGTTGGCGCTGTTGTTGACGATCGCATCGTAGCTCGATCCCGCCTCGAAGTCGTTGTAGGACGCGCGCAGGTCGATGCTGACCGTGTCCGAAGGGAATATGCTGAGCTTGCCACGCAGTGAATAGTCGTGGGACACGTCGTCCACATCGTCGTTCAGGAACGTGTTCTCGATGAGACCGTCCGTTTCGAAATAGCTGCCGCCGACCCGGAACAGGACCTTGTCCTCCACCAGCGGCCCGCTGAGCCCGGCTTCGGCGCGATAAGCCGTCCCGTTCGACACACCGCCTCCGACGAACCCTTCGAATGCGTTGGTCGGCTGCTTGGTGACGATGTTGATCGCCCCGCCGATGGCATTGCGCCCATAGAGAGAGCCTTGTGGACCCTTGAGGACTTCGATCTGCTGAATGTCGAAAAGCTGTTGCTTGAACTGTTTCTGATTATTCTGCGGAACACCGTCCACGATGATTGCAACCGGCGCATCGGCATTGTTGATCTGCGTGACGCCGCGAATGACGACGAAGCTGTTCAGATATGTGAAGCTGTCATCGAAGGTCACGTTCGGCGTCAGGCCGACAAAATCTTCCGTCGTGCGGATACCGGCGTTTTCTATGTCGGCGGCTGTGAACGCGGTCACGGCGGACGGTACGTCCTGTAGCGATTGGTCCCGGAACTGGGCCGTGACGATGACTTCGTCTTCCACGGCGACGGGTCGGGGATCGGCAGATTGGGCCGTGGCCGCACCATGCGTCATCATGGCGATCGCAAGACCGCACACCGAGTTCGCGAAATTGGCTTTCTTGTGGTTGAAAGACATGATGATAACCCCTTCGAAATCAGGCTCTCGTGACGGAGCCTATTCATTCAAGTGTAGGACAGGGGGGGCGTCTCATACATCCGATCGAGTGATAGGGCAGTAGGAGAGAATAGTAGGTTTAGAAAACCGGATTTTCGACGAAACCTACCGATTCGCGCTCAGAAGCGACGGGGCGATCCGTGCGACGTCATGACGGGATTGCAGACCCGTCTTGGCGAAGATGTTCTTCAGATGGAAGCGAACTGTGTGAACGCTGACGCCCAGGGCTTGGGCGATCACCTTGTCCGGCGTACCGTCCTGGAGATGGGTCAGGATGCTGCGCTCGCGTTTTGTGAAACCAGTCTTCTTGGCCGGTTCTAGCGAGCGGAGTACATCCTCGGCCGATCGGACCAGGACCCTGCCCGAGCGCACTTTTGAGAGGACCGGCCAGAGCGTCGGATCCAGGATCAAGGGCAGGACCAGGCCGGACTCCTGCAAAACGTCGACCAGGTCCGCTGCCAGGTCCGGGCGACTTGGCACAAGCAGCCCAAGACCGTAGGCACGGCAGATCGCATTGCCCTGACGCTCTCCATAGGCGTGGAGGCGCGATGCGAGGCTTTCGGCCTGCTGCAGGTCACCGGCCAGTCGCGATGCCAGAACCTGCGCGACATTGGAGGTAAGATATTCCCGCCACATGAGATAGCCGAGACATTCGTCGTCGGCGAGCATCTCGCCAAGCTTCAACGTGTCGCCGAGACGTTCTGCCTCTTCCGCATCATCCGCACGACAAGCCAGTTCGAGGCGCAGGCAGTCGATATACCGCCCAACCCGTTCGAGGCCGCGTTTCCGGGTCGATGCCGCGGCATCCGCCAAATTGTCCCGCGCCTGTTCTGGCCCCCGCGTAATCCGGTCGAGGTAGGCGCGGGTTCTATAGGCTGCGGCATGGACATCGAACCAGGCCTCGCCCGCGACAAGATTCTTTTGGGTTCCGGATAGTCCCCTGCGCGCGGAGAGGAACGATCCGGCTTCGAGATCGAGCTCGGCCATCATGGTATTGCAGATCGCCTTCAACCCATCGTCGCGGGGAAAGAGGCGAGCCCGCTTTTGTTTCGTCCGCCCTAAAAGCGCCCGTGCCGCCTTCAGCCGGCCTTCTCCGTAGGCGGCTCCGCTTCGATGAATATTCAGGAACACTATGCCATATTGCGACCCTGCACGCTCGAATGCGGCCTCGGATCGCCTCGCATGGTGCATCACGTCTTCGAAGATACCGTTCTGGAGCGCATGCACGCAGAGCAGCGTGTGGATGTATCCTTGCAGGAAGTCGCTCCGACCGGTCGCGTCGCGTTCGTCAAGATAGGTGAGCCCTGCGTTGATCTGGTCTTCCAGGCTGTGGCACCCATAGGCGGCCATCATGGCTCCGATGATGCGGCTTTCATCCCGGAGCGCCTCGTCGTCGCCTCCGGGGCGGTCGGCCAAGAAGTTGCGGCTCGCGGCGCGTGCCAGATTCCAGAACCGTCGCGCTTCGGCCAGCTCACCGGATTTGGTGTGCAACAGGCTTTGTATTAGCAGGAGGCGCGGATGGTCCGGCATCGACTTGGCATCCACGAAGCCCATCACTTCCTGAATTTCCTCCATTCCTTCTGCCAGCCACAGGAAGACGCCTCCGGCATTCTCGATGATGTTCGCAACCTGGTCCGGATTCCCCGACTTCATCGTGTGGGTCAGGGCTGTGACCGTCTCGCCCTTCATCTGGAAATGATCGCTCGCCCGGCTGTGATAGCGCTTCATGGCTGAGGGGAACGAGGCCCATCCGACCCGTTGCAGCGCCTCTGCCACATAGGGCAAGATCGTAGTCTGTGCGCTTTCCCGCACGATCAGGGGCTCCAGACTCCGAACGTGAACGGCGACTTCGTCGGGCGGCATGGACAGCACGTCGCACGCGGCTTGAAGATCGACCGGTGACAGGATGGCAAGTCCGCAAAGTGGGTCGAGGTGGGTTCGGTCGAGTCCGGACAGGATTTCGGCTTCGACCAGGTCCTGTAGAAGTGCTGTCACCCTGGACGGCAGAGGACTTCCCACAGTGTCGGTCCAAGCGTCGACGCCCCCCTGCTGCCCCAGCATGGCCACGGCGACCGGCCAGCCACGATAGCGCCGATGGACCTCTCGCGCCTGAGCCTTCGTGCATCCGAGAGCCATTCGGGTCTCGTCCTGCGTCATTGCTAGGTCCGTCAGCCCGATGCGTCCGACCGCGCCGGAAATCTCCGCAGATGGGTGAAGACAAGCTCTACTGTCGCGCCCAACTAGCACCAGCTTCACGCCGGGTCCGCTGCTGGACAGTCCGACGCGCTTTGTCCACGCCCGAACCGTCTCGACGTCTCGCGCCGCCAGGCGATGGACGTCGTCTATGAACAATACCGATCGTTTCGAAGTATCATCGATGTCGGCGAAAGCTTTTTTCAGAGAGACTTCACCAGCAGTTTCGTAACAGACGACCTTGGCAAGCTCCTTCTTTTCAATATGCGGCACCCATCGCCGAACATGAGCGGTCTTCGCGAAACCAGTAGGAGCCTCGAGAACAATAATGGGCTTGTCGCCGAGGCTCTGAAACAAGGCGTCGAGCCTATCGACCATCCGATGCAAATGTGTTTTCAACGTAAGCACGACTTAAAGAAGCATATCAGAGACTGGTTATACAGAGCCGAGCAACTCGGAACTCTATTCGACAACCTTGAGCATTCCCGGCTCGGTGCAAAAAGACGCAGAGGATGAAAGGTTCACGCAATATAACGGAGTATTATATTGCGTGAAAATTGGATGAAGATGTGACCTGCCCCCACGAGGTGGTCTATCCGCTAAGTTAGAGCCTGGCGGTTAGGGTCGCCCATCCGGGTCGACCGGAACGCAAGTTGAGGCTCGGGCCGGAAGGACGTGGCAAGATCGTTTCGGGGGCCGGAGGTCGGTAGACCAACGAGCTGTGCGGGCGGACCGTGTTGTCGTGCTGCCTCCAGCGCTCGATCAGTATCTGTGCCTCCTTCAGGCTGTAGAGGATTTCTCTGTTAAGGAGCTCGTCCCTGAGCTTACCGTTGAAGCTTTCATCAAATCCGTTCTCCCAGGGGCTACCGGACTCTATGAACAGGGTCTTCACCCCGATCTTCCCCAACCACTCCCGCACGACCTGGGCCGTGAACTCGGCTCCGTTGTCTAAGCAGATATGCTGCGGTGCGCCGCGCTGCGTAAACAGGTCCGTCAGAACAGCAAATACGTCGTTATGGTTGAGCCTACTTTGCACGTGGATCGCCAGGCACTCCCGCGTGTGCTCGTCGATGACCGTCAGCATCCTAAACGCGCGGCCGTCATGGATTTGGTCCGCCACGAATTCGTATGACCAGATATGGCCTTTATGCTGCGGCCTGAGCCGGATGCACGAGCCGTCGTTGAACAGAGCCTGCCTCGCTTTGGCTGTTTCTGCGGGATCTTGAACCCTTCGCGTCTCCAGATTCGTTCCACTCGCTTGGCGTTGACCATCCAGCCTTCACGGCGAAGCAGAGCCGTGACGCGGCGGTAGCCATATCGCCCATACTGCTCGGCTAAGCAGATGATGTCAGCTGTCAGCTTCGCTTCGTCGATCGCGACGACCTTCGGCTTCCTCTGGGTGGAACGATGCTGGCCGAGAACACGACAGGCGCGACGCTCGGACACACCGAGTACCTCCCGTACATGGTCCACGGCCAGACGGCGACGCGAAGGGCCTAGTACTTTCCCTCAACCGCCTCCTTGAGGATCATGGCATCCAAGGTCAGGTCAGAGACCGCCTTCCTCAGCCGCAGATTCTCCTTCTCGAGCGCCTTCAACCGACGCGCCTGGTCGACCTTCAGACCGCCATACTCGCACCGCCACCGGTAATAGGTCTGCTCTGCAATGCCGAGAGACCGGCAGATACTCTTCGTCTTCTCGCCTGCCGCGAGCCAGACATTGGCCCCCTCAGCTTCGCAATAACCTGTCAGGGTGTGTAGCGTTTCTTCGCCATATCGTGCTCCTTCAAGCGCAAAATAGCCAAAAACTCTAACTCTCAAAACGGACCACTTTTCAGGGAGCAGGCCAAGATAGCGCCTGCTTATGACCGATCCGGACATGCGTGATCCGGCCATCCCTTTTTTCATCGACTGGGGCGACACCCCACATCCCTCCAGCCAGACTACTCCAGCGGCAGAGCTTGCAGAGCTTCAAGTGCTCTATGCCGACCCGCGACTTCATCGCGCCGTTGCGATGCTCACCCCACCCGGCCAAACCCATTTCGTAAAGAATATGACGGGCGCCCTGAAAGCCCAGCTAGTCTTGCCGAACGGTCATATCGTGGTGCTCGCCTAGGTTCCGGACTTAAAATCAAAGACACCAGGTCTGGCATAGACGGGGGGACGCTGGCGAAATGATTTCTTGCGAGCTGTCGTATCACGTGGCGATAGGTTGGTAAGGCTTGATCGTGTCAAAGTCGCGTTCGACGAGATTGCGCTGGACGTAAGTGCATAGATCCACACTGCGCGGAATGCGCCTCTGACGTGCAATTGGGACATGGGCGCAGGCGCCTAGCGCTTCGATCAGACCGATCGCGGCATTGGCGTCGCCGCTGCGGTCGCCTGAGACACAGCCAATGGCTTGCAGACCGACGTCAATGGGTTCGACGTGACGAAGCCGGGACGCTCTTCGTCCGCACTCTCGCGTCCCGTTTCGACGGCGATCTCCCCACCGACACAGAGCGCCTATCGGTCACGGTTCGACCCGCGCTTGTGACGGCAATCACACGCGCCGTGCGTTCAGCCTTCATGGAAGGACTGTCAGCGGCGGGGTGAGGTGCTGATCCCCTTCTCCGTCATCCCGCCGTTGATTTTGTTGTCCGGCCCGCGCCGGGCGTAGCCCGACCGAGTTCTCGCATGACTGCTTCGACCCACCCGCACATCCGGCAAGACGACACCCAATATGCGATGCTGTTCATCCTCGTGCCCGTCGCCATCTGGGCAATGTTCGCAGGCCTGGCCGACAGTGTCGGGACCTTCAACGGCACGGCGATGAAGGCTCAGGCGGGCATCCTCTTCGCGGCGTTTCTGGGTGGGATTATCTACATAATCGGCAAGATGGGCACGGAGCCGCCGACCATTGACGAGTCGCAGTACAACGACACGATCATCAAGTACGGCGTCATCGCCACGACCTTCTGGGGCATCGCCGGAATGCTGGTCGGCGTGATCATCGCCGCGCAACTCGCTTGGCCCGAAACCTTCTCCTTTCCCGCTGCCTGGACGAATTTCGGGCGGCTTCGGCCACTGCACACATCGGCGGTCATCTTCGCCTTCGGCGGCAACGCCCTGATCGCGACTAGCTTCTACGTCGTGCAGCGCACGTCTCGCGTCCGGCTCGCGGGCGGCTCCTGGCCCTGGTTCGTGTTCTGGGGCTACCAGCTCTTT
>JBCCCX010000014.1:0-24961 GCA_039033275.1 Pseudomonadota bacterium | reverse complement strand
GCCGAAGCGCTTCTGGAAGCGCGAGACGCGGCCGCCACGGTCCATCAGCTGCTGGTTGCCGCCGGTCCAGGCCGGGTGCGTCTTGGGGTCGATGTCGAGGACGAGCGTGTCGCCTTCCTTGCCCCAGGTGGAGCGTGTTTCGTAGGTCGTGCCGTCCACCATCTTCACGGTGATGGTGTGGTAGTCGGGATGTCCGTCTTTTTTCATGGTGTCGTCTCTATGTTGGGTACGGCGCCTCTTTGTCTGGCTGCGCCGCTGAAGGCGGGCACATACGTATCTCGTAGTTATAATTCAACACTACTCTTCACCACTAAACGTTCAGAGTCGTGGAGAGGTGATTCGGCGGGTAGGCTAGTAAATTAGTATTCAGCATACGCTTATGCACATGTGAACATGACAAACAACACGCAGGAGAGGAACTTTCCTGGCCACTAAATACCTGACAATGTTGAAAAAATTTTAGTCAATTTTTCTTTGTTGTTATATCAGACAATAACAACGTTGCACGCGACAGGGGCGTATGCCTTATTGAGACTGGTCGATACTGGCCAAAAGGGCGGAGACGGTCCCAACGTTTTTTGCAGAACAGGGACCGTCCCCGCTTCAACCCACGCCCAAAGGCGCCGGTCTCTATGCTTTTCCATAAGCAGAGTCTGGTAGCAAGGGTCTATTCGAGAGACAAATATGTCTTACCGTACCCGCCTGCCGATCGGAACGACGGCAACCACTGGAAGCAAATGTCCTGAGTCTGGAATATGGCAGCCTCGCGGTTACCGCGAAACTGCGCCAATTGCTGAAGGTAACATTATGCCTCCATATGATCGCAAAGCAGTGACTTGGGTTCTTATCCAGCACGCATAAAATCTCACCGGGCGAGGGATCGCCCGGTTTACTCCACTCGCTCCCTCAGCATTGGCAGGATCGTCTCGTTGGCTACGATGATGTCGCCCGTCTCCAGCGGGTCGCCACCCGACAGGCTTTCGACCTGTAATCCCGCCTCGCGCGCGATGACGATTCCGGCGGCCACATCCCAAGAGGCGAGGCCGCGCTCCCAGAAGCCGTCATAGCGACCGGCCGCCGTCCAGGCGAGGTCGAGCGAGGCGGCGCCGAAGCGGCGCACGCCCGCGCTCGTGCCCATCACCTGGTGCAGCTCCTTGAGGAACTTGGTATGGCCCGGCCGGCCCTTGAACGGCACGCCGGTGGCGAAGATGCAGCCCGAGAAGTCGGTGCGCTGGGCGGGGCGCAGCCTGCGGTCCGCGCCGCCCCGCGTTCCGTCGTTGATAAAGGCGCCGCGCCCTTTCTCGGCGAACCACATATCGTCCGTCACGGGATTGTAGACCATCCCCGCGACCAGTTCGCGCGGACCGCCGTCGATCTCGCGCTCCAAGGCGATGGATATGGCGAAGTGCGGGATGCCGTGCAGGAAGTTGGTCGTGCCGTCGAGCGGGTCGACGATGAAGCGGTGGGACTTGTCCGACCCTTCGATCTCACCCGCCTCCTCCATCAAGAAGCCGTAGCCCGGACGGGCGCGGCTCAGCTCCTCGTGGATCGTCCGTTCAGCCTTGCGGTCCGCGCGCGACACGAAATCCGCCGGACCCTTGCGGGAGACTTGCAGCGTCTCGACCTCGCCGAAGTCGCGCAACAGGCCGCGCGACGCCTTGCGCGCCGCCGACTGCATGAGGCCCATAATGGCCGACATTCCGCTCATCGTCTCGTCCGTCTCTGGTAGAACTCGTATGCCCTCAGGAGCAGGATGCTGGCTCCGGCACCGGACAGCATTCCACACGTCGCGGCGGGCAGGATCGGCACGCCGTAATCATACCGCAGTCCGAGGTAAAGCAGAACGCCCATGACGGTTCCGATCGACGAACAGGCCGTGACCCCGCGCGCTTCGCCCTTCGCTTCGCCGCTCGTTGCGTCCCTCATTTCTTCTTAAAGCCCAGCCAGCCGCCCGCGAACCCGCCGACCGGCGCCACCGTGAGCAATAGCAGATTGCCCGTGAAGCCTGCCTCCGCATCGCGGAAGAAGAGGAAGACGAACAGGGCGAGGATGAACCCGCCCACGCCGCCCGCCAGCGCCGTCTTCATCCGTTCGCTCACGACAGGATCTTCGGCAGGGCGAGGCGCACGGCGACGGCGATGACGAGACCCGTGATCGCTGCCCAGAGGCGCGACACGCCGAAGCCGTATTCGAGCCCGAAGGCGACCGCGGCGAGCACGATGATGGGGATGAGGCGAAGGATGGCAAGGCGCCGACCAAGGTTCTTTCCGGAATTCGTCATATCCGTTCTCTCTTCTGCCCCCTGCCTTCTGCCCGCTCATCCCCGCGAACGCGGGGATCCAGTCCTTGCAATGACTTCGGCATGGGTGAGCCACTGGGTCCCCGCGTTCGCGGGGACGAGCGGCAGCGTGTTGGTCCGCTATGTCGCCCGCGTCACGTAGGACCCGTCTTCCGTATTGATCACCAGCCGCTCGCCCGTGCCGACGAAGGGGGGCACCGCCGTGCGCACGCCGTTGGTCAGAATGGCCGGTTTGAAGCTGTTGGCCGCCGTCTGGCCCTTCACAACGGGCTCAGTCTCGGCGACTTCGAGCGTGACCTGGTCGGGCAGCGACACGCCGATGGGCTTGTCCTCGTAGAACTCCACATCCACTTCCATGCCGTCGGACAGGTAGACGGCGCGCTCGCCGATGAAATCGCGTTCCAGCATGATCTGTTCGTATGTCTCGCTGTTCATGAACACCGCCATGTCGCCCTCGTCATAGAGATAGGTATGCGGCTTCTGGTCCAGGCGCACGCGCTCCACCGTCTCAGCGGCGCGGAAGCGCTCGTTGAGCTTGCGCCCATCCATCAGGTTTTTCAGCTCAACCTGGTTGAACGCTCCGCCTTTGCCGGGTTTCACGTGGGAGCATTTGACCGCGACCCAGAGCGCGTCCTGATGCTTGATGATGTTGCCGGGCTTGATCTCGTTGCCGTTCATTTTCATGGCGGGGGTCCTGGAAAGCGTAAGTGTGTCGTGAATCTGCCGCGCGACTAGCAGGCGCCGCCGCCCCGGTCCATGGCGGGTCCATGGCGGGAGGCGAGCGGTGAGAGACGCGGACAGGCGCTAGCCGGGGACGCAGGCGCTACGGCCGTTCCGATCGTTCCGCTCATCCCCGCGACAGGACCGCGCTAGCGCGTCCTTGGATCCAGTCGCGCAGATCGGTATCAATCGGGGTTATGAATGGGTGTCCGGCTTGGGCCGTCGTAGCGGCACGCGCAAGCCGTCGTTCAATTCGCTACCGCTCACTGCGTCTTCGGCGCAGGTGACGAAAGAACATCATGCTCGCTGCGCTGCGCGTGTTGCCCTTTCGCCGGAGGGAGAGCTTTCGGGCCGGATTGGAGCTCTGGCCCCTACCGCTTCCAGGTAAAGGACAGGGCGGCGGCGTCTTCGTTGAAGCTAATGCCTTCGGCGTTGGCTTCGCGGCGCAGATAGGAGAGCGAGACATCCGCATCGCCGATGCGGTAGCCGAGGCCGGCCTGGGCATCGCCGACGATGATGCGGTCCTGCAGGTGGAACTGGCCCGAAGACATGCTGCGCAGGCTTTCCGGCGAATAGGTCAGGGCTTCGGCGTCGGCCCCGGCGAAGAGGTACCAGGTATTGGTCTTCATATCGGAACCGCGTCGCAGGTCCTCGCCAATCTCCACTACGGCGCCGACAAGTGCGGAACTGCTGCCTTCGTCGAAGCGGAAGCTCGCGCGCGGACGCAGGACGAGGTCGATGCCGTCATCCTTCTTGGCGGTAATATATTCGGATATGCCGAGCGAGAGCCGCTCAGTGCGCCGCGCGCACCCGTCGTCGCCTGTCAGGCAGGTCGGGTCGGACAGGTCGAGCTTGAACAGGGTCGAGCCGATCGCCTCCACCGGCAGGTCGATCGCCGGACCGGACAATCCGGCGAGACCGGCCCCGTCAAAGGCGCTGAAATCACGGTCTGAAAGATTGAGCGCAATGCCGGGCGAGTCGGAAGGGATGGCGGTCTTGCCACCGATAGCGGACTGAGCGTGGGCGGAAGCCGCGCCGAACAGACCTGCGACCAGAATGGCAGAGACGAAGGCCCACGCATAGCGCGCGGCACCGAAGCGGGCCGAAGGTGGAGCCGTCCTTGCGGCCCTGCGATGGCTGGACACAGCCAACATCGTCCTTCCTCTTCATCTCGCCGCGCGGTGGCGGCTAGTCGCGGACACCAGGTCTGGATGAACCTCCAGCGTCCGTTTCATACCCGTTGCGGGCCATGTGGTTCCCGCAAGACGCGGACCAAGCCCGATATTGGCGCTCAAACCGTAGATCTTGCAAGCCGCAGCGTCGTTACGATTCCCCCATGACGCGACTTTGGCGCCAAAATGTGGCAACAATGTCACGCTTTTCTTAACCTATGACAAAGCTGTAACCCAATCAAAAAGGCCCGGATGGTTAATCCGGGCCTAACGAGAAGTTTGGATCCGCCTCCCCAGTTGCGGGAAAGCGGCGAAATGCGGTCCTGAAGGCCGGCCTTTACTGGCAGGCGAGGCACTCGTCATAGTCGGTGGGCGCGGCCGCTTCCATGGCAGCCTCCATGTCCGACTTGGCCTCTCCGGAGCCCGCGAAGCCCGCGCGCTGAACCGATTTGGAGCGGCAGTAATAGAGCGATTTGACGCCTTTCTCCCATGCCTGCCAATGCAGCATGTGGAGGTCCCACTTGTCGATGTTGCCCGGCAGGAAGATGTTGAGCGACTGCGCCTGGCAGATGAGCGGCGCGCGGTCGGCGGCATGCTCGATCACCCAGCGCTGGTCGATCTCGAAGGCGGTCTTGAACGTGTCGCGCTCATGGTCTTCCAGGAAGTCCAGGTGCTGAACGGACCCTTCGGCCTCCAGGATCGACGCCCAGATGCCGTCCGTGTTCTTGCCGTGGCGTTCCAGCACGCCCTCGAGGAACTTGTTGCGCACGGTGAAGCTCCCGGACAGCGTCTTGTGTGTGTAGATGTTGGCCGGGATCGGCTCGATGCCCGCCGATGTTCCGCCACAGATGATGGAAATGGACGCCGTTGGGGCGACCGCCATCTTGTGCGAGAAGCGTTCCATCTTGCCCTGATCAGCGGCATCGGGACAGGCCCCGCGTTCCTCGGCCAGCTTTTTCGACGCCGCGTCCGCTCCAGAGCGGATGTGCTTGAACAGGCGCATGTTGAGTGATTTGGCCATGCCGGACTCGAACGCCACGCCCTTTTTCTGCAGCAGCGAGTGGAAACCCATCAGGCCGAGCCCGACGGAGCGTTCGCGCATGGCGGAGTAGACAGCGTCGCTCATGCCATCCGGCGCGCGGTCGATGAAGTCCTGCAGGACATTGTCGAGCATCCGCATGATGTCCTCGACGAATCCGGGTTCGTCCTTCCACGCGTCATACATTTCAGCGTTGATCGACGACAGGCAGCACACGGCCGTGCGGTCGCGACCGAATTGGTCCTGGCCGGTCGCCAGCATGATTTCGGCGCACAGGTTGCTCTGCTGCACTTTCAGCCCGACCTCGCGTTGATGCTCGGCCAGCTGGCGGTTCACCGTGTCGGAGAAGATAAGATAGGGCTCGCCAGTTTGCAGGCGCATCTCGATAATCTTCTGCCACAGCGCGCGGGCCGACACGGTCTTGATAACCTCGTCGGTCGCGGGGCTGCGCAGGGCGAACTCTTCGCCGTCGCGCACGGCCTCCATGAATTCGTCCGTGATGTTCAGCCCGTGATGCAGGTTCAGGGATTTGCGGTTGAAGTCGCCCGAGGGCTTGCGGATTTCCAGGAACTCCTCGATCTCCGGATGGTGGATGTCGAGATAGACGGCGGCGGAGCCGCGGCGCAGGGAGCCTTGGCTGATGGCCAGCGTCAGGCTGTCCATGACGCGGATGAAGGGGATGATGCCGGACGTCTTGCCCGCGCGGCCGATCTTTTCGCCGATCGAGCGCACGCCGCCCCAATAGGTGCCGATGCCGCCGCCATTGGACGCCAGCCACACATTCTCGTTCCACGTGCCGACAATGCTCTCCAGACTGTCATCGACGCTATTGAGGAAGCAGCTGATCGGCAGGCCGCGACCCGCGCCGCCATTGGACAGGACCGGCGTGGCGGGCATGAACCAGAGTTGGGACATGTAGTCGTAGAGGCGCTGGGCGTGGGCGTCGTCATCGGCATAGACGGTGGCAACGCGGCTGAACATGTCCTGGTAGGACTCGTCGGGCAGCAGATAGCGGTCCACCAGCGTCTTCTTGCCGAAATCGGTCAGCAACGCGTCGCGCGAACGGTCCTGCTTGGGCGGGCGCACGCCGCGCAGGTTCGCGGCCGGTTTGGGCTTCTGGCGCTGGGTGCCCTTCCGGGGCGCGGGTGCCGCTTTCGCGTGGATGACGGGATCGAGCAGTTGCGCGGCCATATCCGCCGCCTGCTCCAGTTCCGCCGGATCGAGATCCTTGCCGAATTCTTCTTCACTCATCATCACGTGCTTCCTCACCCCCGTTTCGGGCTATTGCAGTCCGGATCTTGCCCCTTTTCCCATCCCTTGCGGATGGTCCGCCGTCATGAAAGTGGAAGACGGCAGAAACAGGGTGGCCCCGACTACATATAGTGTTCGGAGCGTCCAACTCGTCAACACCTTGTGTGGTTCCCGGTGGAAGAACAAGCCTAACAGAGCGTTAATTCATTGGATTATCGGCAAAGATTTCGTCGATCCGTCATGTGGATGTCACGATTTCGAAACGGCTCAATCCACTAAACCCCTGACTTTAAACACTGAATCGAAAGCGGAACGAGTCGGGCCGCGCGGCGAATCCGTGTGGACGAAGCGGTATAACTGTTGCGAAGGCGCAACGATGTCGCACCGTGCGCCAGAATGACACGGCGCGGATCCATATCCTCAGGAAAACGATCGCGGAAATAAGTGAAGGATGACCGGCCAGGAAAAAGGCCCTCCCTTTTCGGGGAAGGCCCATATCTTGATCAGGGGCACAGAAGGGCCGCGCCCGGTTCGCGAAGCCGCCTAGAAATCGACGAGCAAACGCGCGCCGACCGTGCGCGGCGGCAGGACATTGGTTCGGAAGGACCGCACCGTCAGGCCGCTGGGCGCCTGGTTGTACAGCCGGCCTTGCGTCACGGATGTTTCGGAGAAGTCGTTGAGCAGGTTGTCGACATAGGCCGTGAAGCGCCAATTGTCCTGGCCATAGCCCAGGGCGACGTTGACCCGCTCATAGCTGGGAAGAGTGAAGGAGTCGCCCCGGCCGCCTGTCCGCGACAGGATGGAAGACTGGTAGGTCAGCGCCGCATTGGCGTACAGCTCACCGTTCCAGAAGGGCTGCTCATAGTCTCCGAAGACGGAGAATTGGTGCTTGGGCGAACCCGGCAGACGATCGCCCTCTTGGCCATCCTCGAAGGCCGTGCCGAAGCCCGGAGGCGTGATCGTCCGAATCAGGGACGGAACGGCCTCGGTCAGTTCGCTATCCACATAGGAGTAGTTGCCGCGCAGGCTGAACCGGTCGGACACTCTCCAGGCCCCGAGAGCCTCGAAACCCTTGGACTCGGCCGCGCCGGCATTCACCGTGATCGGAAGGTTGGCATTGACCGATGCGGACGCGACTTGCGGGTCCTGCCACTCGATGAAGTAGGCCGCCACGTTCAGCGTGACGGCACCGTCAAGCCACTGTGTCTTGGCGCCGATTTCCCAGTTGTCGACCGTATCCGGGAAATATTCGCGCTCGTTGATCTGCGCGATGTCGCCCGGATTGGGGCCGAACTGCTGTCCGGGGGTCAATCCGCACTGCCCCTGCGGGCCCGCCACGAAGGCATCCGGACAGGGGGCGAGCCCATTGGACGCGCCGATGCGGTAACCCTGGCTGAAGGTGGCGTAAACCGTGTGATCGTCCGTCAGCTGATAGGAAGTGTTGACCTTGAACAGCTCGCCCGAGAACTCCTGGTTCTTGCCCAACGGATAGACGGCGTCGCTGTCCGCCGCGTCCAAGGAGATGCCACACCGGTCTTGCGGGCACCCAAAATAGGGGAAGTACACAGTCGTCTGGGAGTTGACCGGGTCCGGGAAAGAATCGGCCGTGTCCAGAACGTAGTTGTAGATGCGCACGCCGCCGGTGATGTCCCAGCGATCGGTCAGCTGGTAGCCGATCTCGCCGAAGACGGCCTGCTCGACCAGTTCGGAGCGACTGACCGCGAAATATTCCAGATCGTTCAGCTGCTGCGACGTGCCCGGACCGAAGGCGAAGTCGCCATAGCCTGGCGTGAATTCTGAGCTGATGCCCGCGAAGTCGCTGCTATTATAGAAATAGCCCACGATCCAGTCGAGCGGACCTTCGTTCTTGGAAACGAGGCGGACCTCCTGGTTGAAGCGGTCATTCTTCTCTTCCTCCAGCGTGAAGCCGGTGAAGGTCGGGAAGGTCTCGTAGGAATATTCCAGGCTGATCAGGAGGTCGGTCTGGTCACGCTGGCCATAGAATTCCTCCGAAGAGATACCCGTCGCGGAGGTCAGTTCGGCGAAGCCGAGGTCCGCCGTGAGTTCGACCGCCCACAATTCCGTATCCAGCTTGGCCGGCTCGATGACACGCAACGGCGCTTCGTAGCGGCCGGCGGGAACGGGTCCGCGGAGCCCGGACGTGGTGCGGCCGCCATTCTTGGCGATCTGGCCGTAATAGGTCAGATTGGCTTCGAGCCAATCCGTCGGCAGGAAACGAACGCCGAAGCGGTATGTCTGGACCTTCTCGTCATTCGCGTCCTCGACCCGGACGAGATTGGCATCCACGTCGGCGGGGTTGGAGAAGTCGGGATCCGGATTGAAGAAACCCGGCGAACGGCTGACGAACGGGTAGTCGATGAAACCCTGGTCATCGAGCACGTCCACATTGGCCCGCACGGCGAGGAAGTCCGTCAGCGGCACGTTGACCGTGAAACCGAGATCGGTGGAGATGCCGTCGCCTTCCTTGTAGGAGTAGGCGTCGGCCCGGACCTGTGCGGAATAGTCGTCGAATTGCGGACGGGTCGGGATGTAGCGGATCGCGCCGCCCATCGTGCCGGCGCCGTAGAGCGTGCCCTGCGGCCCGAGCAGGACCTCCACACGCTCCAAGTCGTTTAGGCGCAGATCGACGTAGAGCGGGATCTCGCCGATATAGGGCGACACCGTGCCGCCGCCATCGGACCCCGCACCGCCGCCGCCGCCCGAAATCGGATCGGCGTTCAGGCCGCGGACAACGATGCGGTTCCCGTCACGACCGCCCTGATCGACAATGTTGATGCCGGGGACGAACTCGATCAGCTGGGCGATGTCGCCAAAGCCCTGCTGCTCGATCTGCTCGCCGCCTACGGCCGCGATGTTGAACGGAATGTCCTGAATGGATTCCGCACGGCGCGTCGCCGTGACGATGATCTCGTCTTCGTCCGCGTCCGTGACCTGGGCCATGGCCGGCAGGGCATACGTCCCGCTCATGGCCAGACCGAGAAGGCTGGCCGAGGCGCAGAGCGCGCTTCGTCTGTGGTTGGTGGGTCCGGTCATCTTTTTATCCCCTCATTTGAATTATTGACGGCTGCGAGTGGCGCTTTAGCCAAAAGCGTGGTTTACAAGAGACCAAGATTGACGCGAAGCCAGTGAACAAGACCGTTTTTCCCAGCCACTGATGCATTTGGGTCACATATTTGGGCGTTTTGGCGCATGAATGGACTTTTTCGGATAAAATTTAGCCACCCGCCCCGGTCTGCGCGAACCCCTCGCCCCAATGAGTGAGCTGTTCGCACTTCTGGACGCCAAGGCGTATCGCAAGGCTCACGCCATGGCTGTGGAGCGCCTGCGGCGCGATGGCCGCGACGCGGAAGCCGTCTGCGCGCTAGGTCTCATCGCTCTGGATCACGGCAATTCCGGCAAGGCATTGGAGTTGACCGGTAAGGCGGCGGCGCTGGCTCCGGACGATGCGCTGATGCGCGCGCAGAATGCCCGCGCCCTGACTTTGTGCGGCCGCCAGGCCGAAGCGCGGCAGGCAGCCGAAGACGCCGCCCGCATCCGGGAACGGCAGAGGGACGAACGCCCCCGCGTGAACGACATAATCGGGGTCGTCCTGTCGCGGGTCGGGCTGCACGAACGTGCCGTGCCTTTCTTCAGAAGGACGGTCATGGCCGATCCGTCGGAAGCAAACCCGCATTACAACCTTGCCGCATCGCTTCAGTTCTCCGGCGATTTCAAAGGAGCAGAGGCGGCCTATGCCGCGGCTTTGCAGCGCGACCCCGACAATTACAGGGCGATGTCCGCTCTCGCATCGCTCCGCAAACAGACGGAAGACGACAATCGTCTGGACGCGCTGCTAGGCGCTTTCGACCGGCTGTCGTCTAACAATGACGCGGCCCTTCATGTCGGGCATGCCATCGCCAAGACGCTCGAAGATCTCGGCCGTCCCGTCGAAAGCCTCGACTGGCTGGCCAAGGCCAAGCGCGGCAAGCGCGCCGAGGTCGGACACGAGACGGCGTGGGACACCGCTCTGCTGGACGCCGCGAAGACGACCTACCCCGCCGCGCTCCCGGACGCGCCGTTATCGGGCGACGGCCCCGCCCCGCTCTTCGTGACGGGGCTTCCGCGGACGGGAACGACACTGGTGGACCGCATCCTGTCTTCACATTCGAAAGTCCATTCGGTCGGCGAACTGAATGTCTTTTCCGACTTGGTCAAAAAGGCCACAGGCACGCAAAGCCGGTACGTTCTCGACCCGGAGACGTTCGCCGCGACCCGAGAGCTGGATCTGTCCGAGGTTGGGCAGCAATATATGGCGTTCGTTTCCTCTCTGCTCGCATCGATCGGCCAGCCCGGCCTGCGTCCCGTGGACAAGATGCCTCTGAACATACTCAATGCCGGCCTGATCCACCGCGCCCTGCCGAACGCACGCATCGTGGTCCTGCGGCGCGGGGCCATGGATAGTTGCCTGTCCAATTACCGGCAGCTCTTTTCGACCGGCCACAGCTATTACAATTACAGTTTCGACCTTGAAGACACGGCCCGCTACTACACGGCCTTTGACGGGCTCGTCGCGCATTGGCGCAGCGTGTTGCCGGCCGCGCGGTTCATGGAAATCCGCTATGAGGATATCGTCTTCGACCAGGAAGCGCAGACCCGGCGCCTTTTGGACTTTTGCGACCTGGCGTGGGAGGAGCGCTGCCTGCGCTTCCACGAAAACGACGCCCCCGTTTCCACAGCCAGTTCCGTACAGGTCCGCCAACCCCTCTATTCGGGTTCGATCGGACGTTGGAAGGGTTATGGGGACCGTGTAGAGGGGCTCCGCGCCGCACTCGGCTCCCTGGCGGATGACTGAACGCTCAACAGAAGGCTGCCATGAAAATCCTTCTCGTCACCGATGCCTGGCACCCGCAGATGAACGGCGTGGTGCGCACGCTAGACCGCACCGTCTCGATCCTGCGCGAACGCGGCCACACGGTGGAGGTCATCGCCCCATCCGACGGCTATTGGACCATGCCGCTGCCGACCTATCCGGACATCCGCCTCGCCCCGTTTGCCAAGCGCGACGTGGAGCGCCGCATCGTGCGTTTCGGGCCCGAGGCTGTCCATATCGCGACCGAAGGCCCGCTCGGCCAGGCGGCGCGGTCGCTCTGCCTGCGCTGGGGCATGCCGTTCACGACTAGCTATCACACCAAGTTCCCGGAATACATCAAGGCGCGCCTGCCGATCCTTCCCATGGCGGCGACCTACCGCTTCGTGCGCGAATTCCACAATAAGGGCGGACGGACCATGGTCACGACCCCGTCCATGGCGGCGTTCCTGGAAACCAAGGGCTTCACCGGGCTGGGCGTCTGGGCGCGCGGCGTGGACACGGCCCTATTCCATCCGGACAAGCGCAGCGAGCCCGGCAGCGAGACCGACGTCTACCGCGACCTGCCGCGCCCGGTCTTCGTCAATGTCGGCCGCGTGGCGGTGGAGAAGAATATCGAGGCGTTCCTCGATCTCGACCTGCCGGGTTCCAAGGTGGTGGTGGGCGACGGCCCGCAAATGGCCGAACTGCAGGGGCGCTACCCGGACGTCACCTTCACCGGCGCGAAATTCGGGGAAGACCTCGCCCGGCACTTCGCCGATGCGGACGTGTTCGTCTTCCCGTCGCGGACTGATACGTTCGGCCTGGTCATCATCGAGGCGATGGCGACCGGCACGCCCGTGGCCGCCTATCCCGTCAGCGGTCCCATCGACATCATTCCCGGCTCCGGGGCGGGCGTCGTCGACGAGGATTTGAGGGCGGCGGCGCTGGCCGCGCTGGCGTTGGACCGCAAGGATGCGCGCGCTCACGCCGAAGGCTATAGCTGGGAGGCCGCGACCGACATCTTCTTCGGCCACCTGACACCGGAATATGAACCGGCGGCACGCAGGCGGTGGCGCCGCATGCGTCGGCTGGGCAAGATCGCCGGCTCCCCCGCCCATATTGCGCGCCGGGAAAGCCGCCGGCTCTGGCGGCTCTTGCGCGGCAAGAGCGTGCCGCATTGAAAAGCGTCCGAAGCCGCATGACCGGCCTGCGGGGCCGCGTTTTCGCCGGGCCGCTCCTGATCTTCGCCGCGTTGATCCTGGCGAGCCTAGCCGCTCCCGCCGCATTTCTTGGCGTGGCGACCCGTCTCAACACGGCCATACTGGACGGGTTCGGGCGCATCTTCGCCTATGCTGCCTTCGCCTTCGTGCTGACCTGTGCCTGGGCGGCGCTGTCCCCGCTCGGGCGCGTGCGCATCGGCGGAGCGGAGGCCACGCGCCTCCTGTCCCCGTGGAACTGGATGGCGATCACCCTGACCACGACCGTGGCGATCGGCATCCTGTTCTGGTCCACGGCCGAGCCGGTCTACCACCTGGCCCAGCCGGGCGGGACGGGGGCGGAGCCCGGAAGTCCCGAGGCCGCGCGCTTCGCCCTGTCCACGCTCTACATGCACTGGTCGTTCACGCCTTACGCAATCTATACCGTGCCGGGCCTGGCCTTCGCGCTGGCCTACCACAATCTGCGCCTGCCCTTCTCGCTGGCCAGCCCGGTCCGGGCCGCCACGGGCCGCGACATGCCACGCGGCGCGCGCGACGGGCTGGACGGGCTGGCCCTGCTGGCGCTGCTGTTCGGCCTGGCGGCCAGCCTCGGCGCGGGCATCCTGTCGCTGTCGGGCGGTCTAGACCGGATGGCAGGCACCGGCACGGGTCCCGTCACGACCTTGCTCGTGACGCTAGCGGTGGTCGGCGGGTTCGCAGCCAGTTCCGCCAGCGGACTGCAACGCGGCATTCGGGTGCTATCGGACATCAACACGCGCGTCTTCATCGCGGTGGCCGTGTTCGTTCTGGTCGCGGGACCGACCGGGCGCATTCTCGCCGCCGGACTGGACGGGCTGGCGGACTATGGTCGCAGCTTCGTCTCCCGCTCTCTCCTCCTGCCGCCGCATGACGAGATGGGCTGGGCCAAGGCGTGGACGGTCTTCTACTGGGCCAACTGGCTGGCCTGGGCGCCGCTTTCGGCCATGTTTCTGGGCCGGATCGCACGCGGCTATACGGTGCGGGCCTACATTCTGGTCAACCTCGTCCTGCCGGCGCTGTTTTCCATCGCGTGGATGACCGTGTTCGGCGGCTTCGCCCTCACCGTGGAAGCGGACGCGCCGGGCCTGCTGGCCGGGACGTTGGCAGAGGGCGGGCCGGAACGCGTGCTCTACGCCGTGCTCGACCAGTTGCCGTTGAACGGTTTGCTGGTCGCGCTGATCGTCGCCCTGACCTATCTGTCCTATGTCACGGCGGCCGATAGCAACACCACCGTACTGGCGGAGCTAAGCGCAACGCACGAGAACATGGCCCCGCTGGACGACGAACCGCGCCGCACCGGGCTGAAGATCGCCTACGCCGCCGCCGTGGGCGGGGCGGCCTGGTCCATGGTGACCCTGTCGGGAATCGACGGGGTGAGGATGCTGTCCAATCTAGGCGGCCTGCCCGCCCTGTTCATCGTGGGCGGCTTCAATTTCTGCCTCATCTGGATGGGCACGAGAGGGCTCGCCGCTCTGCGCGAGGGGTAAGGCTCACCCGCCCAGCACCTCTTCGAGGAAATCCGCCTGGATGCGTTCGTAGAACAGGCGATTGTCGAGCTTCGCCCAGCCATGACCTTCGTCGGGGAAGCGCACGAAATCGGCGCGCACGCCATTGTCGCGCAAGGCCCGCACCATGATTTCGGTTTCCGCAATGTCGATGCGCGGGTCCATCGCACCGTGGCTATACAGGACAGGCACGCGAATATTGTCCGCCTTGGCGACGGGCGAGATCTCCTGGTAGAATTCGCGCCATTCCGGCTCCGATATGTCGCCATATTCGATGCGGTCGGACGCCTTCAGCGCGGGGCTCGCCACTTCCAGCGCCGTGACCCAGTCGCCCACGCCGAACAGGGACACGCCTGCATCGAACGCGTCCGGATAGTCCGCCAGCACGGCGTTGACCATGTAGCCCCCATAGGAGCCGCCCTGCACGGCGGCGCGCGACGTATCCACCCGGCCGTCCGCCTCCAGCCAATCCAGCATGTCGACCAGGTCGCGCACGCTGTCTAGCCGCTTGCGCCGGTCGTCCAGCGTTACATAGGTCCGGCCGAACCCGGTCGAGCCGCGCACATTGGGCCGGAACACGGCGATGCCGCGGGACAGCAGGTACTGCACGGTCGCATCGTAGCTGGGCCGCGCCTGGGCGGTCGGGCCGCCATGGACCATGAAGACAATCGGGGGCCGTCCGTCCACGCCGTCCGGCAGGTAGAGCAAACCTTGCAATTCCACCCCGTCGCGGGCGGGGATGCGCACGGACTCCGCCTCGATCAGCGCATCCGGGTCGAGCTCCCCGTAATCCGAAGCGAAGACGCGGCGAGCGCGAACCGTGTCTTCCTTATCCACAAGGAAGAGATCACCGGGAATATCTGAGGCAGACACGCGGACAAGAATTCGGCCTCCCGCACAATCGACTCCGTAGACGCCGCGGGGAAGCGTCGTCCCGATCTGGATTTCCTTGGCCAGCCCTTGACCGTCGAAACCGGCTATCCGGAGTTCCGAGAACCCGTCCAGATTGACCGTATAGATTATTTGCCCGTCGCAATATTCGACGCCGTCCGCGTTCACGGGTCGCAAGGCTCCATCTTCCAGAACCCTGGGCATGAGAAGGGGAACCCACTCAGATGGCCCGGGCGCGTTGAGCTCTATCCGGACGAGACCCGCTAACTCTGTGTCTCTGTTGGACGCGAGCAGGATAGTGTTCTCGTCAATATACTCCACGCCCGCATCCGTGTGGTTGGCGCGCGGCTCAGGGTCTGACAGAACGGTCCGTTCGCCGGTTTCTATATCCAGTAAGAAGAGCTTGTCGCTGTCCTCGCCGACCGTCTCGCTGACGATGGCGGTGGAGCCGTCCGGCGCGACCGCCTGGACGAAGTTGCCGAAGCGCCCCTCATAGACGAGCTGGGTTTCGCCCGTCGCCACGTCGGCTGTATAGACGTCGAAGTCGAGCCCGTTGCGCTCCGTGGAGCTGTAGACGATCGTGCCGCCATCGGATGTGAAGCCGCCAAAGGACCGGAAACCCTGTTCCGTCGCGGGCAAGAGCAGGCGCGGCTCGCCCCAAGCTCCATCGGCACCGGGTTCGACCATCCAGTAATTCTCGCGTTCGTCGCCGTCGCGGTCCGCGCCGTAGATGAGCGCGCCCATGGGCGAGAAGTCGAAGAATGAGATGCCGGAGCCAAACGTGATCTGTTCCAACGTGGATTGTGGGTCTTCGGCGGTCGCGTCCATCACGTAGAGCTGCCGCGTGCCCGTCAGGGACAGGCGCGTGGCGATGGTCGCGCCGTCCGGGGAGATGCGCGACGGCCCCGCCCCGCGCGCCAGCACATAGGGCGCGACTGCGCTGTCGAGGTCGGCGTCGGTCGCGCTGGGCGAGATGACGTCGAGCGGGGCGGCGGCGTCCGCCTCCTGCTCCGTCGTCACCTGGGTCGGCGGCGCTTCGGCGACCGGCGCGGCAGGCCCTTCCGCGTCCGCCACGGACGTCGCCTCCCCGGTGCAGGCGGTCAGGAAAAGCGCGCAGGACAAGAGGGGCAGGACATGTTTCATGTCCGCCTTGCACCACGCGCGGGGATGCTATGCAAGGACGGACGAGCGACTGTGCTTGCCCGCGACAATCCCGCACAGTAATGCGCCGCGCATGTCCGCCTGGTTCGACATGGCCGTTTTCGCTTCCGCCTTCGCGACGCTGTTCGTGATCGTGGACCCGCCCGGCTGCGCGCCGATCTTCGCCACGCTGACGCAGGGCACGAGCAAGGCCCACCGCCGCGAAATGGCGTTCAAGAGCGTCGGCGTCGCCGCGATCATCCTCTACGGCTTCGCCTTCGTCGGCGAGTGGCTGTTCGTGAAGCTCGGCATCAGCCTCGACGCGCTGCGCATCGCCGGTGGTATCATGCTGTTCATCATCGGGCTGAACATGGTGTTCGAGAAGCGAACGGAGCGTCGCGAGGACCGGGCGGAGGATGCGCTAGAAGAGGTCGAGGACCCCGAAGACATCAGCGTCTTCCCCATGGGCATTCCGATGATTGCGGGCCCCGGCACGATGGCGTCCCTGCTGTTGCTGCTGAAGGGCGGCGGCGACGGACGGGCCGGGGAGATCGCCGTGCTCGCCGCGCTGGCCGCCGTGTTGCTCATCACACTGATCAGCTTCCTTCTGGCCGGCGGTCTGATCCGCCTGATGGGCAAGAGCTTCACCAACGTGCTGACGCGCGTGCTCGGCGTGCTGCTGGCGACGCTGGCGGCGCAATTCATCCTCGACGGCGTGCAGGGCGCGCTGTTCTGATCGTTCGGTTCCGAGCCGAAAAACATTAACCGGACTAACTTAACTGACGACTCCGGAATCGCGGCGAACTGACCTGCCGCTGCAACCGGACCGCCTGCCTCCACGTTCGCGCCCATGACCGGATCTTTCCGTCCGGATGAAAAGCGCCACGAGGAGACATGCATGACCGACCACACGCCGGACCCCGAAAAACAGGAGGCCTTCGCCGCCGCGCTGCCCGACAATCCGACCGCGGACCACGCGCAAGGCAACTGCGCCATGCCGCAGACCCTGTCCAAAGAATTGGGCGACTATGCCGAAGGCGACTACGACGTCGCTTGCGCGACCCGGTCCGCCCCGTCCGAAGACGAAAGCGATTTCACGCGCGTCATCAAGGACGGCCTCTAGCCAGACCGGACCGGGCCGTCCGCGGTCCGGGCCGCGCGCCCATCCGGCGCGGCCGGAGGTTTGACGGAACCCCGCACCGGCCCCTAGGGTCCGGCATATGCGTACGCTGGTCCCGCTCTTCGCCCTTTTCCTCGCCGCCTGTTCGGGCGGCGCGCCTCAACGCACCGCGGTCCTGGCCACGCCGCAAGGCCCGGTCCAGGGCATCGTGTCACCGGACAATCCCGCCATTGCCAGCTATAACGGCCTGCCTTTCGCGGCCCCGCCCGTGGACGATCTGCGCTGGGCGCCGCCCACCCCCGCCCCGGCATGGACGGAGGTGCGGGACGCGAGCGCGTTCGGCACGCGCTGCATGCAGCCCGCCGACGTGGAAGGCGGCTTCTTCGAGCGCCTGATCGACGGTCACGGGCTGAGCGCGGTCAAGAGTTTCGCCATTAAGCGGGTCGTCGCGGCCATGGACCCGCCGCCCGTGTCCGAAGACTGTCTCTACCTGAATGTGCGCGCGCCTGTGGATGCCGAGGACGCCCCCGTCATGGTATGGATCCATGGCGGCGGGCACCAGTTCGGATCCGCTGATTTCGATTACTACCAGGCGAACGGCCTGCCGGAGCGCGGCGTCGTGCTGGTCACGACCAACTACCGGCTGGGTCCGTTCGGATATATGGCCCACCCGGCACTGAGCGAGGCTGACCCGCGCGGCGTGTCGGGCAATTACGGCACGCTCGATCAGATTGCGGCGCTGCAATGGGTGCAGGACAACATCGCAGCCTTTGGCGGTGACCCGGACCGGGTGACGGTCTTTGGCGAGAGCGCCGGCGCCTGGTCCGTCACGGAACTGATGAGCACGCCGCTGGCACAAGGGCTGTTTCACGGTGCGATCCTGCAGTCCGGCGCGTCCACCTACCATATGAGCCAGCTGGAGGATGACGGGTTGTCGCGGGAGACCGGCTGGCCGTCGGGCCACGCCACGGGCGTCGCGGTCGCAGACGCGCTGGGCCTTTCGGACCCCACGGCCGCCGATCTGCGGGCCCTCCCGGCCGGGAAGATACAGGCCGTGATCACCGAGGCGATGACCGACGGCTTTCATCATCTGCGCGACGGCGTGGTGTTTCCACTGAGTGTGGGGGCCGCTTTTGACCGAGGCGCCATCAATGCCGTGCCGACGATCGCGGGCTATAATGCCGACGAAGGCACGCTGTTCTTCCCGGACGACCCGCAACCTTCCGTCTGGCTCGAAGACCTTACGCCGGGCGACCGCGGCGCGCTGGTCGCGCATCTCTTGGAAGCCTATTCGGCCTCGGCGGAAACGCTGGTCGATCTTTACGGTCTGGACACGGACTTCACGGGCGGGGGCACGGCCATGATGGGTGACGACGTGTTCGGCGTGAACGTCCGGTTCGCCGCACGCAAGACGGCCGAGGCGGGTGCGCCAAGCTGGACCTATTTCTTCAGCCGCGTGCCGCCATCCGACAAACAGACGGTCGAGGCCTTCCACGCCGCGGAAATCCCCTTCGTCTTCGACAGCCACGAGCCCGTATTGGGCGTGAGCGATGACGATGCGGCACTGACGGGATTAATGGCCGATTATTGGGCCAGCTTTGCAGTCGACGGCGATCCCAACGGGCCGGGCCTGCCAGACTGGCCGCGACATGCGGGCGGCGAATGGATGCACTTCTCCGCCAATACGGGGCGGCCCGTCGCACAGCTCGAACGCGACGTGCGCGGCGAGAAACTCGATGCACTCGAAGAGGGCCTGCGGCTGAAACTCAAGGTGCTGGAGGACGCGGCGGAGAACTGATGAATTCGGTTCGTCCCCGGCGCTTATTGCCGGGGACGGAAGTTGAACGGATCCGGCCGGACGGACCCGATCCGTGACAAGATCGCCCTAGCTACCGTAGACGCCGTCCTTGCCGAATTCCTTGGTCAGCAGATAGTAGACCACGGCGCGGTATTTGGTGCGGGATTTTTCCGCATACATGTCCATGACCTTTTTGATGCGCGCGTCCACGTCGCCGTCGTCCGACACGCCCAGCTTACCCATCACGAAATTTCGCTTGACCGTCTCGACCTCTTTCGGGTCGCTGGCGGCGACCTTTGAAGCGTCATTGTTATAGATCGCGGGACCGAGGCCTTGGGCCACTTTACGGATCAGATCCACGTCGGGCTCCAGGCCCAGCACGTCCTTTACCTGGTCGATATACTGGCCGACCTTTTCGTCGAGTTTGCTCATGAGTGTCCTCCTTGGTGCGAGCCCCCTCTCGGGAGTAGCCGCTCCATAACCGAAGACAAGGTTAATCGGAAATGAACGGGGTCAGCCGCCCTCGAACGTCACGGTCGCCTGCCGTGTCCTGTCCACGATCAGGCGGGTCACGTCGGGCCGCGAATAGTGCCCGCTGGGATCGAAGTTTTGGCGTTCCTCACGCACGCGGGCCGCATCGATCTCCACCGTGCGAACGCCCGTTTCGTTCAGCCAGGGTTCCATCACGAAGTTCCCGTCCGGCGCGCACACGCAAGAGCCGCCGTCGCTCGCCTGCTCGCCCACGGCCGCGCGGACATGGTCGGCCTCCGGCATGTCGTCGCGCACATCGGAGGCGCGCATGACGGCGCCGACGCTCACGACGAAGGACCGGCCTTCCTTGGCGAGAACGGGCGTCAGGTCGCGCGTATTGCGTTCGCTACCCGGCCATCCGGCCATGTGCAGATCCTCGCCTTGGGCGTGGAGTGCGGCGCGCGCCAGCGGCATCCAGTTCTCCCAGCAGTTCAGCCCGCCAGTGGTGAACGCGCCTAACCGGTGCGTGACCAGCCCGTGCCCGTCGCCCGGGCTCCAGACCAGCCGCTCCTCATAGGTCGGCTGCAGCTTGCGGTGGACGGACCGCACCGCGCCCGCCGCATCGATGAAGACATAGGCGCAATAGAGCGAGTGGCCGGACCGGTCGCGCGGCCGCTCCACCATGCCGAGCCACGCCGCCATGCCCGCCTCGCGCAGCGCGTCGCAGACCGGGTCCAGATGGCCGTCCTCGATCGTGACCGCCTGGTCGGCATAATGAGCGAAGAGCCGTTTGTTGCGATCGTCATCAAACCGCGCGCCGCCCCCTTCGGACAGCCAGAAGGGATAGCCGGGCAGGTAGCTTTCCGGAAAGCAGATCAACTCCGCGCCCTGGGACCGAGCCTCCCGGATCGCCTCGACCACGCGGGCAGTCGACCCCGCGCGGTCGAGGAAGACGGGGGCAAGCTGCGCCACGGCAACGCGCAGCGTGGTTCGGGATGTCTCTGGCATGGACGCCTTATAGAGCGCATTACCGTTAGGAAAAGCCGCGCACCGATGCCGCGCTATCACGATTGTCGGCGCTTATTGTGATCCGCATCCCAAGCGTGGCACCGCGCCTCTGGTTCGAGACGGCAATACATATTAGAGCCGTCTCATGGGGTTCTACAGTCAGACCATCCTGCCCAAAATGCTGGATCTTGCATGCGGCACCAAGCCGATCGCCAAGCAGCGCGAGAAGGTCGTGCCGCAGGCGCGCGGCGAGGTGGTGGAGATCGGCATCGGGTCCGGCCTGAACCTGCCCCATTACGACGCCGCGCGCGTCTCGCGCGTCACGGGCATCGACCCGGACGACGCGCTCTGGGCCAAGGCGGCGGCGCGCGCGAACGCCTGCGACTTCCCGGTGGAGCGCCTCGGCCTGTCGGGCGAGCGCCTGCCGTTGGACGACGCCTGCGCCGACACGGTCGTCGTGACCTACGCGCTCTGCACCATTCCCGACCCGGTCGCCGCCTTGCGCGAAATGGGCCGCGTGCTGCGCCCCGGCGGGGAGATCCTGTTCACGGAACATGGCCGCGCGCCCGATCCGGGCGTGGCGCGCTGGCAGCGGCGCATTGACCCGGTCTGGACCCGCATCGCCGGCGGCTGCCACACGGGCCGCGACATTCCGGCCCTGTTCGGCGCAGCGGGCCTGCGGCTTGCAAGGCTGGACGAAATGTACGTGCCCGGCCCGAAAGTGCTGAGCTACAATTACTGGGGCGCGGCCGTCCGCGCCGGATGAGGCAGAAGGGGAAGCCCATGCGGGTTTGGCATCGATGGACCGGATTTCGATTGATGAGCTTGGCCGCTTTGATGGCGCTCGCCGCCTGCGGCGCCGATGTGGGGGCCGACCGGAACCTGCTGATCGGAGCGTGGGCGCAGGAGGGCGTGACCCAGACCGATCCGGCGCTGGTCGTGGAGGACGCGGTGGTCGCTTACGCGCCGGACGGAACCTCTACCTTCGAGGCGGTGATGACCTTCACCCAGCACACGGGCGTGCCGGAGCGGTTCGCGATCCGGGCAGGCGTGGACTGGACGCTGGAGGAGACGGTGCTGATCCGGACCCTGCGGGAGGTCGCGATCACGCCGGACATTTCCACGCCCGAAGGCGAGGCGCTGGCCCGCGCGCTGGAGGACGCCTACCGCAATAGCCCGCCCGGGCGGCTGATCGTGGAAGAGCTCACGGAAGAAAGGCTCTCGGTGCTGGACGCCGATACGGGCACCACGCTGAGCTATCGGCGGCGGACTGGCCAGGAGGCCGGGGTGGGGGACGGATAGGCGCACCCGCGGAACCTTGGCCGGGACTCGCGCATAATCGAAGGTGATATTCCACAACCGAAAGGATCCGCCATGCGCACCCTCGCCCTTCCCCTGCTTCTCTCCACCGGACTGCTTGTCGCCTGCGGCGGCACGGACACGCCCGAACCCGTTATATTGGACGACGATGCCACGGTCGTGGTCGACACGGATTTGGACACCGCGGAAGCGGACATGGATGTGGAGGAGACGATGAGCGCCGCCGAGATGATGATCGGCGAGTGGAATCAGGAAACGCCCTTCGAGATGACGGTCGGCGACAATAGCTTCACCATCATGAACGGCGAGGCCGAATACGAAGCCGACGGCACGTCCGAGATCGAGGCGATGCTGATCGTGTCCGGTCAGCCGGACGGCCAGAACAGCTACGAAATCGATCTGGACGGCACCTACGAGCTCAACGGCGACGTGCTGACGGAACGGTTCACCTCCGCCGAAGTCGAACCGGTCGTGTCCGACGACACGACGCGGATGATCGCGCAGGCCATCCAGGCCGCGCTGGCCGGCACGGGCCCGACAAGCTCCACCGTCGTGTCCATCGACGAAGACATGCTGGTCCGCCGCGTCGAGGGTCTGGGCGAGCTGCGCTACTCGCGCAATATGAACTAGGACCCGCGCCCCAGACTGAGATCAAGCCCGACGGTCCCCCGTCCGGCTTCTTCGTTTCAGCAGTTGCGTTTCACACGGGGCAAGTCCGCGAACACGCCCGCGCGCTTCTGACCCTTGGCGGCCATCGCCTCCATCATTTCTGCCGGCACCAGCATGGACATGTTCCACACCGCGATCTGGTCCAGCGCGTCGGCTGTGGAATGGTCGCGGCTATAGGTGATGATGCGCTTGCAGCCATAGACGGCGAGCGGCGGCTTGGAGGCGATTTCGCGCGCCATGGCCATCGCCGCGTCGATCAACTCGGCCTCCGTGGCATGGGTCGCGTTGAACAGACCCCGCCGTTCGCATTCCTCCGCCCCCATCCGGCGGCCCGTATAGGCCAGTTCGCGCACCACGCCTTCGGGCATGTGGTTGAGGATGCGCGGGAAGGTGCCCACATCCGCCGTCATGCCGACATTGATTTCGTAGATGGTGATAAACGCGTCCGCGCTGCCCAGCCGGATGTCGCAGGCCGTGACCAGGTCCACGCCGCCGCCTATGCAGCCGCCGTGTATGGCCGCGATCACGGGAATGCGGCAGTCCTCCAAAGCGCTGAAACTGTCCTGCAGCCTGAGCACGTTTTGGTAGAAGTCCGCGCCGTGGACAGGCGCGTTCTTGTCATTGCCCGACACGCTGCCGGAGCCGAACATGGACACGTCGATCCCGGCGGAGAAGATCGGCCGCTCGCCGGTCGTCTCGGCGGAAATGACGATGCACCTGGCCTTGGCATTGTCGTCGATGTCGCGCACGATCCTCGGCAGGTCCGCCCAGAAGCTCTCGCTCATAGCGTTGCGCTTTTCGGGCCGCGACAGCCTTATGTGCGCGACCTGGTCCTCGATGGAGACGGCGAAGCATTCGTAGCTCTTGTCCGGCATGCGCCCTATCCTTTCAGTGTGAACAGCGAGGCTTGCGTCGGATCGACCGTGCCATTCAGCAGGTCCTTGTAGGTTCGCAGCATGGCCTCGGCCCCGCCCGGCTCGTCCGCGACGTCCATCCATCCGGCCGCGTCATGGAGAAACGGAATCCAGCGCTCCGACACGCGTTTCGAAAAACCCTCCATGCCCCATTCGCCGATGCGGCTCTTGGCGTAGTCGGGGGCGAAGAACATCTTCATGGGCGCGCCTTCGGCCGGTTTCGGCGCGGCGTCGCCCTCATAGTGCGACTTGCCGACCGCGCAGCCGTAAGCGACCTTGTCGCGCAGATGGGCGTAGAGGCGTAAGAGCAATTCGCCATTGCCCGCCATGTCGACGATCACCGTGGGACATTTGTCCAACCCCTCGATCATCTCGTAGGTCGCGACCTGGTCGTAATAGCCGGTGCCCTCGACGAAGTCCTTGTTACGCCCGGACGTCAGGCCGACGACCTCGAACCCGCCCCTTTGTTTGAGGCAATAGGCCGTGCCGAGCGCCGTCTTGGAGGATGCGCTGGTGAGGACCACGCGCTCCGCGCCGAAACCGTCATGGGCGGCAAGAAAATCGTCGATCAGGAAACTGGTCAGGAAGAGCGGGCGCAGCACGGGCTGGATCGCGGTCTGGACGGCGAAGGAGGGGTCGGCGGCCGTGTCGTTATAGCTGTTATAGACCGAGTGCAGCGCGGCGCGGTGATCGGACACATCCTGGAAGCCGAGCGGGTTCACCTTGCCCGGTCGCACGACCAGCTCGTTCGCGACGGGTAGGAAACCGTAAACTTGCTTCCCGACCGGCACGTCGGCGCACCGGGACTCCGTCACGGTGGCAAAGCCCCAGACCGGCATGCGGCCCTGATGGTCTTCGCCGAACCCGTAGGCCTTGGGATCGAAATAGTGCCAGTAACCGATCTGGTCGCCGAAGATCATGTAGGTGACGTTGTTGGCCGTCAGGGCGAAGCTGTCGATGGATAGCCTCACCTCGCCCTCGCGCAGCGGAGCCGCGTCAAGATGGGCAAGGGTGATGTCCGCCGGGTCCGTTCGGTTTACGAGAAGGGTCTGCATAGGGTCAGGGCCTTATCATGACTTTCATCACGCCGTCAGCCCGCGCGTCGAATAGCGCATATGCATCCGCGCCGTCTTCCAGCGTGTAGTCGTGGGTGAAGACACCTTCGCCCTTGACCTTGCCCGTTTCGACCAGATCCATCAGCACGGGCCAGCTATCGACCACGTTGGCGACCCCGGCATGGACGCTGACAGACTTGCCCTGCGCGCGGCGCAGGAACGGCACGCCGCCGCCAGCCGCGTCGGGGCCGTCGCCCAGCACGATGCCGACGATGCCGATACCCCCGCCCGGCCGAACCAGCTTGACCGACTGGAGGATGGTCTGCGGAAGACCGACCGCCTCGACCACCCGGTCCACTCCCTCGCCTCGCGTCGCCTCCCGGATGACGGCCAGCGCCTCGTCCGGTGGGACCGGCGTCGCCCCGAAGCCGCGCGACAGCTCGCGCCTTGCCTCGACGGGATCGACCGTGAAGACCTGCTTCGCGCCCAGACCCATCGCGACTTC
>JBCCCX010000013.1:0-26720 GCA_039033275.1 Pseudomonadota bacterium | reverse complement strand
TCTGGCCCTGGTATGTCGCGTTCTTCCTGCGCTACTTTTCATGGACCCAAGTCGCGGTTCTGGCAGGCATCGGTGCTCTCTACATGCTACTGGGCGCGTCCTACCCGAACTTGCTCGTCATGTGGGCGGTTCCGGCGATCCTGTCGTCCGTGCAGCTTTTCTATTTCGGCACATATCTGACCCATCGCCACGGAACGGAGTTTGCGGACGAACACTTGTCGCGCTCCAACGACTATCCGCGCTGGGTCTCATTATTGACCTGCTTTCATTTCGGTTATCACCACGAACACCACCTCTACCCGCATGAGCCGTGGTGGCGCTTGCCGGCCCGCAAGGGTGATATCCCGACGCGGGAAACGTCCGCATGAGCGTCTGGGCCGCTGTCGCGATCGTCGTTGCATCCGTCGCACTGATGGAGATCGCCGCCTGGGCGATCCACAAATACGTCATGCACGGGCCGGGATGGGGGTGGCATGAGAGCCATCACCGCGAGACGGACGGCCCGTTCGAGAAAAACGACCTGTATGCGGTCTGGTTTTCAGTGATTGCCGCCGCACTCTTCATCGCCGGGTCGCTCTGGTGGACGCCTCTCTGGTTCGTTGCTCTGGGGTTGACGATCTACGGCCTTCTTTACGCCTTCGTGCATGACGGGCTCGTGCATCAGCGCTGGCCCTTCTTCGTCCGTACGCGGGGGCGTTATCTGAAACGCCTCGTCCAGGCCCACCGACTGCATCATGCCGTCCACAGTCGCGACGGCGCTGTGTCGTTCGGTTTCCTCTGGGCGCAAGACGTCCGGACACTCAAGGCTAAGCTGAAAGCCAACCAGAGCCGGTGACCGGTTTCGGTCCCGACGCGCTGGTCGAATGCTACCGGCGCGGTGTCTTTCCGATGGCGGACGAACGGGACGCGGTCACGCTTTACCTCATGGACCCCGACCGACGCGCCGTTTTCGATGTCGCCGCGTTCCAGCCGTCCAAGTCGATGCGCAAATTCGCACGCAAGACCTATTACACGGTCACGTTCAATACGGCGTTCCATGCCGTCATCACGGCCTGCGCAGAGTTGCGGGAGCAAACCTGGATCAGCCACGGCATCCAATCCCTTTATTCGGAGCTACACCGTCGCGGCGAAGCCCATTCCGTCGAGGTGTGGGACGGCGAGGCGCTGATCGGCGGACTTTACGGCGTATCGCAAGGCGGGGCTTTCTTTGGGGAAAGCATGTTCTCCACACAGAGCAACGCATCCAAGCTCGCCCTCATGCATCTGATGGAACATCTATCAGAGCGCGGCTTCATCCTGCTGGACGCGCAATACATGACGGACCATCTCGCATCGCTGGGCGCTATCGAAGTCAGCCGGAGCGAGTATCACCGCTGGCTCGGACGGGCTTTGTCCCTCGATGTGGGTTTCTAACCTCTTGCGCCGTATTTCGAGCACGTTACGGTAGCGTCATGCGAACGTCACTTTCCGCCCTTCTCCTGTCCGCCGTCCTGATCGCCGGATGCACGTCCGGCGGTGGAGACGATAGCGACGGCACTGCATTCGTCCTGCCGACAGCCTTCCCCAGCACCTACGAGCCCATGCCGTCCGGCCCAGTGCTGATCACGAACGCGCAGATCATCGACGGCACGGGCGAACCGACAGATGCGGACTCAATTATCATGTCGGACGGACGCATCGCCGAAATCGGAACGGGTCTGGAGGCCGACGACGCGACCGTCATCGACGCGCAGGGCCGTTACGTCACGCCTGGCATCATCGACATACACAGCCATCTCGGCAACTACCCCACGCCCAGCATCAACGCGCATAATGACGGCAACGAAATCACCTCGCCCATCACGTCCGAAGTCGACGCGGAACACGGCGTCTGGCCGCAGGACCCCGGCTTCGACGAGGCGCTGCAAGGTGGCGTGACCACCCTGCACATTCTGCCGGGGTCGGCCAATCTGTTCGGCGGACGCGGCGTCACCTTGCGCAACGCGCCGGCCGTGACGTTCCAGGCGATGAAATATCCCGATGCACCGGAAACGCTGAAGATGGCCTGCGGTGAGAATCCGAAGCGGGTCTATGGCGAGCGCGGCGGACCGGGTTCGCGTATGGGCAACGTCGCAGGCTACCGAGCAAACTGGATCCGGGCACAAGACTATAAAAGTAAGATCGAAAACGGCGAGGAGCCGACGCGCGATCTTCAACTGGAAACGCTCGCAGGGGTGCTGAACGGCGACATCCTCGTCCAGATGCACTGCTACCGCGCGGATGAAATGGCGCTCATCATCGATCTGGCGAAGGAGTTCGACTATAAGGTCACCACCTTCCACCACGCCGTGGAGTCATACAAGATCGCCGATCTATTGGCCGAAAACGGCATCTGCTCCGCCATGTGGGCCGACTGGTACGGCTTCAAGATGGAGAGCTATGACGGCATTTTGGAGAATATCCCGTTCGTCCACGCGGCAGGCGCCTGCGCCATGATCCACTCCGACGACGACAAGAACATACAGCGCCTGAATCAGGAGGTTGCCAAGGCCTGGGCCAACGGCAACCGGGCAGGGCTGGACATCTCCAAGGATGTCGCCTGGACGTGGCTGACGTCGAACCCGGCCAAGGGGCTAGGCATATTGGACGATACGGGCACGCTCGAGGATGGAAAGCGCGCGGATGTCGTGCTTTGGAGCGGAGACCCCTTCTCCACCTATTCGCGCCCCGACCAGGTCTATATGGACGGCGCGCTGGTGTTCGACCGGGCGACCGGCCTCAAACCCGTATCCGACTTCCGTCTCGGCACGGAAATCGCTTCGATGGAGTCCCGGGGATGATCCGCTCTTTGATTGTCGCGGCGGCTCTGTCCGCCCTCTCCGCTCCGGCTTGGGCGGCCTCCGTTTTTCTCGATAATGCGACCTTGATCGAGGATAGCGGCGAACGCCGCACCGTCGATATACGTCTCGAGGACGGACGCATCGTCGCCATGGGGTCGCGCCTACGCGCCCCTGCGAATGGCGAGACGATTTCGGGGGCCTGGGTCACGCCCGGCCTGTTCACGCCGTTCTCCCTGCTCGGCATCGTCGACATTGGCGGGGAAGACACGACCAACGACACGGCAGCCGAAACGGAGCTGTTCTCCGCGTCTGTCCTGGCCGCGGACTCGTTCAACCCGCGCGAAGTCCATATCGCCAATGCGCGGCAACGCGGCGTGATGTATGCGGCCGTCGTGCCACAGCCCAATGGGGACCGCATCTTCGGCGGCATGGGCCTTGTGGCGAAGCTCGACAATTCCGACGACGCGATCCTATCCGAGGCCGCCTTCATGCATGTGGCGCTAGGACAGGCGGGCGCGGGACTTGCCGGAGGGTCGCGCGGGGCGGCCATTCAGCAGCTTCGCAGCGCACTCGACGATGCGCGTCGCAGCTATCTCCAGCACATTGAAGGCGATGTCTTCCAACGCCGCGACGCCCGCGCCTTCCGGCGTGTCGCGACGGGCGACATGCCCCTGGTGATAAGCGCCAGCCGCGCCGCAGACCTGCTGCGGATCGTCAAGATCAAGGAAGACGCGCCTGACCTCGACATCATCGTCGTGGGGGCCGAGGAAGCCTATCTCGTGGCCGAGGCGTTGGCTGAGAGCGGTATCAAGCTGATCGTGGACCCCCATGAAAACCTTCCCGACAATTTCGACTCGCTCAACGCGTCGCTCGACAACACTCTCGCGATCCACGATGCCGGCATCGAGTACGCCATTGCCGGGCTTTCGTCCTTCCGGACCGTAAAAGCCGGCGTCCTCGCCCAGCATGCGGGCAATGCCGTCGGGCAAGGACTTGGCCACGATGCCGCCATGCGCGCCATCACGACGACGCCGGCCGGATGGTTCGGGATCGATCTTGGCGAGCGGCGCGTGGGCGCCCCGGCCAGCCTGGTTGTGTGGGACGGCGACCCGCTCGAAGTCACCTCGGCACCGATTGCCGCCTATCTCGACGGCGAAACCGTCTCGCTCGACTCCCGCATGAAAGCGTTGCGGGACCGCTACAATCCGGCGCGCAGCGACGACCGACCGTCCAAATATCGCTAGGCAACAGGCCTGATTCGGCACGCAGCTTGCACGGCTTGATTATAAGCCGCGCCCGTGTAGGGTGCGCGCGATGAAAGACGAGTGCGCGAGAGTCGTGCACATGGCCGCGCGACGACGATCATGCCCGGCATCTGGCCCGAAAGACCGCATTAGTGAGCTCTACTGACGCCCCGAACGAGATACCGGCCGACGCGCCGGTCGATACCACCTTCACAGAACTCGGCCTCGACCGCCGGATTTTGAAGGCTCTCGGCGATATCGGTTACGAAACACCGACACCCATCCAGGCCCAGGCCATCCCGGCCGCGATGCAAAACCGCGACGTGCTCGGTATTGCGCAGACCGGCACCGGCAAGACCGGGGCCTTCACCCTGCCGACGATTCACAAGATGACCAAGGGCCGCGCCCGTGCGCGCATGCCCCGCTGCCTGATCGTTTGTCCAACCCGGGAACTGGCCGCGCAGGTCGCCGAAGACGTGGAAGCCTACGGCAAATATCTGAAGTTGGAGATGGCGCTGTTGATCGGCGGCGTGTCGTTTGGCGAGCAGGACAGGAAGCTGACCAAGGGCGTCGACATCCTCATCGCCACGCCAGGACGCCTGCTGGACCAGTTCGAGCGCGGCAAGATCCTGATGACGGGCGTAGAGACCTTGGTCGTGGACGAAGCCGACCGGATGCTCGACATGGGTTTTATCCCCGATATCGAGCGTATCTTCGAGATCACGCCGTTCACCCGCCAGGTCCTGTTCTTTTCCGCCACCATGCCGCCAGAGATCAAGCGACTGGTCGACCAGTTTCTGCACCAGCCCGTCACAGTCCAGATCGCACGGCGCAACTCCGCAGCGAAGACGGTGACACAGCGCATTGCGCGTGTTCCCTCCTCCGACGGCAAGCTCAAACGCACGGCCCTGCGCTGGATCATCGACCAGGAAGATGTCGATAGCGCCATTGTCTTCTGCAACCGCAAGCGGGACGTGGACATCGTCGCCAAGTCGCTCAACAAGCACGGTCACAATGCCGAGCCGATCCATGGCGACCTGCCGCAAAGCGTCCGCACCAAGACACTCGACCGTTTCAAAGAAGGCTATATCAAGATTCTCGTGGCCTCGGATGTGGCCGCGAGGGGCCTCGACGTCTCGTCGGTCAGCCACGTCTTTAACTACGACGTTCCGTTTCACAGCGAGGACTACATCCACCGTATCGGCCGCACCGGGCGTGCAGGCCGCGAAGGTGACGCGATCATGCTCGTCGCGCCGCTGGACGACAAGAATTACGACGCCATTCTCGACCTGATCGACCGCGACTCCATCGAGGAAATCGTCATACCGGAGGTGGACAACATGCCGCGCGAAGGAAAAGGCGGACGCAGCCGCGGCCGCTCTTCCAGCCGATCCGGCGGGTCGTCGCGGCGATCCTCATCCTCCGGCCGGTCCTCCAGAAACAGGTCTGAGGACCAGTCCTCCAAACCGGCGCGCAGCAAGACAGCCCGCAGCAAGCCCGCGCCGATCGAACGTGAGAATCCGCCCGCGGAGGATCATGTCGAGGACAAGCCGCGTCCGACGCGGAGCCGGCGCAAAGCCCCGTCACGAAAGAGCGGGCGCGACGATGACAAGGCCACTGCCGAAGTCGACGCTGGTACGGTAGAAGCTGATGCTCAGGAAACGCGTGAGGACAAGCCGGCCCGGTCGCGGTCCCGGTCCTCGCGCTCGCGGTCCACTGCAAAGAAGCCGGAGGCATCCGCTGAGTCCGATCGGCCGAGCCAGAGCAGCAAGGGCGGCAAGAACACCGGCTTTGCCGGTGACATGCCGGCCTTCTTCACCCGATAGGGGTTATTCCCACTCGATCGTGCCGGGCGGCTTGGACGTCACGTCATAGACGACGCGGTTCACGCCGCGCACCTCGTTGATGATCCGCGTCGCGGTCTCCCCCAGAAAATCGTGGCTGTAAGGGTAATAGTCCGCCGTCATACCATCCGTCGACGTGACGGCACGTAGCGCGAGAACGTAGTCGTAGGTCCTGCCGTCGCCCATGACGCCGACGGTTTGAACGGGCAGAAGCACGGCAAAAGCCTGCCATATATCGTTGTAAAGACCGTGTTTTCTGATCTGGTCGAGATAGACCGCATCGGCTTCGCGCAAAATGTCAAGCCTCGCCTTGGTGATCTCTCCCGGACAGCGGATAGCCAGCCCCGGCCCCGGAAACGGATGGCGCTCCACGAAGTCCTCGTGCAGCCCCAATTCACGTCCTAGCGCCCTCACCTCATCCTTGAACAGTTCGCGCAACGGTTCGACCAGCTCCAAGTCCATGCGCTCGGGCAGACCGCCGACATTGTGATGCGACTTGATCGTGACGGAGGGCCCACCGTCGAAGGACACCGACTCGATCACGTCCGGGTAGAGCGTGCCCTGCGCGAGAAACTTCGCGCCGCCGATCTTCTTCGCTTCGCGCTCGAAGATGTCGATGAAGGTGCCGCCGATGATCTTGCGCTTGCGTTCGGGATCGGACACGCCGTCCAACAGGGATAGGAACTCTTCGCTCGCATCCACATGGACAAGCGGGATGTTGTAATGACCCCGGAACAGCGCGGTGACCTGCTCGCTCTCGCCCTGTCTCATCATGCCCGTATCGACATAGACGCAGGTCAGCTGGTCCCCGATCGCCTCGTGGATCAGCACGGCTGCGACGGAGCTGTCCACCCCGCCGGACAGACCGCATATGACCTTGCCGTCGCCGACCTGATCGCGAATGGCCTGGATCATCTCGCCCTTGAACGCGGCCATGGTCCAGTCGCCGCCGAAGCCTGCAATGTCGTGCGTGAAGTTACGCAGGATGCGCGCCCCGTTCTCCGTGTGAACGACTTCGGGATGGAACTGCACACCGTAGAAACGCCGGTTTTCATCCGCGATAGCCGCGAGCGGAGCGTTCGGGCTTTTCGCAATGATCTCAAAACCTTGTGGCATCCGGCTCACGCGGTCGCCATGGCTCATCCACACTTGCTCTCGATCCGTCAGCCCGTCGAACAATGGCGACCCGGCCGTCTTCTCCAGATAGGCGCGACCGAACTCCTGCTCGTCGGATTTCTCGACCTCGCCGCCTAATTGCGCGGCCATGACCTGTTGGCCGTAGCAGATGCCGAGGACCGGCACGCCGAGATCGTAGATCCCCTCATCGGCGCGCGGGCTTCCCGCATCGGCCACGCTGGCCGGCCCGCCGGACAGGATGACGGCCTTCGGATTGAAGGACCGGAGGAACGCCGCGTCCACTTTATTGTAGGGATGGATTTCTGAATAAACGCCGCTTTCGCGCACGCGCCGGGCGATCAGCTTCGTCACCTGGGAGCCGAAATCGACGATCAGCAGGCGTTCATGCTGCTGGATGATGTCCTCATGCTGATCGCTCAAACCTTGCGCTCCATTACTGCGAAAAAGAACCCGTCCGTGCCTGTCGAAGCGGGCGTCAAAGTCAGGGTCAAACCATCCTCCGACCAGGGCTTCGGCCCTTGCGTGCCAAACCGTTCCTCGAAGACCTCTCCGGCGGACAGGAGGGCGAACTCCTGGTTGCGCTCTAGGAATGCATAGACCTGCGCCTCGTTTTCCTCGGCCAGCATCGAGCAGGTGACGTAGAAATAGAACCCGCCCGGCCGGACATAGGCCGACGCCGCGTCCAGCACGCTCACCTGTTCCTTGCGGCGCCGTTCGAGTGCATTTTCCGTCAACCGCCATTTAGCGTCCGGTTTGCGCCGCCATGTGCCGACACCCGGGCAGGGCGCATCGACCAACACGCGGTCCAGTGTGCCGATCAAAGCTGGCAGCTCTTCCGCCGGCGGGGCGATGACGTCTATGATCGATGCCCCGGCGCGGTCCGCCCGTTGCCAAGTCGGCGCCAGTCGCCGCTTGTCGATGTCATAGGCGTAAAGCTTGCCGCGGTTTTCCATGTCGGCGGCCAGAGCAAGCGACTTTCCACCACCGCCCGCGCAATAATCCAGCACCGATTCCCCGGGCCGCGCCGCGCAAAGCAGGCTGGCCAGTTGGCTGCCTTCGTCCTGGATCTCGACATGGCCGCGCTGATAGGCGGCCGTGGACTGCACGTCCGGATGGCGGGCGAAGCCCTCTAGCGGTGCGTAGCGCAAGCCGATGGGCGATAGCGGGGTCGGTTCCGCGTCGAGGCCGATCTCCTCCCGCATCGCCTTGATAGTGTTCACCCGAAGGTCCAGCGGTGGGCGCTCTGCTAACGCTTGGCCTTCGGCGACGGCTTCGTCGGTGAAATTGTTTTCGAAGGCCGGCCACAACCATTCCGGCACGTCCGCGCGGACCCATTCGGGCGCGGCGTCGAGTGCGATCGCGCCGGCGAGCTTTTTGCGTTCTTCGTCGGACAAGGCTTCGGGCGCGTGGCGGTCGTCCTGAAAGTCCAGCTGGTCTTGCGCAACGCCGCAGCCCCACACCGTGGCCGCGAAGGCGAGCGCGCGCGGGCTGTCGTCGTCCATGCGGTAAGCGAAACTGCTTTTCCGGCGCAGCGCATCGTAGACGATATTGCCGATGGCGGCACGGTCCTTGGACCCGGCGAAACGGTGCGCCTTCGCCCAATCGCGCAGGGCCATGCCGACAGGCGTGCGGCGCGAACCGATATCCTGCAACACCTCTTGCGCGGCGGAAATCCGGCCACCCAGCCTCATGGATGGTGTCCGATCATCCGGGCATGGAATAGTTGGGCGCTTCGCGGGCGATATGGACGTCGTGAACGTGGCTTTCGCGCAGGCCGGCCCCCGTGATGCGCACGAACTCGGCATTGTCATGGAAGGCGTCGATGGTCTCGGAGCCCGTATAACCCATGGCCGCGCGCAATCCGCCCAGCAATTGGTGCAGGATCGGGCCGACGGGGCCTTTGTATGCCACCCTACCCTCGATCCCTTCCGGGACGAGCTTCATCGTGTCGGACACTTCCTTCTGGAAGTAGCGGTCGGCCGAGCCGCGCGCCATGGCGGCGACCGAGCCCATGCCGCGATAGGCTTTGTATTGGCGTCCCTGATAGAGGAAGACCTCTCCGGGCGCTTCCTCTGTCCCAGCGAGCATTGATCCCACCATGACGGAGTCCGCGCCGGCGGCGAGCGCCTTGGCCATGTCGCCGGAATATTTGATACCGCCGTCCGCGATCACGGGCACGCCAGCGTCGCGGGCGACCGCGCACACATCCAGAATTGCGGTGAGCTGGGGAACGCCGATCCCGGCCACGATGCGCGTCGTGCAGATGGAGCCGGGACCGATCCCCACTTTCAACCCATCCGCGCCTGCATCGATTAGCGCACGGGCGGCAGCGCCCGTCGCGATGTTGCCCGCAATGATCTGCGTGTCGGGGTGGTTGCCCTTGATACGCCGGACCTGCGCGCCGACGGCGTCGCTGTGGCCGTGTGCCGTATCGACGACTATGGCATCCACGCCGGCGTCGATCAGCGCGACGGCGCGTTCATATCCTGCATCGCCCACGGTCGAGGCCGCGGCCACACGCAGGCTGCCGGAGGCGTCCTTGCAGGCGTTCGGGAAGGACAGCGCCTTCTCCATATCCTTGACCGTGATGAGGCCGACGCAGCGATAGGCGTCGTCCACGATCAATAGCTTCTCGATCCGGTTTTGGTGAAGCAGCGCGTGCGCCTCTTCCTGCGACACGCCGACGGGTGCAGTGACGAGGTCGGTCGTCATCAGGTCGCGAACCTTCTGTTTGGGATCCTTGGCGAATCGCACGTCGCGATTGGTCACGATGCCAACCAGCTTGCCGTCCTTCTCCGTCACGGGAAGGCCGGAAATATTGTAGCGTTCGCCCAGCTGTTGCAGTTCGGCCCGCGTTGCGTCCGGGGAGATGGTGACGGGGTTCACCACCATGCCGCTTTCGAAACGTTTGACCTTGCGGACCTCCTCGGCCTGCTCGGCGATGCTCAGATTGCGGTGAATGACCCCGATACCGCCAATCTGCGCCACGGCGATGGCGAGCGGCGCTTCGGTGACCGTATCCATGGCTGCGCTCAATAGCGGGACGTTGAGCGCAATGCCGCGGGTCAGGCGCGAATTCAGGCGCGCCTGCGCGGGGACGATGTCGGACGCCTTGGGTTGCAGCAGGACGTCATCGAAGGTCAGGCCTTCTCGAATCTCCATCAGGAGCCTCCGTTCCATTTGCGAGCCGCCCCTATCAGCGAAGCCGCGCACAAGCCACCCCCATTCACCGTTCACGCCTGTGGACGGAACCCCTTCGCGACCAAATAGATTTCGGGCGAGCCCTTGCGAGAGCTTTTGGGCTTGGCGTGGCGGACGAAGTCGAAACGCTCGCGCAGACGCTTCAGTAAGGCTTCCTCCGCACCGCCCTGGAAAACTTTCGTCACGAAATGACCCCCCGGCCCCAAGACATCCATGGCGAACAGAGCGGCCGCTTCCACCAGCGCGACGGTCTTGAGATGGTCCGTCTGACGGTGCCCGGTCGTGTTCGCGGCGAGATCGGACATGACGAGATCGGGCGCACGGTCGAGATGCGCTTTCAGTTTGTCGGGCGCATCGTCGGCCATGAAGTCCAGATGCAGGATTTCCGCGTTCGGCACAGCTTCTACCGGCAGGATGTCGATGCCGACGATCCGCTTTGCCCCGCGCTTGAACGCCGCCTGCATCCAGCCACCGGGCGCGCAGCCCAGATCCACGATCAGCGCGTCCTTGCCGATCAGGCCGTATTTGTCGTCCAGCTCTTCGAGTTTGAACGCCGCGCGGGAGCGGTAGCCCAGCTCCTTTGCCTTCTGCACATAGGGATCGTTGATCTGGCGTTCGATCCAGAGCTTGGAGCTGATCTTCCGGCCGCGTGCGGTCTTGACCTTCTTGGTCAGCATGCGCGTGGCATTGTCGGCGTTGGGCTTGGTCTTACGGGAGCGCTTCTCGCCGTCCGGCTTGCCACCGCTCATTTTGCGGCCACTCATTCGGCCGCGTCCACGGCCGGCGGGGCGGCCGCCGTCTTGCCGGCCCCCATCAGGCCGATCAACATGCCTTCGCGCAAGCCACGGTCTGCCACGCGGATCATCTTGGACGGCCACATTTCGCAAATCACGTCGATGATGGCACAACCCGCCACGAGCATGCGGGCCCTGTCCTCGCCGATGCAGGGTTCCTTGGCGCGATCTTCCGGAGAGCGGGACGCCATGTCGCGCGCAACAGACACGGCATCGTGGGAACGCAGCCATAGCCCGTCCACCTTGTCGCGCTGGTAGTAGGGAAGCTTGAGGTGAATTCCCGCCAGAGACGTTATGGTCCCGCTCGTGCCGATCAGGTGGCCGCGCCCTTCCTGGAAGGCCCGGACGAAACGCGTCTCCGCGCCCTGGTCGCTGATCGCCGCACGCACAACCTCCTTCATCTCCGCATACCAGCTTTCACGGTCGGCGCGCTCCGGCACTTTGTCGGACAGCGTCACGACGCCCAGAGGCAGGGAGCACCAAGCGCTGATCGGCGGACGGTTGACCTTGTGCGGTTCGCCCTCTCGCATTTTCCGAACATCGACCCAGGAAAGCTCCGTGGAGCCGCCGCCAATGTCGATGACGAGCGCCACATCCTTCGTGCGGTCGATCAATTTTATGCAGCCCATGACGGCCAGTCGTGCTTCCACACGCGGGGAGATCACTTCCAGCGCCAAGCCTGCCTCGGTTTTCACCCGGTCGAGGAAGTAATCGCCATTGTCCGCGCGGCGGCAGGCTTCCGTTGCCACACAGCGCCAACGCTTGACGCGTTTGGACTTCATCTTGCGCGCGCAGATCTTCAACGCTTCGACGGCGGCGTCCATGCTGTCCTGCGCCAGCTCTCCGGAGTGGGCCAGATCCTGACCCAGCCGTACGACCTTGGAATAGCTGTCGATCACGCGGAAGCCGTCATTCGTCTCGCGCGCAATCAAGAGGCGGCAATTATTCGTGCCAAGATCGACGGCGGCGAACGTATTGCCATAGCCGCGCGCACCGCGGCGGTCGGAGCGGTGACCCGCATTGTGGCGCCCTGCCCGTCTCCGCACCTTTCCCGTCGCCCCAGCCGATTCGGCAGGAGTCCCGGCAGCGGAGCCGGACTCTGATTCGTCCGGCATGGCCTGTCTTTCCGTCGCGGACGCTGGGTCGCACGGCCGATCGGCGTGCGCGCTCGCAAGCGTCCTACTGCTTTGCTTGGGACGACTGTTAGACAGAGTGGCCGTGCCGCGCAAGACGTTCGGCCCGTCAGTGTATGTCGATATGATCGTCCAGAAACGTCCAGTCGGGGTCGGGCTGTAGGGCCTCCATCGCCTCGTGCTGGGAGAGGAAAATCTGGCCGGTGAGCCGGTCGAGGAAGGACGAGCGGAACAGGCGTTCGCGCACGCGGCTCTGCATGTCGGAAAAATGCAGTCTCACATTGGCTGCCTTGAGGCGTTGATTGATCGTTTCCAACGAACTGAGGGCGGACGCGTCGATCCGATTCACGGCCGTGCACATTAGAATGAGGTCCGTCAGGTCAGGCGTGTCGGACACGACCTGCGCGACCCGGTCCTCGAGCGTTCGCGCATTGGCGTAGTACAGGCTTTCGTCGATGCGGAGCGTCTTGACCTGTTCGCTCGTCTCCACGACGAAGCGCGACGCATCGCGGTAATGCTCGGTCCCCGGAAAGCGCCCCACCAGCGGCATATGTGGGTTGACGGTCGTGCGGATGTGCAGCGCCATGGCAAGAACGACGCCGACAAGAACACCATATTGTACGCCGAGCAGCAGGACAGACAGGAAGGTCGCGATGGCCGTCAGCCCGTCCATCCTGGAATAGACCCAAGTCCGCCAGATCGACTTGAAGTCCAGCAGGCTGAGACACGCGATTATGATCAGCGCGGCCAGAACGGATAGCGGCAATGGCGTCAGTAAGGGGGTCAGAAACATGGCCGTGACCGCCATGAGACCGGCGACGATGATACCCGATAGCGGCGTTTCGCCACCCGCGGCCGCATTGACGGCCGATCGCGACATGGACCCATTTACCGCGTACCCAGCGGAGAGGCCGGCTGCGATGTTGGCCGCGCCGAGGCCGAAAAGCTCGCGGTTGGCGTCGATGGAGCCGCGCCGGCGTGCCGCGAGTTCCTGCGCTGTGGAGGTGCTGTCCACGAAGGCGACGATGGCGATGACAGCGGCTGGGATGAGAAGGGATTGTGCGAGCGATCCATTGATCATGGGTATTTCAAAGGGCGGCAATCCAGCCGGAACCGCTCCGACCACGGCAAGACCCAGCGCATCGAGCCCGGACAGCCAGCTGACCAGAATGAAGAGTCCTATGATGACGATGGGCGCCATGCGCGAGGCCATTTTCGCGCGGTCGCTGGACAAGCCGGCCCGGACAAGGCGATAGGCCACGCTGTTGCGCGCGAAATAGAAGGCGGCCAGGGCCGTTACGCCGACAAGCAACGTGATGAGATGAACGCCGCCGATCTGATCACGCAAATTGCCGAGCATGGCGAGCGCGGTCCGACCGCCTCCATCGACTCCAACAATGTGGCGTAACTGGCTGATAATGATCAGAAGTGCTGCCCCCGTAATATAGGCCGACACGACGGGGCGCGAGACGAAGTTCATGAGAAACCCCGCCTTCAAGAGTCCCGCGCCGATGAGCATGGCCCCGACCATCAGGGCCAAGGCCGCCGCGCCGACGATGCGGACCTCCTCGGGGAGTTCCACGATCGTGGCCGCCGTCATTAGAGAGATGACGGCGGTCGGTCCGACGTTGAGCTGTCTGGAGCTGCCGAGGACCGCATAGGCCAATAGAGGTGTAATCGAGGCATAGATGCCCACTTTAGGCGGCAGGCCCGCGAGCAGTGCGTAGGCCAGCGACTGCGGCACGAGGAGAATCGTCACGACAATGGCGGCGACGAGATCACGCGAAAAGATCGACGGGCTGTAGTGAGCGATCCAGCCCCATTGCGACGCGACAGCGGTTTTGAGGAAGCCGTTCATGGTCGCGGCTCCGGCGTCACGGCGTGCGCAGCGAAGCTCAGCTTCCGGCCCGTTCGGCAAAGGCGCGCAGCGGTTCGCGGATCTGTTCGAGCGAATAGCCTGCGGCAGACACGGCCTCCATCACGCCGTCCACACCCAGCTGCTCCACATGCGCGAAGGCCCATAGAGCGGCCGACCGCATGCCGGACGCGCAGAACGCCACGATCGGCCGCGGCGCGGATCGGTAGGCCGTGACCGACGCTTCAATCAGGCCGGGCGTCAGCCCGCCCGCCATCGGTATGTGGAAATAGTCGAGCGACGCCGACATGGCCGCTTGTTCGAGTTCGTCTGACAAGGGTTGCAGTGGCGCTTCCTGGTCGGGTCGGTTGTTGATGAAGCTCATCACCCCCTGTTCGGCCAACGCTTGCAACTGGGCCGGCATGAGCTGGCCCGTGACGAAGACGTCTCCGGGAAGCTCCCTCACCGGCCGAGCTGCTTCCGCGCCGCATCATAGACGGCGTCGGCCGTGATCCCGAAATGTTCGAACAGAGCCACGCCCGGTGCGGACGCGCCGAAGCCGTCCATGCCGATGAAGGCCCCGTCGCGTCCGATCAATGCATCCCAGCCCTGGCGCACGCCCGCCTCCACGGCGACCTTGGGCAGGTCTTTGCCAAGCACGGAGCGGATATAGTCCGCGTCCTGCTCCATGAAGACGTCCATGCAGGGGATGGACACGACGCGGGCGGATATGCCGTCTTCCGACAGACGTTCCGCCGCGGCGACGCAGAGATGCACTTCCGATCCCGTCCCGATCAGGACGATGTCGTCGGCACCGCGCCCCGGCCGCAACACATAGCCGCCGCGCTCGCACCAGTTCTTCGACGCATCGCTGCGCACGGCCGGCACGTTTTGGCGCGTCAGCGCCATGACGCTGGGTCCGTCGTCGCGTTGTACAGCGAGTTCCCAGCATTCCGCCGTCTCCAGCGCATCCGCGGGCCGGTAAGTGTATGTGTTCGGGATCGCCCGCAACGAGGCGAGATGCTCGACCGGTTGGTGGGTCGGCCCGTCTTCGCCCACGCCGATTGAATCATGCGTGGCCACGAAGATCGACCGGACGCCCATCAGGGCCGCGAGCCGGACGGAGGGGCGGCAATAGTCCATGAAGACCATGAACAGGCCAGAATAGGGAATGATGCCGCCATGCAGCGCCATGCCGTTCATGGCCGCCGCCATGCCGTGTTCGCGGATGCCGTAATTGACGAACCGCCCGCCATAGGCCCCGGCTTTGATGTCGGGCGTGGTGGACGGCGTGCGCGTCTTGTTCGATCCTTCGAGGTCGGCAGATCCCGAAACCATGTCGGTTAGCACTTCGGTCAGGGGGACGAGCGCCTTGCCGGACGCCGCACGGGTCGCCATTGTGGGCTGGTCGGCGGCAATATCGTTTTTGTAGTCCTGGAAATGGGCGAGCCAATCCGATTGCAACGCCCCGGCCATGGCGCGTTCGAAGTCGGCCTTACGCGCGGATTTGTGCAGGCGCGCCTGCCAGTCCTTGCGGGCTTTCCGGCCGCGGTCGCCGGGTTTCGCCCAGAGCTTGTAGATATGGTCCGGGATGTCGAACGGGCCGTGATCCCATCCTATGGCAGACTTCGCGCCCGCAATCTCCTCCTCGCCAAGTGGTGCGCCATGCGCCTTGTTCAGGCCAGCCTTGGTCGGCGCACCCTTGCCGATGGTCGTCTTGCAGGCGATCAGCGTGGGGCGATCGGACTCCTTGGCGCGGCGCAAAGCGCCTGCGACCTGACGCGCATCGTGCCCGTCCACGCCGATGACATTCCAGCCGGAGGCTTCGAACCTCTTTTTCTGGTTCGTGGAGTCGGACAGGAAGACCGGGCCGTCGATGGTAATGTCGTTATCGTCCCACAACACGATAAGCTTGTGGAGCGCCAGATGTCCCGCGAGACTGATGGCCTCCTGGCTGATGCCTTCCATCAGGCAGCCGTCGCCGGCGATGACGTACGTATGGTGGTCGACCAGTTCGTCGCCATAGCGCGCATTGAGATGGCGTTCCGCGATAGCGAAGCCGACGGCGTTGCTGATCCCCTGCCCCAGCGGTCCCGTCGTCGTCTCGACGCCTGGAACGTGGCCGTATTCCGGATGCCCGGCCGTGATGGAGCCAAGCTGACGGAAATTCTTGATCTGGTCCATCGTGACGGCCTCGTAGCCCGTCAGGTGCAGGAGGCTGTAGATCAGCATGGAGCCATGTCCGGCGGACAGGATGAAGCGGTCGCGGTCGGCCCAATCGGGCTCGTTCGGATCGAACTTCAGAAAATCCGAGAACAGAACCGTCGCCGCGTCCGCCATGCCCATGGGCATGCCCGGATGGCCGGAATTGGCGCGTTGGACCGCATCCATCGATAGGGCCGCGATCGCGTTGGCCATGTCGCGGTGTTCGCTCTGGCTTATGGAAAGGTCCGACATGTCCGCCCAATGACACGGTTTGCGGCACAGGTTAAGATATCATCTGGGCCGGATGTGGACGAAGCCAACAACACCGGACGCGTGACATGCGTAAGCGTCAAGACTTGCCCGGGATCAAGAGTCTTCCTTCGCCGTAGGCGGGTCAAGGGCTATGGGTGAGGTGCCGCAGCAGGGAGTCGTTATGTTTTCTTCGCACAGAAGTGCCGCCGTCATCGGTCTCGGCACGTTCGGCATTTCGATTGCGCGGGCTCTGACGGAAGGCGGCACGCGGGTTCTGGGCATCGACTGCGACCACACGCTCGTCGACCGGTTCCATGCGGAGTTCGACAACACGATCTGCGCCGATGCCAGAGACCCTCGGGCACTGCGGGAGTGCGCCATGGACGACCAGGACATGGTGATCATAGCCATTGGCTCCGATTTCGAAGCCAGTCTCAAAGCGGCCTACAACGCCAAGACGCTCGGTGCCAAAATCGTTCATGCCAAAGCCTTGTCCGAGCCGCATAGCGACATGTTGCGCGCGGTCGGCGTGAAGACGGTCTTCATGCCCGAGGTGGAGGGCGGCCAAATCGCGGCCCGCAATCTTCTGGGCGAGCGGGATTGAACGCGACGGCGATCCATGCCCACCCCGCTGAAAATCGCCACCGTCTATGCCGCCTTCGTCGCCTTCGGCACGCTGCTTCTCTGGCTGCCCTATAGCTCACATAACGGCTTGACCGTCTCGGAAGCGGCTTTCACGGCGACATCCGCCATCACGGTGACGGGGCTGTCGGTGTTCAATGTCGGCGAGGAGCTGACGTTCTTCGGCGAGGTCGTGCTGTTGCTCTTGATACAGTTCGGGGGTGTCGGGCTCATCACCTTGAGCGTCTTCGTTCTGTCCGCACTCGGCATGACGGTCGGGATCGAACGACGCACGCTTCTTCGCCGCGAAGTCGGCACGGGCCAGCGCACGCGGATCGTCAAGCTCGTGCTGCGTATCGTGAAGATCGTCGTGGTCGGCCAGTCGGTCTGCGCCGCCATCCTGATGGCCCTGTGGGTGCCCGACATGGGCTGGCAGCGGGGCACCTGGATGGCCGTGTTCCATGCCGTGTCCGCTTTCAATCATGCGGGCTTCGATCTGTTTGGGAACAGCTTGAAGGATTATGCGACGGACCCGTTCGTCCTCCTGACGGTCGCGACGACCTTCGTGCTCTCCTCGATCGGCTTCATCGTCTATGCGGATCTCCGCAGCGGGCTGAGCTGGAGACGGCTGGACCTTCACACGCGTTTGATGCTGGTCGGAACGGCCGTGCTCGTCATCGTCCCCACGGCTCTCTTCCTTTGGCTAGAGGTGGGAAATCCCGAAACGCTCGGACAGACGGGCAGCGGCCTAGAGACATTTTCGCTCGCCTATTTTCAAAGCGTGACGCCCCGCACGGCGGGCTTCACGGCGGTGGACACGGCCGCGTTGAACGACGCGACGACCTGGATGGTGCTTCTGCTGATGATCGTGGGCGGCGGCACGGGGTCGACGGCTGGGGGGATCAAGGTGACGACCGTGATCGTCCTCCTGCTGGCGTCGGTCGCCTACTTCCGCCAAGCCAAGCATATCCGCATCTTCAAGACGTCGGTCGACACGAATCAGGTCCACAAGGCGTTGACGCTCGCCATGGTCACTCTGCTCGTCTTCACGACGGCGACCTTTATACTGCTCGCGTCGCAGGAGACCGAAATGGTCGACACAATCTTCGAAGCCATGTCGGCACTTGGCACAGTCGGCCTGTCGCGCGGCATCACTGGCGATGTGGACCAGTTGGGCCGGACGGTGCTGATGATTCTCATGTTCCTGGGCCGTTTGGGCCCACTGACATTGGGATATCTGATCGCCGCGAAACGACCGCCCCTGACGCGCTATCCGAGAGGGGAAATCCATCTGGGATAGGGTCGGAATCCCGCTGTGAAAACTGCGGCGAAACCATGTGGACAGGCCGGACCCGCCTGCCTATAGACGCGCCTTGCGAAACGGGCCCGAATAGCTCAGTTGGTAGAGCAACGGATTGAAAATCCGTGTGTCCCTGGTTCAAATCCAGGTTCGGGCACCATTCCCCTTTCCCCCTTTTCGTCATAAGCCGCCTGCATGGCGCGGCTTTCCCAGCTCATCTCCCATCGGTTCCGGGGGTTCTCTGACCATGAGAGCACGATGGACGGGCTCGTCGCCGCGCTCGACTTCGGCGTGCTGCAGATCGAATTCGACATCCGCCTGACGCGCTGCGGCTTGCCTCTTATCACCCATGACGAAGCTGCCATGGATCGCGCCGGACGGATGCGCCATGTGAAGGACGTCCGTGCCGCGGAACTTGGACGCTTGGGCGGCGCATTCGCCCGCATGCCCAGCGCACCCGACCTCTTCGCCGCGATCGCCGCGCACGACAACAAGGCGTGCCGCATCCTGATCGACGTGAAAGATGCGGGGTTCGAGGACATGCTCTACGCGCTCTGCGCAGCGCATGGCTTGCGCGAGCGCACGCTCTGGGTGTCCTGGCTGCCGGAAGTGCTCTACGCCATGCGCGACATCGACCCCGATGCGCCCCTCTGTCTCTCCCATTGGTGTGCCCCGCCGGATGCGTCGACGCGGTCTGTCCACACGGTGTTTGAAGCCCGGTCCAATCACATCCCTCGCCCGGACCGCCGCTTTGTCCATGGAGAACGGTCGGGCTGGTTCGTGGATGGTCCCTTACGCGGTGAATTGCGCGAAATGGTGGATTGGGTGTGCGTGCCGGCCTCGCAGATTAGCCGAACGCTGGTAGATGACTACCACGCGGACGGCACGCAGGTCAGCGCGTTCTCCTATGTCACAGGGTCGGACATAGAGCGCGCGGAGCGACAGTTCGGTCACGATGCTTTTTTCTGTGACGCCAGAGAGCCGTTCGAGACTGTCGTCTAGTCGTTGGCGGGATCTGGCAACGGGTCCGACACAGGCGCGGCTTCCTCCGTCGGGATGGCGTAGCCGCCATTGAACCAACGTCCCAGGTCGATGTCCGCGCATCGTTTGGAGCAGAACGGCTTGTAGTTTTGCACCGCCTCGCGCCGTTTGCAGATGGGACAAGTCTGGCTCACCGGTCGCTCCTGACGTCTAGGGTCTCTCCGGGTTCGACGGAGAAACGCGCGCCGATGCGTTCGCGCAGGGGCTCGCGCCATTCAAACGACGGATCGTCCAACCAGTTCCGGAGCGGTTCCGGAACCTGCAGCGTGATGCGGCCGCCGGGTGAGGCTTTCGCCTCGCGTTCCAGCCGGCGCAAGGCCTGAATCGCTTGCGTCTCCAGCGTGGGCCGTCCGAACCTGTCGTTCATCAAGGCATCGAGCGACGGACCGTCCTGCCCGCGCGTCATCTCCACAACGCCGAACCGCGAAAAGGGCGCGATCCGGACCGACGCGGGATCGGCGTCCGCTAGGTCTTCCATGACGCGGATCACGGTCGAGCGTTGCTTGGGCTGCCGCAGGTTCGGAAAATCGATGGCAATCAGCCCGCCCAGACCGCGCAACCGCAGCTGGGACATGACGAGCTTGGCCGCCGCAACGCTGCAATCCATCACGGTCTTCGCGCCGCCCTTGTCCACGTCGACGGCGATCAGCGCCTGCGTCCGGTCGATTGTCAGCGTGCCACCACCGGGTATCGCGACCTGCCGCTCCGTCGCCGCATCGACGATCCCAACCGGGGCCTCCTCAAAAACGATTCCCGGAAAACGGCGTTCAATGCGCTCGCGGAATCCCAGCACCTGCACGACGCCGGGCTTGTCGCGCGACGGCGGACCCGCATAGCGCAGCAGCGGGCCTTTTTCTGTGACCGCCTCCTTCGCGATGGTTGCGTCCACACGCTCGCCTTCCGTCAGCTTCGGCATGTCGGACTGCGCCTTGAACGACAGGAGACCGTCCGGTCCCTTGCCGAGCTCCATCCAGATGCCGCCGACGGATGCGTCGATGGCGGAGGCCCGTCCGGTCCAGGTCTCGCCGACGCGGGGCATGTTGAAATCCGACCAACGCTCTAAATGCAGCTCGACCAGGCGGCGGCCTTCATAGATGGCGGCGCGGCTTTCTCCGATCGCGTCCTCGATGACGGCGCGGCGTTTCATGCGATCACTCCGGCCGTTCGCAGCATTTGCGTCGTCTCGTAGACGGGCAGGCCGACCACACCCGTATAGGACCCGGACAGGAAGGGGATGAACGCCCCGGCACGCCCCTGTATGCCGTAGCCGCCCGCCTTGCCGTGCCACTCGCCACTGTCGAGATAGTCGGACAGTTCCCGCTCGGACAATCCTTTCATTTTCAGCCTCGTTTCGCTGACGCGCGTTCGGGACAGGCCGTCCGGGTCGATCACGCAAACCCCGGTGAAGACGCGGTGCGCCCGCCCGCTCATCAGGCGGAGACAGGCTTCAGCCTCTCCGCGCTCCATCGTCTTGGGCAGGATGCGCCGTCCGACGCCGACCACCGTGTCGGCGGCGAGCACGACTTGGCCGGGATGGCGCTGCGCGACTTTGGCGGCTTTCTCGGCCGCCAAACGCTCCGCATGGGCTTTCGGCAATTCGCCGGGAATCGGGTCTTCGTTGATGTCGGCAGGCTCGATGGAGGATGGCGTCAGGCCGATCTGCGCCAGGAGGTCGAGTCGGCGCGGGCTCGCGCTCGCCAGGATGAACGCGCCGTCCGGCATCGAAGCCGGCCCGCTACTTGAAGCGATAGGTAATCCGGCCCTTGGTCAGGTCGTAGGGTGTCATCTCCACCGTGACCCGGTCGCCGGCGAGAACGCGAATCCGGTTCTTGCGCATCCGACCGGCTGTGTGGGCGATGATCTCGTGATCGTTCACCAGCTTCACGCGGAAGGTTGCGTTGGGCAGAAGTTCAACGACTTCGCCCTCGAATTCCAGAAGTTCTTCTTTGGCCAAAACCTGTCCTTAAACCTCGTCGCAATGCGCGACGCTCCATCTCGCGCGCCTATATAGGGGCTTTGGTCGCGACCAAAAGGGAAAAAGCATCAGGAAAGACGATCCAACCGGTTGGAGATGATCGTCCGGATCGACCGGTACGTATCCATGATCGCTCTTACGTCGTAGCTGCCCGTCACAGGCATGGGAATGGACCATAGCTCGATGGGTGCATCGTCGCCCAACACGGCCTGGGCGGCAGCGTAAGTGTCGTCCGTGAAGGCGACAACACGGTCGAAGGGCTCTCCGGCCATGGACTGCAGGGATCTGGGTTCGTGCCCGGTCATGTCGATGCCGACTTCGCGCATGACGGCCGTCATGAGTTCGTCGGGTTCGCCCGGATCGAGCCCGCATGACACGGCGTCGAAACCTTTCTTGCGGGCGAGCCCCTCCGCCATGGGCGAGCGCACCATGTTGAGCTGGCAAACGAACAGGACCCGCTCTGTCATGTCGGCCGCCTGTGCAGGGCGCAGATCAGGGTAAAGAGGCGGCGCGACGTGTCGAAGCTGAGCGCCGCATTGTTGCGCAGACTGTCGGCCAGCAGGCGCGAGCCCTCATTGTGCAGGCCACGCCGTCCCATGTCGATCGCCTCGATCTGGGCAGAGGTCGCGGTACGAATCGCATTGTGGTAGCTCTCGCAGATCATGAAATAGTCTTTCACGATCCGGCGGAAAGGCACCATCGACACACTGAAACTGCCGCGTGGCATGCCGAGCGTCGAATCGACCGTGAACTGCAGGCGTTGTCCCTCGTCCAAAGCCAGGCGCACCATGTAAGGTCCGCCCGGCGATTCCATCGGCTTGAACTGGTTGTCCTCGATCAGGTCGAAGATGGCGACGCGGCGTTCGTGCTGCATCTCCATCGACGTCACCGGAAGGCTGGCATCGTCTATATAGAGTTCGGCGATGTAGTGGTCGCCGTCCGCGAAGTCGGGCTCGTCAGTCACGCGCCGTCATGGTCCGGACTGGACCGTGTGCGTCGCGGCTGACCGATATCGGACAGGATCAGGTCGAGCGCCTCGACGTCCATGCGCAGCGCACCGCCCCCTGCCAATACGAGGTCGAGCCTGCCTGCCGGTGCGTCATCCTCCTGGAATTCCGCATCGAGGAGCACCAGAAACGCATCCGGATTGATACGATCGACCTTGTGGCTTTTCAGCGACAGCACACCGTCGATCCGCACGCCCGTCTCAACACGTTCGCCGCCCCGACCTTCATGGCGGTAACGAGCCAGTCGCATGGTGACGCTGCGGGCGACCGGATCGAACCGGACATCGCCGACGCGCAGGATCGCGTCCTGGAGAGCGGACGCCACGATCTTTAGATCGTCCGCATCATTTGCTATAAGTTTCAGTGCCATGGCGCTAGAGGTTCAGCCTGTTTCCTCGGCCATGCGGGTGATCCGCGCGCCGCATTGCCCGAGCTTGACTTCGATCTTCTCGAAGCCCCGGTCAAGGTGATAAACCCGGCCGACATGGGTCTCCCCGCGCGCGGCGAGCCCTGCATTGACCAGGCTTGCCGAGGCGCGAAGATCCGTGGCCATGACCGGCGCGCCCACATAGGACGGGACGCCGCGTACGATCGCTTCGCGCCCCCTCACCGTAATGTCCGCCCCCATGCGCGCCAGCTCCGGGCAGTGCATGAAGCGGTTCTCGAAAATATTCTCGCGAATGATGGATACGCCGTCGGCCAGCCCGACCATGGCCATGAACTGCGCCTGGAGATCGGTCGGAAAGCCGGGATATGCCGACGTGTCGATATCGACGGGGCGCGGTCGTCCGGTTCCGCGCTCGATCAAAACCGTATCGTCGTCCAGGCTGACACGGGCGCCCGCCTGCGCGATCAGCGGCCAGAGCGCGCCGAGATGGTCGTGCCGCACATGGGTCAAGCGCACAGCCCCGCCTGCCGTCGCCGCGGCCAAGGCGTAGGTCCCCGCTTCGATCCGGTCTGGCACGACGGCATGTTCTACGCCGCCGAGCGAGGACACGCCTTCGATCCGCACTTCGGAGCGCCCCGCGCCTTCGATCTTGGCGCCCATCGCGTTGAGGCATTCAGCGAGATCGACGATTTCCGGCTCCCGCGCCGCGTTCAGCAACACGGTCTCGCCTTTTGCCAGAACGGCGGCCAGCATGGCATGTTCGGTCGCCCCGACGGAGACGAAGGGAAACGAGATCGTGCCGCCGGTCAGGCCAGACCCGGCCGACGCCACCACATAACCTTGCTCCAACTCGATCTTAGCGCCGAGCGCCTCCAGCGCTTTCAGGTGCAGATCGACGGGTCGCGCGCCGATCGCGCATCCGCCGGGCAGGCTGACCCGCGCCCTGCCCTGCCGGGCCAGCAACGGGCCGAGGACGTTGAACGAGGCCCGCATCTTGCGCACGAGGTCGTAGGGGGCCTCCGTGCCGGATAGTTTCGGAGCGTGGAGATCCAGCCCATCAAGCCCGGTCTCCGCAACCTCCACGCCGAGATGGGCTAGGAGCTCGCCCATGGACCGCGTGTCGCGCAGGCGCGGCATGTTCGTCAGCCGGACGGGCTGATCGGTGAGCAGGACCACGGCCATCAGCTTGATCGCGGAATTCTTGGCGCCACTGATGCGGATGTCCCCGCGCAGCGGATATCCGCCCTCTATGACGATTTTATCCATGACAGGCGCATGACGCGGCGCAAGGACGCAATCAAGGCTCGCCGGGGTCTTTTTTCGGGCGGATCGTTCCTTTAGCCTTTCGCGATGCAGCCTTGCGACGCCGCAGATTGGCGCGCAGCTGTTCGGCCAAGCGTTCTTCACGGCTTTTGGCGTCCTTGCGACCCGAATCAGTCATGGGTGTCACGCGCCTCGCGTTAGGGGTTTTCATCGACCGGCGCGCGAGCTATAGCGCGGCGCCTTCGAAGGGGTCCACCGACTCCTGCAAGCCGCGGTAGCTCAGTGGTAGAGCGCATCATTGGTAATGATGAGGTCGAGAGTTCAATTCTCTCTCGCGGCACCAGTCACTCCCCTCGATGCACTGATACACCCCGCAAACGTTAACGGCCTCTTCGGAATTTGTTGCAATATCATCCCTGAGCAGACTCGCTCGCGACCCTGAGACGGGATTTCGACGGACGTGACCGAAACACAGCCATATGAACAGTTCGACCGGCGGGTCTCGGTGCGACGCAAAGAGGACTATTTCTGGCTGAAGCGCCTGGCGGACCTGACCGGTGAAATCTGCCTTGCGGTCAATCGCGATCTCCTGTTCGAATATATCGACGAAAAGGTCTTTGGCTTTCTCGGTCTCCCCATTCCAGTCGAACGCCTGAATCACCTCAACGACTTGACCCGCATTATGGCGGAGCAAGGTTATTTCGGCCGCGGCCAACCGGGGGTTTTCGAAGCGCTGATCGCCGACATGTTCGTCAATCAGCGGCTAAAACAGGCTGCAGCCACGCAGATCATCAATGCTGTCACGCCGACGGGACAGCATATCGACATCCGGGTCAGCCTGGGCCGCGACGATGGTTATCTGATCCTGATGCGCGACACCACACAGGAAGAGTTGGAGCGCAGAGTCCTGAACACGGCCTTGGAAATCGGTGAAGCCGGTTTCTGGTCGTACAATCTACGGACCAGGGAATATAGTATCCGGGCCGATGCGCTGAGGCCCTTCTTCAAGCCGGAGACCTTCGAACGCTACGAGCGTGAGGGATTCAGCGATGCCGAGCATCCCGACGACAAAAAGCGTGTCCAAGAGGTGTTGCGCGAAGTCAGGGAGTCGATGACGCCGCGCCACATTACGACACGCATGATCTGCGACATGGGGCCCACGCGCCATATTCGCTCGCACATCATGCCGAATGTCGATGAAAGCGGCCGTGTCCGATCCCTCACCTGTTTCTTCACCGATATTACACAGCAGGTGAACAATGAAAGGGAGCTGAAAGATGCGCGGCGTGAAGCCGAACAGGCATTAGGTGCGAAGAACGAATTTTTGGGCCGCTTGTCTCACGAAGTCCGCACCCCGCTCAATGCGGTGATCGGCATGGCCGACGCCCTCGTTCACAATTGTCCGAGCGAGGAGATCAAGCCGCAGCTTGTCCTCATCCAGAACTCCGCCGAGAAAGTCATGGAAATGGTCGACGGCACTCTGGAACACACGAAGCTGTCCGACGAAGCGGTCGAGTTGAACGAACGGATTTGCGCGCCGCGTGACGTCGTGGAGTCGGTCTGCCGCAAATGGGAGCCTCGTGCTCAGTCCAATAATGTCGCATTGAGCTGGACGTTCCACCCGGACGTGCCCGACACCGTCGAGTTTGACGACTATCGGTACGAGCAATGTCTTAGCAATCTACTGTCCAATGCGATCAAGTTCACGCAAGGCGGAAAAGTGCAGGTCTTGCTCGCGCCCTCGGGTGATGGCGACCGGCGGAAACTCGTGCTCGCGGTCCGCGACAATGGCATCGGCATGACGGACGAAGCGATGGCTCAGATCTTCAAACCGTTCAGACAGGCCGACCGGTCCATCTCCAGCCGTTTTGGCGGTACGGGCCTCGGGCTGTCGATCGTCAAGGATCTGGTCGAATTGATGGGCGGGCGGATCAACGTCACCTCGACCTTCGGCAAGGGCACGCTATTCGCGATAGCCATCCCATATGACAAGCTGGGATTTGCGCAGCCAACGTCGGCAGAGCCCGTGCAGGAACACAGGCCTGCACCGGAAGCCGTCCGCGCGGAGCCTGCACCGTCTATTCCGGCGGCTCCTGCGACATCCACAGTCATGCCTCAGCCTGTTCTAGAGAAAGTTGCCGCAGTCGACCCAGTCCCCGCGACCGAGCCGACCCAGGCGGAGCCGGCTCCATCGGTCGATGAACCGTTCAAGTCACTTCGGGTTCTGATCGTGGACGACAATGCCACGAACCATATCGTGGCCAGTTCGCTTCTGTCGAAGGTCGTGGGCGAGATCGACACGGCTTTGAACGGTCAGGAAGCCCTGAAGAAGTTGGCGGACAAGCCTTTCGACCTCGTTCTGATGGATATTCACATGCCGGTGATGGACGGTATCGAGACCACCTTGGCGATCCGCGGAGAACCTTCGCCGTTCCAGAACATACCGATCATCGCGCTGACCGCCGACCCGCAATATCAACAGGCCCGCCTCTGCCGGAACATCGGCATGAATTCGTCTCTGGGCAAGCCGGTCAAGCTCGCCGGGCTCATGCAGGCTTTCGAGGAAGTTCTCCTCAAGAACGACGCCACGGGGATCCAGAAGCGCCTTGAGGAGACAGTGCTTCCCGGGCTCGGAGATACG
>JBCCCX010000012.1:0-27092 GCA_039033275.1 Pseudomonadota bacterium | reverse complement strand
CCGGCCCATAGTTGCTTCGTCCCCGGCATTTATTGCCGGGGTCCGGTCTCGTCCTGGTTCACAAGAGGATGGCACTCGGACGCTCTCGTCTTGTGAAGAAGACCGTTGGCAGACCCCGGCAATAAATGCCGGGGACGACTGATTTGAAGTTAAACGTCTCAGTCATTATTCGTTCCCGGACTTGATCCGGGATCCAGGGCAGCCTGGAATGGGTTTGCGTCTCAGGCTTTAAGTCGAGTCAGGGGAAGACGATTGGGGAGAAGACGTGCTGGGCTCGCGCAGCAACGTTCCCTTCGCGTCCTTTGGGGACACGCAGCCTGCGGTGGAAGCCAGGTCAAAGCTGGTTGCGGATGATCCGTCTGCGCTCGACCGAGCTGGGAATGCCCATGGCGTCGCGATACTTGGCGACCGTGCGGCGGGCGATGTCGATGCCGTGGGCGCGCAGAAGTTCCACGATGCGGTCGTCGGACTTGACGGACTTGGTGTCCGTCTCCTCGTCGACCAGCCCCTGGATGCGGTGGCGCACGGCTTCGGCGCTGTGGCCTTCGCCCCCGGAGGTCGAGTTGATCGCGGCGGTGAAGAAGAATTTCAGCTCGACCGTGCCGCGCGGCGTGGCCATGAACTTGCCCGACGTGACGCGGCTGACCGTACTCTCATGCATGTCGATCGCCTCCGACACATCCTTGAGCTTGAGCGGGCGCATATGATCGACACCGTAGGCGAAGAAGGCGTCCTGCTGGCGAACGATCTCGCTGGACACCTTGAGGATGGTCCGGGCGCGCTGATCCAGGCTCTTGACCAGCCAGCTGGCGCTTTGGTGGCACTCGGACAGGAATTCGCGCGCTTGCGCGCTGTCCCCGGAGGCGGCCTTGATCTCGCGGTAGTAGCGCTTGTTGACCAGCACGCGCGGTAGCGTGTCTGAGTTCAGCTCCACCGCCCAGCCGCCATTCGGTGTTTCGCGCACGAACACGTCCGGCTCCAATCCTGACACGGCCCCGCCGCCATAGGCAAGGCCCGGCTTGGGGCTGAGCGTACGCAAGTGCAACACGCGCGCCTTGAGGTCTTCCAGATCCGTCCCGCACGCCTTGGCGAGCTTGGACAGGTCGTGGCGCGCCAGAAGATCGAGATGGCCCAGCAGGGCGATGTTGGTGTCGTCCAGCCGATCCGTCTCGGCCAGCTGCAAAGACAGGCACTCCGACAGCGATCGGGCGAACACGCCCGTCGGCTCCAGCGTCTGGAGCTGCGTGATGACGGAAGAAATGCGCGCGGCCGATACGCCCAGCGACAGGGCGAGGCTTTCCGTTTCCTCGCGCAGGTACCCCGCATCGTCGATCAAGCCGAGCAGATAGTCCGCCACGGGCCGGTCGGCTGGGCCGAGGGCGATGTGGGGGAACTGTTCGCGCAGATGGTCCTGCAGCGTGACTTCGGCGGCCGCGTTCGCGGCCACGTCGAAGCCGTCCGATAGGGGACGGCCGGAACCGGACGCCTTGGTGAAGTCCAGCGTGCCGCCCACGTCGGACGCGGACGGGACCGCATCGGTCGGTCCGTCGTCGCTGACGCTATGGTCCGGCACGTCCAGGTCGGACTGGGCGGCGGCCGGCGCGTCCATCTGCAGGCTCGCATCCGGCAGCGGCGCCTCGGAGACGTCTTCGCCGCGCCGGTTCTCCTCGCCCGTGCCGCGCTCCAGCAGCGGGTTCTTCTCCAGCTGTTCCTCCACGAAGGCCGCCAGTTCGATGTTGGAGAGCTGCAGCAGCTTGATCGCCTGCTGCAGCTGCGGCGTCATCGCCAGAGACTGCGTCTGACGCGCGACGATTTTCGGGGCTAACGCCATCGGTCCACCTGTTCCCTTATCCCACCGTGCCAGTCTTCCGACCGGACCGGCTTGGGACGAGCTTTAGGGCGGAAGGCTTAGGAGGGGGCTAAACGACAGGGTTAGGAAAGGGTTTAGGCCGCGACCGAGAGGGCCATTTCATGCACGGGGGTCTCGGGCCGTGCGCCGTAATGGCTGATCACTTCGGCCGCCGCGACGGAACCCAGATAGCCTGCATCCGGCCAGGACAGGCCCATGGCCCGGCCCGCCAGCACGCCGGCCGCATACTGGTCGCCCGCCCCGGTCGTATCGACCAGCGTCTCGGCCCAGACGACGGGCACGTCGTGACGTTGCCCGTCGACACTGATGATCGAGCCCTTGGAACTGCACGTCACGCAGAGCACGAGTCCGTCGCGTTCCAGCTCCGAGAGACCTTCTTCCAGCGTTTCGCTCCCCGTCAGGGTCAGCAGTTCGTCCTGATTGGCGAAGACGATGTCGCATTGATGGTCGACCAGATGGCGGAAGCTGTCGCGGTGGCGCGACACGCAGAACGGATCGGACAGGGTGATGGCGACGAGGCCGCCGGAAGCGCGCGCGACCTCCGCAGCGTGGACGAAGGCGGCCTTGGCGGCATCCCCGTCGAACAGGTAGCCTTCGAGGTAGAGCGTGTCGGCGCTGCGGATGAGGTCGTCGTTCACATCGGCCGTCTCGAATTCGACCGAGGCGCCAAGGAAGGTGTTCATGGTGCGCTCGCCGTCCGGCGTGACCGCGATCATGCAACGACCGGACGCTGCCCCGCTGTCGGTCGGACGCGTATCGAAGGTCAGGCCGGCATCGCGAAAGCCCTTCGCCAGAGCCTCTCCGGTCCCGTCCCGGCCCGTCTTGCCGATATAGGCCGCACGCAGCCCCATGGCGGCGAGGCCGACCATGGTGTTGGCGCCCGATCCGCCGGCGATGGTCTGGGGCTGCGCGTTTTCGCGCAAGGCCGCGTGCAACAGCAGGGCGCGTTCCTGGTCGATCAGGGCCATCGTGCCTTTGGCCATCAGATGATCGGACAGAAAATCATCCGAAACCGGCGCGATGACATCCATGATGGCATTGCCGATGCCGACGACGTGATGGTGATCTGGCATGAACGATATCCTGGTCGGAAGGTCTGGAGACAGATTTGGGAAGATGCCCGGTGCGCCCGGTACTCGGTTGACGCGGATTGCGCGCGGCCATAGCGAAATGCACGACCCGCGTCACAAAAATCTTGCCGTCTTTCCCTTATACTGGGCATTCCCATGCGTATCGGCCTTCTTGCCTCCTCCAATGTCCTGCCCGGCCATCAGATGCGGCGCGGCGATGCGTTCGAGTTCGACGCGCAGTTCGCGGCATTGCACCCGGCGTTCGCCGCTCTGGGTTTGACGCTGGAACCGGTCCTATGGGACGAGGCGGATCGGGTCGCGGAACGGTTCGACGCATTGCTGCCCCTGATGGTGTGGGACTATTTCGAGGGAAACGAGGCGCGTTTCCTTGCCGTCATGGAGCTCGCCAACCGGGTCGCGCCCGTGCTCAACCCGCCGTCGCTGCTGCGCTGGAACGCCGACAAACGCTATCTGGACGAGCTTGCCGCCAAGGGCGCGCCCGTCATCCCTACGCGGCCTGCGGACCGGGCCACGGTGGAAGCGTCCAAGGCGGCCTTCGACGCCTTCGGCACGGACCGCATCGTCATCAAGCCGCAGGTCGGCGGCGGCGCGTGGCGGCAGGTCCTCCACGCCAAGGGCGACCCCTGGCCGGACGCGAACCAGCTTCCGCCCGGCGGCGCGCTGATCCAGCCCTTCCTGCCCAGCGTGCAAGCGGAGGGCGAATACAGCTTTCTCCACTTCGGCGGCCGCTTCAGCCACGCGCTGGTGAAGACGCCCAAGGCCGGCGACTACCGCATCCAGAGCCTCTATGGCGGAACGGAACGCGCCTACATTCCCACCAGTGAAGAGAAGGCTATTGCCGAGCGAGTGCTCGCCACTCTCGACACTCCGCCCCTCTACGCCCGCATCGACTTGTTGCGCGGCCTCGACGGCCGGCTCGCCCTGATCGAGTTGGAGATGATCGAGCCCTATCTCTACCTGCCCCACGCGGAGGTCGTTGACGGCGTCAATCAGGGCGCGCAGCAGTTGGGGGAGGCTTTGGTGACGCGGCTCAAGAAATGACCGGAGCCTCCGACAAGGCTCTGTTCCCAGCACATGCTGCCGGGGCCTCCGGCTTGACTTGAGCCACAATGGGGCCGGTCAGCCTGTCACCATGACCGATGGAGGCCCTGGGCAATGAATGCCGGGGACAAAAGCACGTCAGCGCCGCTCACGACAACTTCAGTCCCGCTCACCCCGACCGTTGCGCGCCGGGCCGCCCTCCCTTAGAGCGCCCGGCACCACATACTGAACACAGCCCCGGAAAGCCCATGTCACCCCGCGATAAAACCGCGTCCCGTGACGGCCGGACGACGACCAGCACCCCGAAAGGGTCGACCGTGCTGAATATCGGACGACCGCCCGCACGCTCCACCAAGCTCAGACGTTCCACTCACGACGATGTCGAGACGCCGACGATCGCCAAACCGCGTCCCGCGCCGGGCGCGAACACCAAGTCGGTCTTCATCAAGACCTATGGCTGCCAGATGAACGTCTACGATTCCGAGCGCATGGCCGACGTTCTCGCGCCGATCGGCTACGCCCCTGTGGACACGCCGGACCATGCCGACCTCGTCATCCTCAATACGTGCCACATCCGCGAAAAGGCAGCCGAGAAAGTCTATTCGGAACTGGGCCGCATCCGTCAGCACAAGGAACGCAACAAGCCGGACATGAAAGTGGCCGTCGCAGGCTGCGTGGCGCAGGCCGAGGGGGCGGAGATCCGCCGCCGCGCACCCGTCGTGGACATGGTGCTGGGGCCGCAGACCTACCACAAGCTGCCCGAAATGATCGCCCAAGTCGCGCGCCAGAGCGGCGAGGTGCTGGAGACCGACTTCGACACGATCGAGAAGTTCGACGCGCTGCCGGAAGGAAGGCAGGCCAAGGGCTACAGCGCCTTCCTGACCGTGCAGGAGGGCTGCGACAAGTTCTGCACCTTCTGCGTCGTGCCCTACACGCGCGGCGCCGAAGTCAGCCGCCCGGTCGCGCAGATCGTGGCCGAGGCGCGGTCATTGGCGCAGCAAGGGGTGCGCGAAATCACGCTAATCGGCCAGAATGTCGATGCCTACCGCGAAACCGGGCCGGACGGGTCCGAGTGGGGCCTCGGCGAGCTGATCCGGCACGTGGCCAAGATCGGCGGCATCGACCGGCTGCGCTTCACCACGAGCCATCCGCGCGACATGGACGACGCGCTGATCGAGACGATGGCAGGCGAGCCGAAGCTCATGCCCTATCTCCACCTGCCTATCCAGGCGGGCAGCGACCGGGTGCTGGAGGCCATGAACCGCGGCCATTCTTACGCCCACTACCGCGACCTGATTGCGAAGATCCGCGCCGTGCGGCCGGACATCGCGCTCTCCGGCGACTTCATCGTCGGCTTCCCCGGCGAAACGGAAGACGACTTCGAAGCCACAATGAATTGCGTGCGCGAGATCGGCTACGCCTCGTCCTTTTCCTTTAAATACTCCACTCGTCCCGGCACGCCGGGGGCGACCCTGCCCCGGCAGGTGCCCGAAGAGGTGAAGAGCGACCGCCTGAAGCGCCTTCAAGAGTTGCTCTACACCCAGCAGCGCGAATGGAATGAAAGCCTGATCGGCAAGACGCTGGACGTGCTGGTCGAAGGCCACGCCAAGGAACCCGGTCGTCTCTTCAGCCGCAGCCCCTATCTTACCGGCACCCATTTCGACGGACCGGACTCGCTCATCGGCCAGATCGTGCCCGTGCGGATCACGAGTGCGGGGGTGAATTCACTGGTGGGGGAGATGGCCTAGGTTGTATTCTCAAATCTGGGACGAATTTGAGGATACAACCTAGCCAACGCCGAGCGCCACTGCGAGCGCTTTGAGCCTCCTGTCGCGCGTCTCTAGTCGCGCTCCCATGGTCAGACGGGTCGAGGCGAGCAGGTGCGCATCAACGAACCCAATGCCACGTCCATAAAGAGTGTATTGTTCGGCCAGCGCGCGCACCTCTTGGTGAGACGCGATGACAGCTGACGGCAATTCGTCCATCGATCGAGCCACCAGAGCGCGATTGGCGATCGATCCCATAAGCACTTCACCGACGACCATCGGATGAGTCAGTACATCTTCCGACAGAAGCCAGTCGGTAAGCTCGGCATCTTTGCGTCTTATGTGGTCGATCCAGATCGAACTGTCGACCAGTCTCAAGAGCCATCTCCTTCGGGTGGTGTCGCGCCTTCGGGGAGTGGCGACCGTCGCCTGGGCGCCAAGGTCGCATTGGGATCGGACCCGCCCAGCATAGCGAGACGCCGCGCGGCTTCGCGTGCAATCAAGGCTTGCAGCGCCTCTCTCAGCAGGTCGGTTCTCGATCGGATACCGGTCAGTTCGGACGCTCTTTCGAGTTGCGCTTTATCCAATGTCACAGTCGTTCTCATGCATCAATACTAGCATCAAACGATGCAACATACAATGCAGTCACCCGCTATGCCTTCGTTTTCCCTTGTGCGACAGCCTGCCGCACCGCTAGTCTGCTCCCATAACTAAAGAGGGAGAGACTTATGTCACTGGAAGCCATTCTTATCTGGATCGTGATCGGGGCGGTGGCCGGCTGGTTGGCCAGCGTTGTCATGAAAGGCGGGTCGTTCGGGCTGCTGGGCAACATCGTGCTGGGCATCATCGGCGCCTTCGTCGGCGGTTGGCTGCTGGGCCTGCTCGGCGTGGCGTTCGGCGGGATCCTGGGCAGCATCGTCACGGCCTTCATCGGCGCGGTCGTGCTGATCTTCCTGGCCCGACTGATCAAGCGGGCCTGAAACAAGAGAGAGGCGGCCGCAGGCCGCCTCACAAATAAGTTGCGCGCCCGCCCACCCGGCGGGCGTTCCTATTCGATTCACCTATTCGATATGGTAGGCGCGCACCGTGCCCGGCATCCAGTTGGGCGCGATGGCTCTATCTTCCAGGAACAGCACGTCGTTCATGTAGATTGCACCGTCCTCCCCGCTCGTATCCTGCAAAAGGGTCGGGGCCTCGCCTTCACGCACATGCCAGAGCCGTCCCGGCCAGCTGCTGACCATGTAGCTGCCGTCGGCCCGCACGCCGATCCCGTCCGCGCTCTCCATGCCGCCCGCCAGCACCGTGATTTCTTGCGTCTCCGGATCGATGGACAGCAGCTCGCCCGCGCTCATGGTCGTGACGAGCAGGCGGCCCTTATCCATCATCAGCCCGTTGACGCCCCTGAGCCGGTCGTCCTCCAGCCAGACGGTGATTTCGTCATTCTCCAGCCTGTAGATGCGCGCATTCGCGCTGTCGCTGATGAAGGCGCTTTCGCCCGGCCCCTTGGCGATATCGTTGAGGAACCCGGCACCCGGCGCGGGCAGGCGCTTTGCGAGACGGCCTTCGGCGGCAAGAATGAAGGCGACATGATCGATGTCGGTGACGAGCAGCGCATCGCCCTTGCCGGACCGCATCACCGTCATGCCCTTGGGCGCGTGGAGCGGAACGGCGTCCGTGCCGGTGATCCAGTCGCGCTCGATCATCGTGCCGTCGAGGCCGATCCGTGAGATTGCGCCGTCATTGTCGCGGTCCGTGCCTTCCCCGCCGACATTGGAGACGTAGTAGCCGTCGCCGGCCAGCGTGGGGATGACGCTTTCAGGCGCGTCGAGGCCGTCCAAGACCCAATCTTCCGTCAGGACCGGAATAGATACTGCCTGCGACTCCGATGCGACGGCCTGAACTTCAGCGGTTCCGGTCTCCGCCTGACTGGTGTCGGCGGGATCGATGGAACCGCCCGCGCAGGCGGAAAGCGCGGCGGTGAAGAGCAGGATGGACAGGCGGTGGGACATGACGGGTCTCATTGTATATCGGATTGGTCCAGCTCCGGTTGTGATCCCTTCCGGCGGGTCAGCGGCGATCGGGCTCATCCCTGCGGCAGGACGTAGCCGACCGGCGCGCCCGGGCCGAGATCGAGGCCGAGGCCGATCCAGACCATCATTAGGATCACGCCAGTTACCATCAGCCACAGCGCGTAGGGCAGCATCATGGCCGTCAGCGAGCCAAGGCCGAAATCGGTCTGCCAGCGGCGGGCGAATACGAGGATGAGCGGGAAGTAGACCATGAGCGGCGTAATGATGTTCGTCGCCCCGTCGCCGACCCGGTAGGCCGCCGTCGCGCCTTCGGGCGACACGCCGAGCAGCATGAGCATGGGTACCAGCACGGGGGCCAGCAATGCCCATTTGGCGGACGCGCTGCCGACGAACAGGTTGAGCAAACCGGTAAACAGCACGATCAGGCCCAGCGTCACCGGCAGGGGCAGGCCCGACGCCTCGATCCCGTTGGCACCGTGCACGGCCGAGATCAGCCCCAGGTTCGACCAGTTGAACATGGCCACGAAATGGGCGGCCGCGAAGGCCAGCACGAGATAATAGCCCATGTCGCGCATCGCTTCGGCCATCATCTCGACCAGGTCGCGGTGGTCGCGAATGGACCCGGCCGCGCGCCCGTAGAACCAGCCGGCGGCGAGGAACAAGATCATGAAGCCTGCGACAAGCGACTGGAAGAAGGGCGTGGCGGTGACGTACCAGGCCTGCGTCACGCCCGGCGCGGGCTCGTTAAGCAGCGGTGTGCCCGGCGCGAACGTCATGACAGCCCAGAGGAGGCACACGCCCAGCATGGCGAGGCCTGCATGGCGCAGGCCGCGGCGCTGCGCGTCCGTCAAGGGCTTGTCCTCGTCCCCATATTCCTCCGCCTGGCGTTCGTCCGGCACCCAGGCACCGAGGCGCGGCTCGATAATCTTGTCAGTGACGAACCAGATGGTCGGCAGGTAGATCACCATAAGAACGGCGATGAACCACCAATTGCCAGCGATGTTCATGGTCCAGCCCGGATCGATCCCGGCGCCGTCCACGGCGGCTTCCGTGATGCCGAACAGCAGCGCGTCGAGCTGCCCCGGCGAGATGTTGGCGGAAAAGCCGCCCGAAACCCCGGCGAAGGCGGCCGCGATGCCCGCAAGCGGGTGGCGCCCGACCGAGGCGAACAGGATCGCCGCCAGCGGGATCATCACCACGTAACCGGCGTCGGCCGCGTGGTTGGACAGCATGGCCACCAGGGCCACAACCGGGGTCAGCAGCGCCAGAGGCGCGCCGCGTACGGCCTGGCGAATTCCGGCGGCGAACAGACCCGACCGTTCCGCCACGCCCGCGCCCAGCATCACGACCAGAACGTAGCCGAGCGGATGGAAATGGGTGAAGGTCTTGGGCATCTCCACCCAGAGGCGCTGAATGTTCTCCGCGGACAGGAGCGAGGCGCTCTGGATGAGGACGGGCGAACCGTCCGGACCGACCTGCGTCGGATGCTCCGCCGATAGGCCGACCAGCGCCAACACGACGGACACGACGATCAACAGCGCGATCAGGTAGAAGAAGATGAAGACCGGGTCCGGCAGGCGGTTGCCGGTCCGTTCCACCCAGGCGAGAAAGCCTTTCTGTTGGTCGCTGGCGGAAAGGGTCGTATCGGTCATGCGCGGGTCCGGAAAGGAAAGCCTGGGGGAAAGCGTTTCTCCAGTCTTAACGGCAATCATCGATCCGGCACAACCGCCTGTGATGCAATGGCCGGTGCACTCCCACCCGGCCGCGCGGCGGATTGCGGCCAAGGACCGTGTAAGGTAGGCGGTTGCCATGCAGGACGCCGCGCCCACCCCGCCGCCGGAAGCCACGCCGGACACGCCGGAAGAGATCCTGTTCGAGATCGACGAGGAGGCACGACGCGACGTCACCCAGATGCTGGCCGACGCCCAGGACTGGGGCCTGCGCACGCTCGACCAGTTGCTCTCGCTCTCCTCTCTCTGGCAGCTCCTGGCCATCGCCGCCGCCATCGGGCTGGGCTGGGTCGTGTCGCGCCGGCCGATCCGTCGGCTGGAAGCCTATCGCGACGCCCGCGAAAGCGTGGACATACTCTGGCGCATCAGCAACGCGCTGGCGGGCACAATGTGGGCGATCTGCACGGTGGTCTGGCTCTGGCTCGCCCTGTTCCTGTTCAGTGCCGCCGGCCAACCCGCCGACATATTGCGCATCGCCGCCAGCCTGACCAATGCCGCCATCATCGTGCGGCTGCTGACCCGGAACATGCGCGACGGGCCCTTGCGCACACTCATCACGGCGACGGCGTGGGGCTTGGCCGCGCTCTATATCCTGCAGCTGCTGGACCCGCTCACGGGCGCGCTGGACCGGGCCGCAATCAGCGTCGGCGCGGCGCGTCTGTCCGTGCTCGACGTGGTGACCAGCCTCGTGCTCGCCGTCATCGCCCTATGGGTCGGGCGAGTGTTGGGCGACGCGGCGCAGAGCTCCCTGCGCGCCTCCAAACGCCTGACGCCGTCCATGTCCGGCCTTCTAGGCCAGGTCGCCAAGACCGGGCTGATGATCCTGGCCATCATCATCGCCTTGCAGACAGTGGGCATACCGCTCACGGCGTTCGCGGTCGTGTCAGGCGCGATCGGCGTCGGCATTGGCCTGGGCCTGCAATCCATCTTCGCCAACTTCATCTCCGGCATCATCATCCTGGTGGAGAAATCGATCACGGTCGGGGACTTCATCGAACTGCAGAGCGGCGTGCGCGGCCAGGTCAAGGAGATCAACATCCGCTCCACCCTGGTCAACACCAATGACGATATCGACATCCTGGTACCCAATGAGGAGTTCATCAAGGCGCAGGTCATCAATTGGACCTTGCGCGATCCCAAGCGCCGCCTGCGCGTCCCCTTCGGGGTCGCGTACGGCACGGACAAGGAGGTGGTGAAGAAGGCCGGGCTCGAGGCGGCGGATGCGGTGCAGTGGACCTACAAGACCGGCGAACGCTACCAGCCCGCCGTCTGGCTGGTCGCGTTCGGCGACAGCAGCCTGAACTACGAACTGGTCGTCTGGCTGGATGAGTCCGCCGTCAAGCGCCCTGCTCGCGTGATCGCGGACTACAATTGGGCGCTGCACACAGCCTTGCAGAAATACGATCTCGAAATCCCCTTCCCACAACGCGACATCAATATTCGCCAGCCCGCCGAGCTTACGGTACGGATGGCCAAACCGGAAAGCGAGCCGTGATGACCCACTTCGGAATCGACCTGCCCAGGCTGGCGCTCTCAGCCTCCGCGCTCTGCCTCGTCGCGTGCTCTGCGCCCGCGGACACGGTCATCCCCGAGACGGCCCCTGCTGAGAGCGGAGACGTAACGACTCCGACAGCGGCGGCGGAAGCGGGCCCGGCCCCCAATGCCCAGACCTCTAATACCCAAGACACTGAGCGGAACATGACGCTGAACGGCCTGTCCGGCCTGTTCCACGACGTGGGACCGGACGCGCCGGTCGTTTTGATCGTGCCGGGCTCCGGACCGACGGACCGGGACGGCAACAATCCGATGGGGGTGAACTCTGACATGTACCGAATGATCGCCGACGGTCTAGCGTTAGAGGGCGTCTCCTCCTTGCGCGTGGACAAGCGCGGCATGTTCGCGTCTTCGGCCGCAGGCAATCCCAATACGGTGACCGCTGCGCTCTACGCGCAGGACTATCGCGACTGGTCTTCTTTCCTACGCCAAGAGACCGGGCGGGAATGCATCTTCCTGATGGGTCATAGCGAAGGCGCACTGATGGTCTCCGCCGCCACGCTAGGGACGGACGGGGTCTGCGGTCTCGTGCTCGCGGCCGCGCCGGGCCGTCCCCTGGGCGACATTCTACGCGACCAGTTCGCCGCGAACCCAGCTAACGCGCCCATCATGGAGGACGCGATGCGAGCGATCGGCACGCTGGAGGGGGGCGAGCGTGTGGACGTGTCCGCAATGCACCCCGCCTTGCAGGCCATTTTCGATCCGTCCGTCCAGGACTTTCTTATCTCCACTCTCGCCCTCGATCCCGTGGCGCTGGTCTCGGACGCGAACGTGCCCGTCCTCGTCCTACAGGGCGACCGCGACCTGCAAGTCTCCGTCGAGGATGCCCGTCGGCTGGAAGCAGCGGGCGCGGAGCTGGTGATGATCGAGGGCTCCAACCATCTGCTGAAAGACGCGCCGGTTGACCGGGCTGGTAATCTCGCCACCTACGCCGATCCGTCCCTGCCCTTGTCTAATGGGGTAGTCGAGGCGGTCGCGGCATTCGTGAAAGGCTAACGTGAGCGGGTCACTGCCACTGTCATTGTCATTGTCATTGTCAGGGGCGTCTTCGCCCTATCAATCTATCCGGCCCGTCCCTATCTCCCTCCCGTGAGCAAACAGACCGACATTCTCGAATTTTCCGACGCATCTCTCGTGCGCAAGCTGTGCGGGCCGAACCATGCCAATCTGGCGCTGATCGAGGACGCGTTCGACGTCTATATCGAAGCGCCGGGTTGCAGCGTGCACATCAATGGCGACACGCCGAGCCGCGCGCGGGCGGGTGAACTGGTCAAGGAGATCTACCAGCGGCTAGAACGCGGCTGGCCGTGCGGGCCGTCCGACATCCGCGCGCTGATCCGGGCCATGGGCCAAGGCAAGGTCAAGGCGGCCTCCGCCGAAGCCATCATCCCCTTTCCGCGCCGCAGTCCCATCGTCCCCAAGACGCCCCGGCAGGAGCAGTTCATCAACGCCATGCGCGACGACACGATCGTGTTCGGCGTCGGCCCGGCAGGAACCGGCAAGACCTTCCTCGCCACCGCCTACGGCGCGTCGTTGCTCGCGAGAGGCGAGGTCAACCGCTTCATCGCCTGCCGCCCGGCCGTCGAGGCCGGGGAGCGGCTGGGTTTCCTGCCGGGCGATCTGAACGAGAAGGTCGATCCCTACATGCAACCGATCTGGGACGCGCTGCACATGGTGCTGGGCCGCGACGAGGTGGACCGCCGCCGGGCCGCCGGAGACATCGAGGTCGCGCCGCTCGCCTTCATGCGCGGGCGCACGTTAAGCGATGCCTTCGTTGTCATCGACGAGGCGCAGAACGCGACGGTCGCGCAGATGAGGATGGTGCTGACGCGTCTGGGCGAGCGGGCCAAATACGCCGTCACCGGCGACCCCAGCCAGACCGACCTGCCGCACCACCAGCCGTCCGGTCTCGCCCACGCGCTGAACATCCTGTCTGGCATTCGCGGCATCGGCCAGATCCACTTCAAGGGCGCCGATGTGGTCCGCCATCCGCTTGTCGGTAAGATCGTCGACGCCTACGAGGCCGACGGCCCGACCCGGACAGTCAATGTGGGCGAGGCGGACGGCGTTGCGAGGACGATCGCGCGAGGCGTGGAAGAGACGGCCGAAGAAGAGTGAGGCTTGCCTTCTTCGGAGACGTGGTCGGCCGGTCGGGCCGCAAGGCGGTGAGCGACCATCTTCCGGGATTGCGCCGACGGCTGGGCCTGGACGCGGTGATCGTCAATGCGGAGAACGCGGCCGGGGGCTTCGGCATCACAAAAGGCACGGCGGAGCAGCTGTTCGAGGCGGGGGCGGACGTGCTGACGCTGGGCAACCACACATTCGATCAGCCGCAGGGCATTCCGCTGATCGAGAATGATGCGAGGCTGCTACGCCCGGCCAACTACCCGCTCGGCACGCCGGGGCGCGGCGCGAACCTGTATGATGTGAACGGCTTTCAAATGCTGGTGGTGAGCCTGCACGGCCGGGTGTTCATGGACGCGCTGGACGATCCGTTCGGCGCAGCGGAACGGGAGCTGTCCGCCGCGCCTCTGGGGCAGGTCGCGGATGTGGTCGTGGTCGACATGCATGCCGAAGCCACCAGCGAGAAAAATGCCATGGGCTATTTCTGCGACGGCAGGGTGAGCCTCGTCGTTGGTACGCACCAGCACGTGCCGACCGCCGACACGCGCATCCTTCCCCAGGGCACGGCCTATCAGACCGATGCCGGCATGTGCGGGGACTATGATTCCGTGATCGGCATGGAAGTGGACGAACCCCTTCGGCGCTTCACCACCCGGATGAGATCAAGCCGGTTCGAGCCCGCCACGGGTCCCGGCACGCTGTGCGGCGTGTTCGTGGAGACGGGTCCGGACGGGCTAGCCGTGCGCGCCGAGCCCATCCGCATGGGCGGACGGCTGGCGGAGCAGGTACCCGAAGTCTGACTGCATCTTCACGTCCCGTTCGGGTTTTTCGTGGCAAGATGCACGTCATGACACGCCTTCTTTCCGCTTCCGCACTGGCGCTGCTGGCCGCCGCGCCCGCATCCGCGGACATCTTCGACATCGCGGCGGCCAACCGCGCGTCGGGCACGACCGACACGCCGACGACCGTTCCCTATATCCACACGGTCGAGGCGACCGTGTCGGGGCGCAAGGGCGACACGGTCAAGGCGCCGGTGACGGCGCGCCTGCGCATCGATCCCAGCCGACCGGAAGGCGAACGCGTGACGATCCTGTCGCGCAGCGACTCGGACGCGCAAGAGATGGACAACGCGCTGGAGGACCTGATCGAGCAGATCGAGGAGAACGATGCGGAGGACCAGGCCGATGGCTTCTGGTGCAGCGCACGCGACAGCGACGCCTTCCCGATCACGCCGGACAATTTCACCGTCATCGCCGATGAAGGCGGCACGACCCGACTGAAACCCGTGCCGGACCGGATGGTCCAGTTGATGATGGGCGAAGACGACTTGTCCGAATTGGGTGGTCGGGAGCGCGCCATCGCCAAGAAGCTGATCGACCGGCTCGACGGCGAACTGCGCCTGGACAGCGCGGACGGCCAGATGCGCGGCATGAGTTTCGAGATGACCCGGCCCATGAGCGTCATGCTGATCGCCAAGATCAAGCAGATGGCGGTGAGCGTCGAGTGCGACCGTGCGCCCAACGGCTATCCCTTTGTGTCGCGCTTCTCCATGCATGTGGAGGCCGGCGCCTTCGGCCAGGACATGGTCAACGACATGGAGCTGCGCGTCAGCGAGCTGACACCGGTCGAGGCCTATGCGGCGACGACCGGCTCAGGGGGATAGTCAGCTCGAGCGTTAGCCCTCAATCCGCAGCCGGCCTGAACAGGCCGAGCGGGTTCTTCAGCAGCGCGGCCAGCGTGTCGCGGCGCAACCAGAGCATGACGATCTGCGACAGCCACACCAGCACGGCCATCACGAAGAGCAGCCCGCCATCATTGTTGGGATCGATCCCGAGCGGCGTGAAGAGGTGGAAGCTCACCGCGCCCGTCATTACGCCCAAGGCGATCAGATTGCCCAGCACGCCGAGTTTGCGGAACGCCGCGAACAGGCCGACGATCAACAGGATGGAGGCGATCAATTCGGCCGTACCGATGACATATTGCGAAAAGATGCCCGTCTTGTCGAACACGCCGTCCGCGCCGAAGCCGGTCGCCCAGGCGTCGAGCTTGCCGAAGATAGTCTGCGTTTCCGGCGCGTCGGTGAACTTGAAGCGCAAGCTATCGAGGAAGATGGCCGCGCTGAACAGGCTCAGGCCTATGGGCAGGTATTTCTTGATGATCGACATTGTCAGGTCTCCTTGAGGATAGAGCGCACGGCGGACACCGTGGCACGGCGCACGGAGTCCAGCTCGGCGCGCGAAGGTCTGGCCCGGCTGCGTACGCGTAGGCCGGTATAGGTGGTGAGCGCGAGCCGGGCGGCGTCGCGCAGTGTGTCCGAAGGGGCGTCGGGTGCGTGGCGTCGGAACAGGGCGGTGAGCCCGGCCTCCAGCACGGCGAAGCCTTCGCCGACGAGCGTGTCCGTGTCCGGCGACCGGCCCAACCCGTCGGCCGACGTGTTGCACAGGAAGCAACCACGCGCATCGTTCTGGCCGTGCACGTCATTGGCGGGACCCGACAGGAGTTGGTCGAGCTTGTCCATCGGGTCGGACCCGTCTTCCGCCGCGAGCCAGTTCGCCCCGGCCTTGACGGTCTGGGCGTGGTAGCGGGCCAAGGCGCGCCCGAACAGCGCGTCCTTTCCGCCGAAACTATTGTAGAGCGACGATTTGGACAGGCCGGTGGCCTCGGTGATGTCGGAAATGGACACGCCGTCATAGCCGCGCGCCCAGAACAGATCGGCGACCTGCTCCACAACCCGGTCCGGATCGAACAGGGCCGGGCGGCCCCGCCGTACAGCCGGTTCGTTCGACAGTGCATCCGCAGCCTGCGCCTTTTCGGGCGTCGTCATATGTCCGCCCCGCCCCAGAGCTTGCTGAACGCCTCGCAGTGGACCAGCACGGAGGAATAGTCGGCGATGTTCACGCCTTCGGGCAGGATGTATTCCTGGCCGCCCCGATTGGAACTCAGCGCCCCCAGGCGCACCGCGTCCACGGTGGCGTTCACGCCGGTCGCGTCCGACACGGAGTTGGTCGAAAGGAAGACCTTCAGGTCGGGGCCGCGTTTGGTGCGGAAATCGTCGGAGAAGACCAGCACGGTCCGCTCGCCCCGTCGTTCCACGCTGACGGAGCCATCCAATGAGAAGCTCTTCTTCTGGAAAGCGGCCGGTTTTGCCGCGGCATGATCGATGCCGACCGTTTGAACTGCCGCAGCCTCGGCGGCATAGGCCGGGCCTGAAAACATGGATGTGGCGCACAGCGCGGCACCCAGCGCGGCGACGGGGTAGAGGATGCCGACCGCGGCGAGTGTCGCGACGCGGGCGCGGACGGCTTTGGTGACGAGGGCTTGGTTGTTGCGGGATGTCATGGTCCTGTCTTTCTTTGGGGTCTTTTGTTGCAAAAGGCTAGGCGTAGAGGCCGCCGCCCGAACCCATCAGGAGAACCGCAAGCGCGGCCGTGATGCCGCCCAGCAGGACGAAGGTGAAGAGATGGGACAGTGTGTGGTCTTTCGACATGATGGCCTCTTTCGTTGACCGGAGCGCCGGCTTGTGTGCCGCGATGATGATCGGGATGTCCCGGCCACACCTTTCCACCATATTTGGACCTAATGTTCCAATCACTCTGCATCACGGTCTCTCACGCCCGCGTGATGGCTCCGCTTGCCGCCGCCTCGCCGCGCGGCTAGAGGGGCGCTTGCATTTTCCCGAACACGCGAAGACGATGAGGTGACCCATGGCGGGCCATAGCAAATGGGCGAACATCCAGCACCGCAAGGGCCGGCAAGACAAGGCGCGGTCCAAACTGTTCGCCAAATTGTCCAAGGACATTGCGGTGGCGGCCAAGATGGGCGGCGGCGACCCGGACATGAACCCGCGCCTCCGCCTCGCCATCGCCAACGCCAAGGGGCAGTCCATGCCCAAGGACAACATCCAGCGTGCCATCGACAAGGGCGCGGGCGGGGACGGTGCCGATTATGAGGAGATCCGCTATGAAGGTTTCGGCCCTGGCGGCATCGGCTTCATTATCGAGTGCTCCACGGACAACACCAACCGCTCCGCCATGGAAGTCCGCACGGCTTTTTCGAAGAATGGCGGGAATATGGGCGAAACGGGCTCCGTCGCCTTTATGTTCGATCAGGTCGGCAAGATCGAATACCCGCTCGACGTGGCCGACGAGGACACGGTCATGGAAGCCGCCATCGAAGCGGGCGCGGACGATGTGGAGCATGACGACCCGGCCGAAGATCAGTGGGACGAGTATGAACCCGTCCATACGGTCTGGACCGCGCGCGACGATCTGGGCGAGGTCGCCTCGAATCTGGAAGCCAAGTTCGGTGAGGCGAAGTCCGTCAACCTCGTCTGGAAGGCCCAGAACGACATCGACAATCCCGACATCGCCGCCCAAGTCATGCGCATCTATGACGCGCTGGAGGACCTCGACGATGTGTCTAGCGTCTACCACAATTTCGACATGACCGAGGAGGCCGCCGCGACGCTCGACGATGCGTAGCGGTCTTCCACAGGTCGGGAGCAGAGAAGCCAACACACGATCCAGCGTTCCGAGCTAACTTCGCCCAAAACGTCATAAGGCAGCCCAAAAAAGAACACCGTCCCCGGCATTTATTGCCGGGGCCTGCTCGTACTCTTCCTCACAAGACGAGAGTGATTTTGACGGTCGCGGCTTGTGGACCGAGCCGAGACCAGACCCCGGCAATAAATGCCGGGGACGACTTTGGGGTCGAAGAAGAATCGCTTGGAAGAAAAAGAAGCGCTGCCCCGTTGCAATTAATCCGGGCTATGCCTCTATTAGGCTTGCTACCGGCCTTTCCCCCATTAAGCATGGCTAAAACGCATTTCGCCGGGGACCGCCATGAAATCCATCCACGACATTCCGCTGCTCCTGCTCGTCGTCGTGGCCGCCCTGGCGGCTTTCGGCTTTTGGGGGCTGGGCGCGGCACCGACTCTCGCCTCGCCCATCGTGATCGGGGACGCTTACATATTGAAATCCGTCGCGGGCCTCGCCAAGGACGCGCTCTTCGTCCCGCTAAAGCCGCTCATGTACGCGCTGATCATCCTGTCGATCGGCAGCTCTATCGCGATCAGCACAGGCGGACTGGGCGCGAAGTTCGTCCGCGTGCTGGTCTTCTTCGTCACCTTCTCGCTGATCGGCATGGCAATCGCGATCACCTTCTACTTCGTCTTCGCGGGCGAGCAGATCCTGCCCGACCCGTCCGTGGTCGGCGATAGCGGCGCGGAGTTGGCGCAGACGCCGTTCGCGGCCAAGATCTACGGCGTGCTAACCAGCGCACTGATGATCTGCATCTATACGGGCCTGATCTTCGGCGCGGCGTTGAAGCGCCTCGGCCTAGGCCGTGAGGCCGACGCCATCTCCGACATGTTCATCGCGGGCTTCCGCAAGTTCCTGCAATACACGATCCCGCTCGCTGTGTTCGGGTCGATCACGCTGGCGCTGGCCCGGCCCGGCGGCTGGCAGAGCCTGGTGGACCTCGCCAATTTGCTCAAGCCCTATGCGCTGTCCATGATCCTGGTGTGGCTGATCATCGTCGCCGTCACCTCGGCGATCCAGGGACGCGGACCCGCCTTCATCCTGCGCGCCATCCTGCCCCAAGCGCTTGTGGCCTTCTCCACCTCGTCTTCGATCGCGACACTGGTCGCTACCAAGAAGGCCTGCAACGACATGGGCGCGAACGGAGACGAGGCTACGCCCTTCTTCACCATCGGCGCGACCATCAACATGGTCGGCACGCTGATCGGGCTGCTGCTGATGAGCCTCTACGCAATGAGCGCGTTTGGCATCGACGTGGATCTGGGCGACGCGCTCGTGGTGGGCTTCCAGTCTCTCGTCTTCGCGACAGCCGCCGCCGGCACGCCCAGCGCGTCGGTCGTGCTGCTGCAGGACATTCTCGTCAGCCAGGGCGTGTCAGCCGAATACGCCACCTACGTCACCGCGCTGATCATCACCATCGACACGCTGATCCTCGACCGGTTGCGCACCGTGCTGAACACGCAGTCCGACTCTATGAGCACAGTCAACGGCCTGAAGCTCTACTACCGCAAGCCGCGCGTGTTGGGAGAGGATGCAGGGGCCTAGACGCTCACTCGGTCGGGAGGAACAAGGTCGCGCCGGGCATCAGTTCGATCTCGTCCACATGGCCGCTGCCCTCGTCCGATGTTACGACATGCAGATGCGTATGGCGGCCCGGATGGGTGTAGCGGCCGATGCCCGCCGCGTCCGCCCAGACGCCCGCGATCCGCACTTGGTCTCCGTCCGCCCGGAACGGCGCCTTGGCCTTGCGGTGCAGGGCCATTGTGTGCGGCCGTTCTTCTGAGTCAGTTTTGAAGATAACGTGATAGCCTAGCCGTGTCGCCTTGCCTTCGATCCGAAAAGCGAAGGGCTGATCCAGCTCGATACCAACCTTGTCCGCCCGCGAACGCACAAAAGCTTCCACCGCGTCCAGGCCCCGCAAGGGCGCGTCACTGCGCACTTCCGTCCAGCCTTTCGCCGTACCGCCCGCGAAGAACACAGCCGGAGCCTCCTCTCGCTCCAACCGGACCTCCGCGCCGTCCGTGTCCAGCGAGGATAGATATAGCGTGCCGTCATAGACCGTAATCTCGCCCTGTAGGCCTTCGATGGGCCCGACCCCTGTCAGGCCGGCTCGTCCAGAGACACGTACCGTGGCGGACAGGTCGTCGCGCTCGAACATGGCCGTCCGGCTGCCGGAGACGCAAAAGGCGGGCACGGCGGAGAAGCCCGGGCAAGCGTCGTCCAGAGACGGAACAGAGGGCTGTGTGGCACAGGCGGCAAGCAACAGCGCCGACAGGGTCGGGACGCAGCGCATCAGACAAGCGCCCCCAGATCCAGCACCTGAACGACGGGCACATGGTCGGATGGTTTCTCCCAGATGCGGGCGCCGACATGGATGGTGTGGCCGTCGGGACCCACGGCTTCCACGGCGGGCTTGAGGGCCGGGCTGACCCAGATATGGTCGAGGCGGCGGCCACGGTTGGACGCCATGACGTCTTTCGCACGATAGCTCCACCAGCTGTAGAGCTTGTCCGCGTCATCTGCGAACAGGCGCGACGTGTCGGTGAAGTCGTGGCTGGCGCGCAGTTCTTCCAGAAGGGCCACCTCGCCCGGCGTGTGACTGACGACCTTCAAGAGCTGCTTGTGGCTCCACACATCGTTCTCATGCGGAGCGATGTTAAAGTCGCCGACAATGACCTGGTGTTTGTCGCCTTCAGCGAAGCGCCCGGCGAAGTAGCGTTTCATGGCGTCGATGAAGTCGAGCTTGTGACCGAACTTGTCGTTCACGTCGCGGTCCGCCACGTCGCCGCCCGCCGGAACGTAGAAATTGTGCAGCTCGAAATCGCCCGCATCGCCGAGGCTCGCATCCGCGACGACGCGCGTGCTGACATGGCGCGCATGGTCCAGCGGGCAGAAGGCGGTGGGGAGCCGTTCCAAAGGCAGCTTCGAGATCGTCGCCGCGCCGTGATAGGCTTTCATTCCGGCGACCTCGATATGGTCGTAGCCGAGCGCCCGGAAATTCTTCTCCGGGAACTGGTCGTTCTGGCATTTGATCTCCTGCAGGCAGAGAATATCCGGCTGTTCCTCCTCCAGAAAGCGCAGCACGATCGGCTCGCGCAGGCGCACGGAGTTAATGTTCCAGGTGGCGATGGAGACTTTCATCAGCCCCGACTAGCGCAGCCAGGGAGCCGGGTCAGCGCAAAATTACCGCCGTCGGCGGTCGCGCCGGTCTTCGCGCCCGTCGCGCAGGATGAACAGGCGCGGGTCCATCTGGGCATTGTAGCGCAGGTCGGACAGCTCCACGCGGGTCTGACCGCCAAATTCGTCCACGATGATCCATTGGCGCAGGGCGAGATTGGTGGCGTCAAATACGAGTGTGATCGCCCCGGCCATTTCTCCGGAACCGTCGCGCGCCGTGACACGCCATTGGTCGGGCAGCTTCTGGAAACCGACCACTTCCGTATCGTCCTGCAGCCGCACATTCTCCTTCAGGAAATAGTTGAGCGGCGTGGCCGACAGCGGCACGCGGTCGAACGTTTCCAGCGCGCGGTCCTGCTGCACCAACGTCACACCGTCAGACACGATCAGCAGCGGGTTGGGCGCGTCATATTCGAACCGAACCTTGCCGGGGCGTTGCAGGTGGACCGTGCCCGACGCGACGGAGCCGTCAGAGCCGTACTGCGTGAACCGGCCCTGGAAGCTGCCCGTTGCGTTCATCGCCGCGTCCACGCGCGCCAGATCCTGCGGAACGGTCTGAGGATGGGTGAAAGCCGGAAGGGCGGAGGCCGTCTGCCAGGCGGCATTCGGAGTGCCCACCTGGCCATTGGCCTGACCCCCTGTCTGGGCCGTCGCCGCGAGCGGAGCGGCAATTGCAAGCAGGGCGGTTGCAAGAATTTGCGTCGATCTGTTCATAGGGCGTCCCTTAGCGCGGAACGGCTAAACGGCGACTGAACGCGAGCCTCATCTTCCTTAAACTTGCGTAAGGCGCTAAGCGGCGCGCCATGACCAACAGCAAGACAGGGAGTCCGCGCAGGCTGGGCATCATCGGTGCCGATGGGCGCATGGGGCAAGCCGTGGAAGCGCGCGCATGCGCGGGCGACGCACCGACCTTCGTGGTCGCGCAGCGCGTGTCGCTGGAGCAGCCGGACGCATCGGGCCTCGCGGAATGCGACGTGGTAATCGATTTCTCCGCCGGAGCAGCTTTGGTCGACGCTCTTCCTCATCTCGCCGACGGCACAGCGCTGGTGTCAGGTACGACGGGTCTGGATGCGGTACAGGACGCCGCTGTGGAACAGGCGGCCGCGCGCCTCCCAATCCTTCGTTCCGGCAACTTTTCTCTGGGTATCGCTGTGCTGTGCGCGCTGGCGGAACGCGCTGCCGGGATGCTGGGCGACGGCTGGGACGTGGAGGTGCTGGAAATGCACCACCGCCACAAGGTCGACGCGCCGTCCGGCACGGCGCTGATGCTGGGCGAAGCCGTCGCCCAGGGGTGCGGCGTGAGCTTGGCCGAAAAGGCCGCGCACGACCGTGTGGGCGCGCGGCGGGACGGAGACATCGGTTTCGCGGTCCTGCGCGGCGGCGGGGTCTATGGGGTCCACGAGGTCCGCATCGCGTCGGAGTCCGAAATGATCACGCTGGGCCACCAAGCGCTGAACCGCGACGTGTTCGCCGATGGCGCGCTGGCGGCGGCCGACTGGCTGATCGGACGGCCGCCGGGCCTGTACACCATGGCCGACCTACTGGGCGACTAGACCTCGTCCGGCAGTTCGCGCAGCGCATCCTCCAACCGCGCGGGCGCATGGCGGTGGTAGCGCCGCGCCGCAAGGTAGGCGAGCGCCGCCCAAGCGGCCAGCAGCCCGAAGAAGATGAGAAACGCCCAGACGAGATAGCCGGGTTCGAAGACCCGCGACCGGCCCGACAGCCGCCAAAGCCCGTCCAGCAGGATCTCCAGCACTTTAGCGATCACGGGCGTGGCGAGCAGCACGCCCCACAAAGTCGCGGCGACATAGGTGGCGCTGCGCGGCCCGTTGACCCGGCGGTAGATCGCGACGAATGCGTCTTCGCCGACCGTTGCGGGTATCATGCCCTGGTCGCGGCGATAGGCGTAGTCTTCCCGTGCTTCACGGCTCAGTCCCGCCCATCCGAACAGCGCCCGGACGCTGAAAGCGAGGGCGGCGAGGGCGACGGGTCCGAAAACGGCCCACAGGACGATGTCGGCATAAACCATGCTTGCCGATATGGCGTATGAAGGGCCTACTTCAAGCGGCTTGCAGTCGCTTTCCCTCTGCCATAGGCCCGCGACCATGTCCGACTTCACCCCCTCGATTGCCTTCGTGTGCGGCTCATTGCGAACCGGCTCCATAAACCTGAAGCTCGAAGCGGCCCTGATGGACAGGGTCGCGCGCCATGGGGGCAAGGCCGAAGCCGTGAGCCTGGGCGACTACGACATGCCGATCTATCACGGCGATCTGGATACGCCGGAGACCGTGCCGGCCCTGATCGACAGGCTGGCCGGGTTCGACGCCGTCGTGATGGTGACGCCTGAATATAACGGCTCCCTGCCGCCGTTGCTGAAGAATGCGGTCGACTGGACCTCGACCGTATCGACCCGCTGGATCAAGAGCCAGACTTTCGGCATCGCATCCTGCACGCCCGGCCCGATGAGCGGCATCATGTGCCTGCGCGAACTCGCCTTCCTGCTGCGACGCCTGGGCGGCGACGTGGTGCCGACGCAGGTCGGCGTGGGCAATGCCTCCAAGGCGTTCGACGCGGACGGCGCGCTGGTCGCGCAGCCCGGTGCCGATCTCGCCGACGCCATGCTGGCCTCCGTCGTCGCCATGGCGCGCCGAAAGCAAGCGGTCGCCGGGGACGAAGAGGAGTAGAACGCCCGTCCATGCCAAAGGAGCGGCTCTACAAGGACCTGCCGAGACCGAAGCTCAACCGCGCTCAGATCGCCGAAGTCTATGACAGGCTGCGACGCCAGAACCCCGACCCGCGCACGGAGCTGAACTACACCAATCCCTACACGCTGGTGGTCGCCGTCGCCCTGTCGGCGCAGGCGACAGATGTCGGCGTAAACCGCGCCACACGCGATCTGTTCGAACGCGCCGACAATCCGCGTGCCATGCTGGATCTCGGCGAAGAGGCGGTGCGCGACCACATCAAGACGATCGGCCTGTACAGAAACAAGGCCAAGAACGTCATCCGCCTGTCCGCCATGATCATCGAGGAGTTCGGCGGCGAGGTGCCCACGCGCCGCGACGATCTGGTTCGCCTGCCCGGCGTGGGTCGCAAGACGGCCAACGTGGTGCTGAACGAGGCGTTCGGCCAGCCCACCATGGCGGTGGACACGCATATCTTCCGCGTCGCCAACCGCACCGGCATGGCCCCGGGCAAGGACCCGGTGGAGGTCGAGCTGAACCTGTTGCGCGTGACGCCGGATGAATACCGGATGGGCGCCCATCACTGGATCCTGCTGCACGGTCGCTACACCTGCCTGGCGCGCACGCCGAAATGCTATGATTGCGTGATCGCCGATCTGTGCCGCTACCGGCCGAAGACGAAAGCGCCCCGGTGACCGGGACTGCCGACCCCGAGAAGTCCGGCGGAAGTTCCGCCGACAATCCGGCAGATAAGCCGGAAGAGCTCGAAGCCGAGATCATCCGCCTCGCCTATTCCACCGCGATGGACCCTTCCAACCTGCACCTGCTGCTGGAATCCATCGAGACCCATGTCCGCGCCGAGCTGGAGGCGGCCCCCGCCCGGAACGCAGGTGGCGATCCGGACGAGGCGGAAGTGGAAGACCGCGCCTTTCGCCGCATACAGCGCATCGAGACCCATCTCGCCCATGCGCGCGGCCTGCTGGAGGCACGCGGCGGGCGCAGCGAGGACGGTCTGGCCTCGCGCCGCTCCGTGCTGAGCGACCGGCATCCCGCCGCCCTGCTCGACACTTCCGGCTTGGTGGTGCTGGCCAACACAGCCGCGGAAAAAACGCTCGGTCTAAAGACGGATTGGGACCTGCCGCTTCGCCAATCGACCGCGCACCCTTTTGACCGCGACGCGCTGGAGGCCCTGCGCGCAGGCTGCGCCGCCCTGCCCGGCGCGACTGTGGGTGAAATGGTCGCGACTGTTCCGGTGGACGGCCCCGACCGGCCCTATCATCTGGCGCTCGTCAGAGTGTCGGACGAGGACGGCCGCGCCCTGGGGCGGCTCGGCATCGTGTCGATCGACTGGGACAAGGCGGTCGGGGCGCGTTTCCAGGCCGCACTGGGCCTGTCGGATGCGGAACTCGCCGTGACGCGCGCCGTGGTGACGGGACGATCGCTGCAGTCGCTATCTGAAGACCGCGGGCGAAAACTGTCCACCGTGCGCAACCAGCTCAAGCAGGTCTATGCCCGCACGGGCGTGAGTTCGCAGGTGCAACTCGCCGCACTCTATTCGGGATACGCCCAGCTCGCGCGCTATGCGGCCGCCAAGCCGGGCGAGATCGAAGCGGACTTTACGCCGCAAAGCGTGGACAGCACCCTGTACCGGGCGGCCCCAGACCGGCGGCTCCACATCGACTTCGCCGGTCCGGCCACGGGCGATCCGGTCCTGTTCTTCCATGCCATCGTTGCCGGGCACACCGTGCCGCCGGCCTTGCAGCAGGCGCTCAAGGCCGACAATATCCGTCTCGTCATGCCGTGGCGGCCGGGCTGGGCGAAGTCCGACCCGCATCCGGGCAGGGCGATCGATCACGACCTGTTCGCCGAAGACCTTTCAGGCTTTGCGATGCGGCGCGGCTTCACCGCCCTACCCGTCCTCGCCGACAATATGGGCGGCATACATGCCATGGCGACGGCGGATGCGCTGCGGCGGCGGGCACAGGCCGGGCTGGATGCCCTATCCTTGACATCGCTGACATGGATATCGCCGTCCTTCGCCGTGCGGCGCATGCGCGATACACTGCATGTGCCGCCTTCGGCACGAGCCTATTTCGTGCTCGGCCGCTATGCCCGGCCCTTGCTCGAGGCCTATGTGCGCTTCGCCTTCGCCAAGATGGATGCCGGGTTCGACGAGGAGCATATACGCAGCGTCTACCGCGACAGCCCGCGCGATCTGGAATTGCTCGCCCGTCCCGGCATGATCGAGGCGTTGCGCGAGAACGCCGAACGCTGCCGCGGCGAAACGCTGGACGCCTATGTGGAAGACCTGAACCTCGAAATTTCGCCCTATGACTGGATGGACCGACTTCAGGACCTGCCGATCCACGCACTGGTGGGCGACGAGCATCTGGCGACCGGAGAGGAGTGGCCGCGCATCCATGCCGATCGCCACGCCAACTTCTCCTATGAGATGATCCCCCATACCGGTTCGCTGCTCCATCTCGCCCGCCCGCGCGACGTGACCCGTGCCTTGCGCAACCGCATCGATGGCCGGGTCTGAATCTGTGGCCCAAGCGCGCCTGCTTGCGGCCAAGCCTCATCTCGGAGATAGGCGGGGCATGAGACACCTGATCGCCTGCCTGACCCTCGGCCTTGCGGCCACCCCGGCGCTGGCCGGGCCGGAAAACTTCGAAACCGGGCCCGTCATCAAAAACTACGGCCCTGCCGCGACGGTCTCGGACATAATGCCGGTTGTGCCTGGCACGCGGTTCCGTATCGCTTTCGACGCGGCCAAGGATGCAGACGCGCTGAACCCCACGCTGGAAAGCGCGGCGCGCTTCCTGAACATGAACGCCAAGGCAGGCGTCGGACCCGAGCGGATCGACCTGGCCGTGGTCGTGCATGGCGGCGCGGTCATGGACGTGCTGGACGCGGACGCCCACGCCGCGCGCAAGAACGGGGCCGAGAACCCCAATGCTAGACTGGTCGCCGCACTGCGCGAACACGGCGTGCGCGTCATCGTGTGCGGCCAAACGGCGGCTTACCGGGGCGTAGTGACGGATGACCTGCTACCCGGCGTGGAAATGGACATGTCCGCCATGACGGCGCATGCGCGGTTGCAACAGGCGGGATATACGCTCAACCCGTTCTAAAGACCTCAAGCTCCGTCATCGCACAGCTCGACTGTGCGATCCATGCGACTGGCAATTGGCTTCGCTGCGTGGATGGCACGATCAAGTCGTGCCATGACGGTGAAAAATCTCTACTCTCGCGCCAAACTGTACCCGCCCGCTTCCGTCAGCAGGATGGATGCCTGGCCCTTCACCGGTTCGATCTTCTGGCGCAGGCGGTAGACGTGGGTTTCCAGCGTGTGGGTGGTGACGCCTGAGTTGAAACGCAAAGCGGTGGCAGCGAGGATGCGATCGGTAGGATCGCGGTGGGCCCATTCCAATTCTGCGGAATGAAGCCAGATTTCATGACTCGTGCTCTAAATCTGCAATTAGGG
>JBCCCX010000011.1:0-28347 GCA_039033275.1 Pseudomonadota bacterium | reverse complement strand
GCGTGGAGGTTCAAGTCCTCTCACCCGCACCATTTTCATCTCACAATTTATCGACCACTATAGGAATAGTGGAAATTCCATTGTGATTATGCGCCCATTTGTGTGCGCTTAACCTGCCGCTGTCGCATGATTTAGCCCACGTCATATTCGCTTCAGAATGACATTGAATGTCGTCGAACTTCGGCTTCTTATGATCTCGTCTATCCAAGAATGATGAACTCCGATCACGCCAACTCAGCACACCACGGTGCAGATTATTACGCGTGAAGACCCAGTCGCCACTTTCGACACCGCCTGACGCTACACTGCCCGATCTGCCCTGCTCGACCCGCTGCGCTTGGTCGATCCTATTGAGGCGCTGACAACGAAACTCTATGAACAGAATCGAAATCAACCCGTTTTCAAGACGGAGCCCGGCTGACGCAGATCAGACTTACCGGACCGTTCCTATCGACGCGAACCGGTCCGTCAGCCCTTCGAACATTGTGTTCAAGCTGTCTTTCGCGGCTTTCGGCGCGGTCGGGTAATGCCCAGCCGCATAGGGGGGTTCGGGTGCATATTCTGCGAGAAGCTGAACGACTTCCGCATATTCCTGGCCGCGTTGGCGACCGACGATTTCCAGTCCGAAGTCCAACCCCGCGCTTACACCGGCGGCGGTGATCCGGTTCCTGTCCTCGACGATGCGTTCCGCAACGGGAATGGCGCCGAAGGCTGGGAGCGCGTCGAGCGAGACCCAATGGCTTGTCGCTCTGTAACCGTCCAGCAGTCCGGCAGCGCCCAGGATCATGGATCCGGTGCAAACAGACGTCACATAATCCGCCCGCTCTCCCCGGTCGGCCACGAAGTCCATGACGGCATCGTTCTTCATGGCGTTGAGTGTGCCTGTGATGCCCCCAGGGACACATAAAAATGTTACGTCTTTGGGTGCGTTGGCGAAGTCAGTCGTGGGCATGATCGCCATGGACGTGTCCGACATGACCGGATCGAGGGTCTCAGCCACCAGATGAACTTTCGCCCCCATCATCGATGCGAACATATATTGCGGACCGACGAGATCGAGCGCGGTCATTCCGGGATACATGACCATGGCGATCACTTCGTTACCGTTCCAGCTATCCGGCATGTCGTCCATGTTGTGAACGTCTTCGCTTCGGACCTTGTGGTCATCGTGGGAATGGGCGGGCGCGGCCGCACGCGCCTTCGGCGATGTCGAACAGGCGGTCAAGCCGCCGGCAAGGAGAAGAGCGGCCTGTCTGCGATCGATCATTGTTCCACCTCTCTTAAGGTCCCGGATTGTTGGCAGGAGCCTGTGTCAGACTGTTCGTCAATGGAGTCTTGAAGGTAGATGCGGCGCGGCAGGACATACAACGTCTAAGACGTAACGTCGGACAGGGTCTGCTCTTCCTCGCACAAGACATGCCTGTCGTTTGACCGGCAGGTAAATTCAATCAACCCGACCGCAAATCGACCAACAGACAGACGTACTGGCGCTGGGAAAGTGTCTTAAGCCCTTTCTCCTCACCAGGTCTTGGGAGGACAATAGGGTGAAAATGAATAGCACAAATAGATTCCGTCAGGCGAGCGGCCTCGCAGGCTCCTCGGTCGCCATGGCGCTGGCCATGGGCTGGGCGGTTCCGGCGAATGCGCAACAAACGCCTGATAGTGTGGTGGAAAACACCTATCAGGAAGAGATCATCGTGACCGCGACGCGCCGCGCCCAAAGCGTTCAGGACGTGCCCATCAGCATCACCGCGATCACGGGCGAGGACCTATTCGATCAGGGCATCACGGATTTCGCGCAGTTGAGCGGATCAACGCCGAGCGTGGCCCTTCAGGAAGGCGGGCCGGGCTTCCGGACGGTCTATATTCGCGGTGTTTCGACGGGTGTTATCGGAACCTCGTCAACGACCGGCTTCTATTATGATGAGAGTTACGTCGAACCGGGCGGGCTTGTGCTGGGCATCGTCGAGCCGCTCTTCTTCGACGTCGACCGCGTCGAGATCCTGAGGGGGCCGCAAGGCACACTGTTCGGTGGGAGCTCCATGGGCGGGACGATCCGGTTCATCTCGAAGACCCCGAACCTTTCCGAATTCGAAGGCGCGGTCGGCGGCCAAGTCTCCTCCACGAAGGGTGGCGGGATCAACTACGAAACGAGCGGTGTTCTCAACGTGCCGATCGTCGAAGACATGCTCGGACTGCGAGTGACCGCCAATCTTCGCGAGGATAGCGGTTTCATCGACCGTTTGGTCGGAAACTTTCCCGTTGCTGGCGGAGCCGCCACGGGACCTGTCCAGGTCGAGGAAGATATCGACGATAGCCAGTTCTTCGGAGGCAGGGCCATATTGGAGGCTCAACCCAGCCAAGACGTTATGCTGCGTCTGACCGGCGTCTACCAATCGATCGAATCCGATGCCCTGCCCGTCATCGATCAATTGCCCGGCAATAGAGCGCAGCAGCAGCGGTCTTTCAGTTTCGACGATTTCCTGGAAGACGAGTTCTACCTCGTCAATTTCCTCGCGACCTATAATTTCGGGAACTTCGAAATTCTTTCGAGCACGAGCTACAATGAGCGTACGGTCGATTATCTCGAGGATAGCGACGGCGATTCCTTCTTCGGCTTGAACAGCATCTTCGTTGCTGCGGACAGGGAGGAGGACACGTTCAGCCAGGAGGTCCGACTGACCTCGGACCTTCCCGGACGCTTCAACTTCGTGGTCGGCGGGCTGTATGAGGAATATAATCGTGATCGGAACACGAATTTCTTCAATGGCAATGGGGACGTGGACCAGTCATTGCTCTTCTTCCCGATCGCTGCGGAACAGAGCCGGGAGCAGGTCGCCCTGTTCGGTGAAGCCACCTACGAATTGACCGACCAGCTTACGCTCACGGCGGGGGCGCGTTATTACGACTACACGAACGAGCTTTTCAATCCGAACATCAATCAGACTGCGACCTCCGAAGAGGACGGAATCAATCCGCGCTTCCAGATCGCCTACGAACCGTCCGACGCCACGCTTCTATATGCCAGCGCCGCGAAGGGGTTCCGCCCTGGCGGGGCGCGCCTTCCGCTCATCCTGGACGCGGACACGACGCAGGCGGGTTGCGAAAGCACGCTCGGCGTGAACGTGAATGCCGACGGCTCTCTGGACGGCTTCGAATCCGACTCTCTCTGGACCTACGAAGCAGGCGTGAAAACACAGTTCGCCGACGGCCGGGTCACGGCCAATGCTTCCGGTTACTATACGGATTGGAGCGATATCCAGCTCTTCGCGGCTTTCCCGGATCCCTGTCAGGTCTCGTTCTTCACCGCCAATGTCGCGGGCGCGCGCATCTACGGCGCCGAGCTGGAGTTCGATGCTCAGTTGAGCGAGTCCTTCGCACTCTTCGGCGGGATCAGCTACACGGATGCGGAAACGACGGAAGATGTGCCGGGCTCGTTCCTGACTTCGGGATCGCCCTTGCAGAACGTTCCAGACTGGACGGTCAATCTGAATGCCCAGTACAGCATTCCGGTTGGCAAATGGGATGCATCCTTGCTGGCGACACTGCGTCACACAGGCGAGTCGAGCTCTGTCATCATACCCAGCCCGACCCCGCCGGTACAGGAATCCTTTTCCATCGTGAATCTGCGCGCCAACTTCGACCTGGATGATCTGCAATTGTCGTTCTTCATCAACAATGTTTCGAACACATTGCCGCTGCGGACCTTCTTCGCGACGTCCTTTGGCCTGCCGAGGGCCAATGAGAAGTTCTTTACCGAACGTCCGCGCACAGTCGGCGTGAGCCTTAGGAAGGACTTCTAGCCCTGTCTTTCTGACAGCGCCCTTTCTTGGGGGTGGCCTCGGAATCACGAGTGCCACCCCTGTGCCGATGACCCGAGTTGAATTCCGCTGTTGGGATCAGCTCGACCAGGAGCCGTCTTTGCCGGCTTGCGAAACACTGGCGACGCGCTTATTCGAATTGAAATAACCGCGCCCCATTTCTGGATGAAGCCGCAGGAGCTAAGTGGGTCTATTAACGAACATACTATCGGTCTTGATGGCCATGCTCGTTCTGACTCATCCAGTCATGGCATGCTGCATGCCGGCGAAACTGGTCGCCGCTCCCGCAGCGAACGTTGCCTCCATGCCGTCATGCCACGGGAACGCGCCTCAGATCCCATCGGATCACGGTGACTGTTCTTCCTGCATGAAAAGCCCCGCCATCGATCAGGCGGCGTTTCAATTCCAGCATCCCTCGATACATGCAGCCGAGGTCACGCCGGATATTCTGCCCGCAAATGTCGTGACGACCCTTTGGGTCATCCGCCCAACAGCGACCGGACCCCCACCGCGAAGTTCGGCCTTTCGACAGGGCCACCCCGCCAGCTCACAGCGCATCCTCATCTAGCCACGGCTTGTGACCGGCACTTCGCCGGACCTCTCGCCTGTAACTTGATGCTTGGAGCGCGCAATGCTCTCTTTTCCTAAGATTCTTCCGTTTTTGTTGTGTGGCCTTCCAATGGTCGCTGCTGCGCAACCGTCTACTCTCACTGATCTCGAAGCGGCGCTGCGGGCTCACCCCCGGCTTGACGCGCTTAGCCTTCGGGCCGGAGCACAGCGGGATCGCGGCATCGCCGCAACGGCACTTCCAGATCCGGAAATTACACTGGGGTTGAACAACTTCCCGGTGTTCGACCCGTCATTCACGGAATATCTTCCGACCAACAAATCCATCGGATTGCGCCAGCGTCTGCCCAATCGCGGCCGCCTTCTCGCAGACAGAGACGAAGCGACCGCCCGCGCCGCACAGCTCGATGCGGTTCGCGTCTCACAGTTTGCGGAACTCCGCGCGGACATGCTTGTCCAACTCGTCACGCGCAAACGCGTAGAAGACCAGTTGAAACTTCTGGATGCCCGGCTCGAAAGATATGCGGAACTGGATGATGTCGTGCTCGCCGAAGTCGATGCCGGCCAGCCTTCGCTGTTTCGCTTGGCCGAGATCGAGGGCGAGCGTGCTGAAGTCGAGCGCCGCAGTGTCGCATTGCAAGCCGAAGCCCGCCGCGCCGATGCGCGATTGCGGGAGCTTCTGGGCTTCGTTCCGGATGCCGTAACCATTTCCCCCGAGCTCAGGGTTTGGCCAGGAAATACCCGCTTGTTCCACGCCGTGCGCGTCGCTCAGGAGGCAGTGGACATCGCGAAAAGCCGCATCGAGGCGGCCGAGTCGGATTTCGAGACCGATTGGGCTTTGCAGGCCACTTACCATCAGCGTGAAAACGGCCGGAACTTCGATGGCGACGATTGGATGAGTTTCGGCGTCACCATGACCGTCCCCCTTTGGAAGACGCAGAAGCTCAAGCCCCGACTGCGTGCAGCGCAGGCCGATCGCTCGGCGGCATTGGCCGATGTCCAGGTCGCGGCCCGCAACGCCCTTGCGCAATATGAAGCGCTGGATGCCGAACGCGTCGCGGCCCGAGAGGCAGCACGCTTGATCGAGGGGAAGATCAAGACTGTTGAGCAGGCGCTCGCCGACCGTCTGATCGTCTACGAGTCCGGTACTGGCGGATATGCTCCCATCATCGACGGGGAAATCGCCGTCCTGGCCCTGCAGAGCGAAATCGCCAGCGAGCAGGCACGTGAAGTTATCGCGATCGTCCGCATGAATGGTCTGCATTACTCTGCCGACACCGAGACGGCGGAGGTTTTGCCATGAGACGCTCGTTCTTTATATCCGCCGCGTTTCTTGCGGCATGTGGGGCCTCAACAGGCGGCGAAACATCCACGCCGACGCCGTCGGCCGGGGCCGCGCAGACCGGCTCCGCCACCGCGGCCGAAGTGCAGAGCTACACCTGCTCGATGCATCCCCACTATATCAGCACGGACCCGGACGCCATCTGCCCGATCTGCGGCATGGATCTGGTTCCGGCCGATACCTCGGCGAACCCCATGGGTGACGGCAGTGTGGCTGTCGCCCCGGAAATCATCCAGACATTGGGCGTGCGGACCGCGAGGGCGGCCTTTACGGATTTCAGTCAGTCTCTGCGTGCCTACGGAACGGTAGAGGCCGATGATAGCCTCCAAGCCGTGGAAACATCGCGCCTGGAGGGTTGGATTTCCGGCCTCACGGCGCGGGCCGAAGGAGATGCCGTCCTGCGCGGCCAGCGCCTCTACCGCATCTACAGTCCGCAGCTCGTGGGCGCGCAGAAAGACCTGCTCAACAGTCTTCGGATCGGCAATCCGCGCAGAATAGACGCCGTACGCCAAAGGCTTGTCTCGCTCGGCATGCAGTCCGGGACGATCGACAGGGTCACCGAAACGAGAGACCTGATCGAACAAGTTCCAATCTATGCGGAGCATAAGGGTACGGTGGCGGAAATCATGGTCGCAGACGGCGATTATGTGAAGCCTGGCACGCCGATCCTGCGCCTGCAGGACTTCGGTGACGTCTGGGTGGTGGCACGCATTCCCGAAGGCGACCTGCCCCTCATCCGCGAAGGCATGATCACGCAACTGAAGTTCCCCAGCGCGCCCGCAGCTGACGGCCCTGGAACGATCGAGTTCATCTATCCGACCATCGACACTGTGACGCGCACGGCGCAGCTGCGCATCAGTCTGCCCAATCCGGAAGGGACGCTCCGACCGGGGGCCTATGCGGACATAGACTTCGATCTCAGACGCGACAAAATGTTGAGCGTTCCGACGGAAGCCATATTGCGGGACTCGGGCGGCGAACATGTCGTCGTGGCCATGGGAGACGGGCGTTTCGCGGCACGCCCTGTCCAGACGGGGGAAGTGACGCGGGACCGAACAGCCATTCTGGCAGGGCTCCGTGCAGGCGAAGAGGTCGTTGTCAGCGGGCAATTCCTGCTGGGCAGCGAGGCCAACCTGCGCGAAGGGTTCGCCAAACTATCTTCGCAACCCGTTCTGGGCCTTGATACGCCCCTGTCGGAGTTGCCCATCGATGCCGACACGCTCGACCAGATCAACCATCTTGTCGATCAAGCGCTATATTATCATGAAGCCCTGACGGACGGGTACGATATCGATCCGTTCTTCGTCGATCCGGCGCTGGCTCTGGTGCCGATCTTGCGCGGCAGGTTCGGAGCGACACAGCTGGACGCGGTGCTGTCCAGCGCGCAGACCGCCATGCAGGCCGCGAAGGCGAGTTCGAATGCCTCCGAGCTGAGACGCGCTCTCGCAGCGCTGATGGATGCGCTGCGGCCGTGGCTGCTGGACGGGGCTCCGTCGAACTATGCGATGCACGGTCTCGTGCTGTTCCAGGATTCCGCCACCGAAAGCCTCTGGCTGCAGGAGGCACTGCCGGCGCGCAATCCCTATGGCCCTGGACCGGAAGCCGTCATTCCCTGGCCCGATCCCATGGCGGACATGCACGGAAGCCACCCTGCCGGACAGGACGAGCCCGGTTCGCGGCCTGGCGACAAGCCGTGAACACGTCCCACGACATAGCCGGACGCGATCCCTCCGAGAGCGCAGTCGCAGGCGTGATAGGGTGGTCGGTCGGCAACCCGCTAATCGTTCTCGTGCTCGGGCTTGCGCTCGCGGTCGCAGGGTGGCTCGCCGCCCTGTCCACGCCGCTCGATGCCGTTCCCGACCTGACCGACACCCAGGTCATCATTCGCACCGACTTCCCGGGACAAAGCCCGCAAGTGGTCGAAGACCTGGTGACCTACCCGCTCTCCTCCACGCTTCTGGGCCTTCCGGGCACTGAAGACGTGCGGGCCAGTTCCATGTTCGGCACCAGTTTCGTCACGGTTGTTTTCGAAGACGGCGTCGACCTTTACTGGGCCCGGTCACGCGTCCTTGAGGCACTTTCGCGACTGGGAGACAGCCTGCCGGACGGGGCCGTGCCAGAAATCGGGCCTGATGCCACAGGCGTGGGCTGGGTCTACCAATACGCGCTGGTCGACCGTACGGGCCGGACCGACCTTGCGGAGTTGCGCACGATCCAGGACTTTTTCGTCAAGCTCGAACTGTCGGGCGTTGCCGGTGTCGCCGAAGTCGCGAGCGTCGGCGGGTTCCAACGGGAGTACCAGGTCCTTGTCGATCCCAACCGGTTGCGCGCGCTGGACCTGAGCCTCGCGGAGGTATCGAGCGCGATCCGGTCATCGTCGCTCGAAGTCGGCGGCCGCCTCATCGAACGCAGCGAGACGGAATATGTGCTGCGCACATACGGGTATATCCAGAGCCTGGACGATCTGGCGTCGACCGTCATTTTCGCCCGCGGGGGGGTACCGGTCCGGCTGCGCGACATAGCCCGGGTCGTGGAAGGCCCCGCACTGAGGCGCGGCGTGGCGGAACTGAACGGCGAAGGCGAGACCGTCGCGGGCATCGTGGTGATGCGAGACGGGGAGAATGCGCTCGCCGTCATAGAGCGCGTCAAGGCCCGCCTCGAGGAAGTCTCGCGCGGCCTGCCGGACGGCGTGGAGATCGTCACGGTCCACGACCGGGCGCCGCTGATCGAGGGGTCCGTCGATTATCTGCGCAAGAAACTCATCGAGGAAGGGATCGCGGTGGCTCTCGTGGTTCTGGTCTTTCTGCTGCACCTCAGAGCGTCGCTGGTCGCACTGATAACCTTGCCTCTTGGCGTGCTCGGCGCGTTCCTGGTCATGAATGCGCAAGGCATCACCGCGAACATTATGTCGCTTGGCGGCATCGCCATCGCCATTGGAGCCATGGTCGACGCTTCCATCGTCCTGGTCGAGAACGCGGCCCGAAAATTGTCGGAAGCCGACGAAAAACCGACAGGGGCCGTGCGACGGGAGATTATCCTGTCCTCGGCACAGGAAGTCGGGCCAGGCATATTCTTCTCTTTGCTGATCATCACGGTCAGCTTTCTGCCGGTCTTCGCACTGACCGGGGAGAGCTACAGGCTTTTCAGCCCGCTGGCCTTCACCAAGACATACGCCATGGCGTTTGCGGCCCTTCTGTCCGTCACGCTCGTGCCGGTGCTCATGCTCGTCTTCCTGCGCGGTCGGTTCATCGCGGAGCGAAAGCATCCTCTCATGCGTGCGTTGATCTGGATCTACACGCCGCTTCTGCGCGGGGCGCTGAAGATGCGGTGGATCGTCGTGCTCGTCGCCGTCCTCGCCACGGCGAGCCTTTTCGTGCCGATCCGCAAGCTCGGCACGGAGTTCATGCCCGCCCTCTACGAGGGCGAACTCCTCTATATGCCGACCACGCTTCCGGGCGTCTCGGAGACCAAGATGCGCGAACTCCTGGGACAGACGAACCGCCTCATAGCCAGTGTCCCGGAAGTCGAACATGTGTTCGGCAAGGCCGGGCGTGCGGACACGGCAACCGATCCGGCCCCGCTTTCGATGATCGAGACGTGGATCCAGCTAAAACCCAAATCCGAATGGCGCGCCGGGATGGATGCGGATGATATCATCGCCGAACTCGACCGGCGGCTGTCCATTCCCGGCCTCGTCAATAGCTGGGGCTATCCGATCAAGATCCGCATGGACATGGTCAGCACGGGCGTGCGCACGCCCATAGGCGTGAAGATCACCGGAGACGATCTGGACACGCTCGAACGCCTGGCCCGCGATGCCGAAGCGGTTGCGGCCGGGATCCCCGGCACGCGCTCCGCCTTCGCCGACAGGGTATTGGGCGGGAAGTATCTCGAGGTGGTGCCCGACAGGGAGGCGCTGGCCCGCCGGGGCGTCTCCATGACCGACTTCCAGTCCGTCATACGAACAGCGATTGGCGGGCAAGTGCTGGGCCAAAGCGTCCAAGGCCGCGAGCGCTTCGACATCCTGCTGCGCTACGCGCCTGAGTACAGGAACAGCCCCGGTGCGATAGGCGAAGCGCTCGTCCCGACGCCGGATGGGTCGGTCGTCACGCTTGGCGATGTGGCGGACATACGGTTCGCCGAAGGCCCGCCCATGATCCGGTCGGAAAACGCCCGCCTGACGGGCTGGGTTTTCGTGGACATAGAGGGTCGGGATCTCGGCGGCTATGTCGAGGAATTGCGGCAGACCCTTGCCGACGAACTGTCTTTGCCGCCTGGATATGCCGTCGCGATCTCCGGACAGTATGAGCAATTGCAAGAGGCGAACGCCCGGCTTCGGATTGCCATTCCCGCCGCCATCCTGTCCGTCTTTCTGTTGCTCATGCTGCATTTCGGCCGGCTTGACCGGACCTTCATCGTGATGCTGTCCCTGCCCTTCGGCCTGATCGGCGGGCTATGGGCGGTATGGCTCGCCGGGTACAACCTGTCTGTGGCGGTCGCGATCGGCTTTATCGCCTTGGGCGGTATTGCGGTCGAAACCGCCGTGATCATGCTGCTCTACATCGACGCCGAGGTCCGCACGCGTTTGCCAGGCGACCGCGAGGCCCTGCGCGAGGCCGTCATAGCGGGTGCCGTGCAGCGGCTCAGACCGAAGCTCATGACCGTGCTGACGATCTTCGCCGGTCTGGCCCCCGTTTTTCTGACCGATGGTCTCGGAGCGGACGTCATGCGCCGCATCGCCCTGCCCATGGTCGGAGGCATGGCCTCCACGCTCTTGCTGGTCCTGTTCGTCGTGCCCGCCATCTACCTTATCCAAGTCGGCCGGACTTTGCCGCGCCATTCACCCCAGCCAGGAGATCCTGCATGACCTATAGAAAACCTTTCGCGATCGGAGTCGCGCTTTTGCTGACAGCCTGCGGCGCTTCGTCCGACGAGACGACCGCCGAACGCATGGTCGAGGACACCTCCGAGATGACTGCATCGGACGCTCCTGCCGGAGATACCGGCTCAACGACTGGAACGATCCGGTCTCTCGGCCCGGATGGCGATTACCTCACCATCGATCACGAGGAAATCGACGGCATCGGCATGGGCGCCATGACCATGGGATTCGATATTATGAGCGATGTGGATCTGAGCGGTTTCGAAGAGGATGATCGCGTTGCGTTTACCGTAAAGCACGGCCGGGACGGGTCTTACCGGATTACACAGATCTGCAAGACGCAAGGCGATGAGACCGATTGCCTGAACTAGGCGAGGCTTGCGTTCGTCGGAACCGAGCAATGGGAAGGTCGCCATCGGTAAAACCCGGTCGCGGCTTTCCCGACGCGACGAGCCTTACGAGGCTCCGGCGGGCTTGAGCATGTCGAGTACGATTGACACGTCGTCTATCTCGTTCATGTCGGCGGCGACGCTGTGGATCCGGTCGGCCCGTTCGGCGAAGTCTAAATACCCGGCGAATTCCATACACTGCTCGACCTTCAGTATGAAATCACTGTCGCTCAGCGGGTTCGCCGGCCACCCTTTCCCGTTCTTGGCCGATGCGGCCAGGCGTCGGCCGTCCTTCAAGTCGACCGCGACGGCACAGGCATCGAACAGATTGGCGGGCACGACCCGCACATTGACGGCCTTTGCCAAGGCCAGCAGATCGGGGTCGAGAATACTGTCAGCCGTGAAATGCTCCAGCCGAGACGACTTCCTCACGAGCGCATTGGCGGTGACATAATGTACGGAAAACATCGCCGCAGCCGCCGGTGAGTCGCCAGGCTCGAAAGGCGCACCACACAAAGCGTCTTGGACGGGTGTGATATCAAGCGATACTTTCGCGATATCCTCCAGATCGAACGGGACCATCCGGACAATTTCAAGAGCGGCGTCCGTCAGGCTGAGGGTCGCGCTGCAGCTTGGATAGAGCTTGAAGCAGGTCCTGTCCTGGCCGCCGAAGAACCGGACTCCGAGACCGTCCGTCAAAGACGTAGGGTCGATATCTCGGCGTCGGGCATATAGATCGAAGAAGCCGCCTACCCCGCACAAAGACCGGCGGGGACCCGTCAAACCGGCGCGCGCGAGAAGTGCGGCCTCCACGCCAGCACGCGAGGAAAACCCCTGGACGAGGCGCACAGCCAGACTGCCGTCCCTATTGTTTTGGAATGTTCCAGCCATCCGGTTCAAGGCAAGCCCGAATGCGTCCTGTTGCTGATCGACCGTCAGCTTCATCAATCGGCCGGCTATCAGGCTCGCCGAAAAGCAGGATAGTATGTTGCTGTCAAAACCATGAAACTCATTGTCCGGGTCCACTGCGCTATAGAGGCGGTCGGCCATGTCCTGACCCACGGCCATGGCGGACAGGATGTCGGCCCCGCTTGAGCGGGTGACGCTACCGACGGCCAGCGCAACCTGCACGTCGGTCGAACTCGGGTGCTGGCCGGAAAAGGCAACGTCGCAAAAGTCCAGCGCACGCGCAGCCACGGAATTGTAGAAGCAGGCGTCCAGCAGCGACGCCTTGCGGTCCGTTCCGACGAGCAAGACCTGCGACGACGTCCCCTGGGAACTGAAGAGCTCATCCAGTTGGGAGAGGCCGTCCGCGTGACGGCCCGCGGCCGCCACGGCCATATTATCGAGAATACGTTTCTTCTGGAATGTGAGAACGTGCTCGGGAACAGCGTCATTCGGCATCGAACAAGCCAATTCGGCAAATGCTCGTATCGGGTCAATCCATGTCATGAGCGACGTTCACGAGGCCAGCCATGCGGCTTGGCAACCAGATATTGTGCGCCTCAACCTCATCCAATCAAGACCGACCTATCGCGTCCATGAACGGCTTGCGCGTGTAGAGCAGGGTCAGGATCGAGAGCGGGCCCAGCACGGCGCACGCCACGGCGATCGACAAGCCCAGCAATGTCTCGTCCCGGAACACCGTATCCGTCAGAACGGCGACCACGATCGGGCCGAGACCAAGACCGAGGAGGTTCATGACGAGCAGGTAGAGCGCGCTGACCTGCCCGCGCAGTTCGTTGGGCGTGAGGATCTGTATCGCCGTCGGGGCCAGTCCGAACGGCGCCATCAAAAAGAAGGTCGCCACGGCATAGGCGGCAAGGGACAGGTAAGGACCGGGCATGAGCGGCGTGGCCACGGCGAAGACGATGCTGACGGCGCCGAAGGCGATCAGCACGAGCAGCGGCGCATCCATCCGTCCTCTCGCCGTCAGCTTGTCCGATGCGACGCCGCCCGCGAGAATGCCAAGCGAGCCGAAGATGATGACGATCCAGCCGACCCAGAGCCCGTACTGGCCCGGTGTCCAGCCAAATTCCCGGATGAAGAAGGATGGCAGCCAGATAAAGCTATAGCTAACCATTGAAAGAAGTCCGAGCCCGACGAAAAGCGGCAGATAGGCGCGCTTCCGGTCCCAGACATAGGTGATCGCCTGTTTCAACGACATGACGGGTTCCGACGGGTCCCGCAGCGTGCCACGCCTCGCTGGCTCGCGCATGGTCAATGCCAGGACGGCAACCAGGAGGCCGGGCAGGCCAACCGCGATGAAGGTGAGCTGCCATGCGCTCAACACGCCGAACAAACCCATATCCAGCGGGCCCGTCGCATCGAAGTAATCGAACAGTTTGCCGCCCAGGATAAGGGCTAAGCCGCCACCGGCGGTTATGCCGACGGAATAGACGGCGAGTGCGCGACCTCGTTTTTCGGGCGCGAAATAGTCTGCGATGAGCGAGTAGGCCGAGGGTGTCAGCGCCGCCTCGCCGATGCCCACGCCGACACGCGCGGCGAACAGGGAGCCAAAGCCTCGCGCGAGGCCGCACAGCGCGGTCATGAAGCTCCAGAAGGCGATTCCGACCCCGACGATCGTCGTGCGGCGGCGACGGTCGACGAGCCGCCCGATCGGGATACCGACCAGAGCGTAGAACACGACGAACGCTAACCCATGAAGCACACTGATCTGGGTATCGGAAAGCTCCAGATCGGCCTTGATGGCCTCGACCATCAGCGAGAGAATTTGCCTGTCGATGAAGGCGAATACATAAGCTAGGAACAGGACTGCAACGCCGTACCAGGCGATCGGGGGAGACGGCCAAGGGCGCGTCTCTTCTGCGGTCATGGATTTTTCGCTCATTGTCGCGTCCGCCCTATCAGTCGAGCGTGGCGAGAAGGGGCCACGGTCTTGCATCTTCATATTGTGCGGCGAGATCGAGCAGCAGGAGTTCGTCGCCTATGCGCCCGGATATCTGTACGCCGACCGGCAGCGACCCGGCCTCGTAGCTCCCGCCATCGTTCGTGTAGCGGCCTGCCGGCAAGGATACGGCCGGAGCGCCGGTGGCATTCTGCAATGGCGTGTAAGACACGCCCTCGGCAACTTTCGGAAAGATCTCGGCGAAATCCGCAGTCGTGCTGTGCTCTCCGACAAGAGGCGGGAGTTTCGCATAGACGGGGGTCAACAGCACATCGTAGCGGTCCATCAAACTGTCATAAGCCGCGGCCGCGTCGGACAGAGCGTCCGACGCACGACCGGCTGCGGCGACGTCGAGCTTGCGCGCGCGCGCGACGAGTTCGCGCGTCCAGGGTTCGAGCCGCGCATCGTTGCGGGCGCGACCCGTCATACCGGACAAGATGTTTATGTACCCATCCGCCAATGCGGCCCACGCATCGAAGAATGCGGTATGAAAACGCGGCGCGTCGAAAGGCCAGTCGATTGGCTCGACATCATGTCCGAGCGAGCTGAACGTCTCGATAGCGGCTTGCAGTCCGGTCTCGACATCCGGATGCGGGCGTTGCCCAAGGAGCGTCGGCCTAACGCAGGCGATCTTGAGAGCCTTCGCAGGTCGCGGCGCAATCCGGTCGACGCCGAAAAACGGATCAAGCGCGAGAAGTATGGCTTTCAGGTCTCGCACGGAGCGCGAGATGCCGAACCGGGAAACGAGTCCCGGCAACCACTCCGCTCCGGGAAGGGTCAAGGGCGGAGACGGCCATCCACGCGACGGTTTCAGAGAGACCATCCCGCAATGCGAGGCGGGAGCCCGCAAGGATCCGCCGCCATCCGAGCCATGCGCGAAGGGGACGAAGCCTGCGGCCACGGCCGCGGCGGATCCGCCGGACGAACCACCCGGCGAGTGCGATAGATTCCAAGGATTGCGCGACGGGCCGAAAATGACCGGCTCCGTGACATCGGTCAGACCGAACTCCGGAGCGTTCGTCATCCCGACGACGACGAAGCCGAGAGATTCCAATGCTGAAATGACAGGGTCGGTCGTATCCGAAGCATAGTCTTCCAACCATGCCGACCCGAACGTCGTGCGTTCGCCTGCATAAGCCGTCGTTTCCTTGATCAGTAACGGCACGCCCGCAAAAGGCAGGGCCCGATCAAGGGTCCCGACACGCGCCCGCGCACGATCGGCGTAAAGCGATACAACGGCGTTGACGTGGGGATCGAGCCTGCCGATCCGGGCAAGACAGAGTTCCAGAACCTCGGACGGCTCGATATGCCCTTCACGGATGAACTCAGCCAGGCCGACAGCATCGAAAGACGGAATGGCGTCCGCATTCATGGCTCTTGGCCCTCGGCTTCCGGATCATCCTGCGAAGAGTCTGTGTCGGCCACCGCCGCTCGCGACGCGATCCCATCGAGACGGCTGTCGATCTCCGCTCGGTCGAACCAACGCCCGTCGGACATGACACCCGCAATGTCCCGTGTGTTCCGTATGTCTGAAAGCGGGTCGGCGTTCAGCAGGACGAGATCGGCCTCATGGCCCGCCTGGATGCGGCCTCTCTGCGTCTCGCGACCCAGATATGTCATTGGATTAACAGTCGCGATGCGAAGCGCCTCGGCTTCGGAGAAGCCGGCTTCGACATAATTCTCGAGCTCTGTATGGAGCGCAAATCCCGGAACCAGATAGTAGATCGGCGTGTCCGTACCGGCCATCAGTCCTGCGCCTTCCGTGTGGAGCGCATTCAACATGCGGTGAATGGGCGGTATCGTCGCCAAGGTGGCTTCGATCGCCGCGCGGCTGAACAGGACGAATTGCGAATGATAGTCGCGCATCTGCGCCGACATATATTTATAACCGGGAGAGGCTCCGGCCGGATCGTCGGTGAGGAAGTATGAAAACGCGTCCGCGACCGCGAGCGTCGGGGCGTTATATGTTCCGGAGTCCTTCGTCGCGCGGGCAAAATCCGCCATGGTTCCGTCACTGATCCTGAGCCAGTAGGCAAACCGCTCCGGGGACATCAAGTCGATGTTTTCGCTCGCAGGCGGGATATCGTAGCCGCGGAGATGGGCGATCGAGTCCTGACCGGCTTCGAGCGCGCCGTAGACCCCGACATCGAAGGCGATGTGCCCGGCCACTTTGGCTCCGCGCGCATGAGCCTGATCTATCAGGGCCGCATAGGCTTCGGGCGGCATGGAATTATAGACTTTTATGAAATCGAAACCCGCATCGAGATGGGCATCGACAACCGACCTGGCCTCTTCGGCAGAGGCGACCCATGCCCCGGGTGCGCTGGCCTCGTCGGGATAGAGCGCGCCTGCGCCAGGGCCGTAGATGATAGGGCCGCTGGTGACGATTTCCGGCCCGTCGATCTCACCGGACCGGATGCGATCGCGCAGCTCCAAATGCAATGGCCACCCATCCATGTTGCGCACCAGAGTCACGCCGTTGGCGAGATAAAGGAACATCTCGTCTGCTATGGCTTGCGCTTCGTCTTCGGGGAAAACGTCCATTTCCTTGCGGCCACGCGGACCCCAGGGTTCGGCCAAATGGACATGCATGTCCGCAAGGCCGGGGATCAGGTACTTCCCGCGACCGTCAATGTCCAAGACGGCCCGGTCGGCTGGTTCTGACTGAGCGAGGCGAACGTCCTGAATCACACCATCGGAGATAACCACATCCGAGATCACAGCCGTGCCGTCATCGACGGACACGACCGTCACTCCGCGGATGATCGCATCTGCAACAGGGGCGTCTTCGACCGTGTCGACAACCGCATCGCCACACCCCCAGACCAAAGCCGCCATGAAAGGAATGGCACACGCTTTTAGACCGGAGCGAAACTGCCGCGCTGTCGAAAGTGTCAAAATTCTCTCCCCAAACCCAAAACCGTGACGATGCGCACGGCGCACGGCCGAAAGATACCGGGGATTGCGACTTCCAAAATGCGAAAGCCAAACCGTTTCGCGCTGGAACCGGGCGTCAGGTCGAATAAAACGCCTGACCTGTCAGCCCGTCCCACAACCCTGCGAAGCCAGGCCGAATCGGATATCTCGACCTCATCCGATGCAAGATGTCCAATCCCCGACATGATCTGCATTCGACACTCCAGAGCTCAACCATGCTGACCGGGGACGCCCACAGATTGAACTTAGGTGCTTCGGCCGGCCTCACCGCCGGAGTCCTTTGACAAAGCAGCCTTATCGACTTTGCCGATGGGAAGCATCGGCAGGACCGGCTTGACTGAAAAAGCTTTCGGAAGCTTGTAGTTAGCCAGTTTGAGGCGGCACAACGCCTTCAATGCGGATGGGTCGACACCTTTTTCCGATGCAATGTAGGCATGCCCGACTTCGCCCCATAGCTCATCCGCCACCGGGATCAGGGCCGCCATGTCGACATCCGGATGGCTTTCCAGAACGCGCTCTATCTCCGCCGGATAGACATTGTACCCGCCTGAGACGAACATGTCCTTCACTCTACCCACAAGCTTCAGGAAACCCCTGTCGTCGAAGGCTCCGATGTCGCCCGTTCTCAGCCAGCCTTCATGCAATGTCGCTGCCGTCGCGTCGGGTCTGTCGAGATAATTCGAAAACAGGTAGTCGTCGCGCACCAGGATCTCGGAGGTCGTCTCATCGAGCCTGACGTCGCGACCCGGTGGAGGGCACCCCACAGCCGACTTCAAGACCTCTACGGATGCATCGCTTCCGAAAAGTGCTACAGGTCCGACCGACTCCGTCATGGAATAGTCCGAACCGAGACACCCCGGAAATCGCGCTGCCAAAGCGTCCACCAGGTCATCCGGGGCCCGCGCGCCAGACCAGCAAACTCTGCGCAGGCTGTCCAGCCGGGCCGACGCTGTCTGCGGCGCGGCCAGCATGAGCTGCAACTGCGTGGGTATCTGATAGAGAAAGGTGATCGCTTCTGCGTCTATGATCGCCGCGGTTCGGCTTGCACTGAAGTTTTCCATGCAGATCAATGTCCCACCGGAGAGCAAAGCCGGCCCGACAATGTCGCTCGCACCGCCAACGTGATTGATGGGAAGGTTCAGCAAAGCCCGCAGATTTTCATGGCCCCAGGCCCGCAGGCGAACATAAGCCGCATTGAGAATCGACTTGTGCGAAATCAGAGCGCCCTTGGGACGCCCCGTTGTGCCCGATGTGAAGACGAGCAGGGCCGGATCATCGGGACCCGCCATGATGGCATGGCCCGGTAGCGGCGCCTCACGGCGAGCCAGATCTTCAATGGAAGAGATATCCATTTTCCGCCCTAGAGACGACAGGCTTGATAGCTCCGATTCGTAATCCCGGTCCCGCCAGGCCGCACGGCAGAGAACGACCTTGGGTCCTGCATCCGTCAAAACCGTCTCAAGCTCCGCCAGCGTGTATTTCGGGTTCAGCCCGAGCCACACCGCGCCGAGCCGGCCGGCGGCGAGAAACGAAACCAGGAAGTCTGCGCCAGGATGCGTTAGCGCGGCCACGCAATCTCCATGCCCGACCCCCAACGCCGAGAGCGCATCGGCGCAACCGGCGACACGTTCGCCGAGTTGCGCGTAAGTCAGCCTGCATTGCTCATCGACAACCGCGTCCCTGTCCGGGAACAAGCGGATGTTTCGATCCAGCAAGCCCGGGAGCGATTGACGATCGAGCTGGTGAGGGTCGAGAGGCTCGAACATATGACCTTCAGGACGGCGCCGACCGACTGACGGCTTTCGTCCCCTCTCCCGTGACCCAGAGATATACCCACTGACCGACAGCCGCAGGCTTGTCGGCTCCCTTGATCTGCACTTCGAAATCCAGCGTCAACCGAAGCTCGCCCGGACGCCTTTTTTCAAGGCCCCCTATCTTGAAGACGCCCCTTATCTCAGAACCGGACAAAACGGGCGTGATCAGGCGGACGCGGTCGAAACCGCAGTTGATCGGAAAGTCCTCAGTATCATGGGCACCGCTGAACTTTCCATCTGTCGCTTGGTGAAGAAAATAGGTCAGATAGGACAAGGTCTGAAAGCCGTAGGCGATAGGCGCGTCATAGGGACTGTTCCGGTCGCACCAGATCGGGTCATTGTGCAGCGGCTCCAGATCCCGGGTGGTGGACCCGAACACATCGATATCGGCTTGCCGAACACGCATCCACGGAGATGCACCCAGTTCCTGTCCGGCCCTGTAACCCTCTATCGTTTCAGACATATTCACCTTTGCCCTGCGCCTGACCAGCTCGCATCGTTGGGCCAGAACAGGTGACGCGGTGATGCTTTTTGCAGCAAATACAGTCTTGAAACTGGACGCTAACGGAAACATCAAACAACTTATTGACAAGTCAGTAAAATGACGGTTCCATGACCCTCCGAGTTGAAAGGGTTTAGCGATGTCCTATTGGGAGGAGTTTCCAGAGCGCAGAGCTCGGATGTATATGCTCGATGACGGGCTGATCTACTCCGCCCGATATGCCACGTCGCTGGAAACGTCGCGCGTTCCTGCCGTCCTGCTGGTCTCTTTCGACGGAACCCCGATAGGCGTTGAGACACAGGATGGATGCTTCCAGAGCGACGCGCTGCTCGTCCGGTCACGCCTCCCCCGGAAGCTGAAGGCCTGGAACAACCGTTTCGTCGGCATCCATATTGATCCGGCACACCCTTGCTATGCCTCGGTCAATGCCGCCACGGGCGACGCAGGCGTCGTGAAGGTCAGTGCCGCATCCTATTTGTCCTGTCTGGAACCGTTTGCCACGAAAGACCCTTCGGAGATCGGTTTGGCCGATGCGGACGCGATGTTCTGCGAAGTGGTCGGCTGCCTGACCGAAGAAATCGGCTGTTCGGATGTGCAGGACCCTCGGATCAGCCGCATACTGGATCAAATGAACGCGGTTTCGCCGCTGGACTATGATTATGGGCAATTATTGAAACTGTCCGGCCTTTCGTCCGGCCGTCTGTCACATCTGTTCACCGATGAAGTCGGCATTTCGCTTCGCAGCTTCAAGGCATGGCGCAAGATCCGCGAAGCCATATCGCTGCTCAGCACGAATTCCGACCTGACTTCCGTTGCCCATCTCAGCGGATTTTCCGACTCCGCGCACTTTTCGCGCAGTTTCGTTTCGTCATTCGGCCTCGTCCCATCCATGTTCAGGGATGGCAGGTGCGTGCAAGTATTGGCCGACGAAGTTTTATAGCCATCCAACCATGCTGAAAGCATGGATATGACCGATTTGCGTGCCGTTGGAGAAACGGCTCCCGATACAAGCCTCCAGTCCGCCCGAGCTTGCGAGGCAATGTCCGTCGGCGTCTTCGTATTCGAAGGCGTGGAGGAATTGGATTTCGTCGGTCCTTGGGAAATGCTGACCATGTGGCGGAGCTATGCAAAGGGACCGAACAGGATCGAAACCTTCGCGCTGGATGCAGGGCATCTGAAATGCGCGAAAGGACTTACGATCGTTCCCGACAGCGCACTGCCGAGCCATAGCTACGATATCGTTGTGGTCCCTGGCGGCTTTGCGGCAATTGACTTTGCCGATGACCCCAAGCGCATGAAGAGCTTAAGCCCCATCCTCGAAAACGCCGAGCATTGCCTGTCCGTTTGCACCGGCGCCTACATTCTGGCAGCTGCCGGACTGCTGAAAGGCCGTTCCGCCGCAACCCATTGGAAGACGGGTCCGGACCTGTCCTCGAGAGGGGTGGACGTGCAAAGTCGCCGCTACGTTCACGCGCCTCCGGTCTGGACGTCCGCCGGCGTCTCGGCTGGTATGGATATGATATTGGCTTTCATCGCATCCATTGGCGGCGAGGCCGCCGCGGCGAGCGTTCAATACAATTCGGAATATTACCCCGAGGACGTACGATATGGTCGATCATGGGGCGCCCCGGCCCCCGATTACGCAGAGATCCGCTTGTGAGACTTAAAAGATCCGACCTGGTCGGCAAGGCGCAAACCGTACTCGGCCGCGTCGATCCAATGGCCTTGGGTCCAACCCTGCTGCATGAGCATGTGCTCTGCGATATCCGTCCTCCCGACTGGAAGGATATGGAGCCGGTCGGCCGTGAAATCGCCATATCGGAGCATTGGCCCATAAATTACGGAGAGGTCAAAGCGCCTGGAAATCTTCAGCTTGACGAGGTGGAGGTCGCAGTACGCGAAGTCGCTCGAATGGTGGAAGACGGGGGGCGCACCATTGTCGACCTGAGCTGCGGAGGCTTGAGCCCGGACCCGGCGGGGCTGGTGGAGGTCTCGAAGAGAACGGGCGCCCATATCGTGATGGGGTGCGGACATTATGTCGATGAATATCAAGACCCGGAAAATGCCGCGCGAACTGTCGAGAGTTTCGCCCAAGAAATGGCCGACCAGGTTTTCGAGGGGGCCTGGAACACCAATGTGCGGGCCGGGATGATCGGCGAGATCGGATGCCAGACTCCTTGGACGGCGTTGGAGCGCCGGGTGATGGAAGCCGCCGTCATCGCCATGGAAGAGACAGGTGCCGCGTTGAATGTTCACCCTGGACGCAATGCGGATCAACCCCAGGAAGTCGCCGATTTCCTTCTCGCCCGTGGTGTGGACATGTCGCGGGTCGTCATCAGCCACATAGACCGCACCATATTCGATGCCGAGAGGTTGCTTCGCCTGGCCGATACCGGTGTCGTCGTGGAATTCGATCTATTCGGCATGGAACTGTCCTACTACAAATGGAACGAGGACGTGGACATGCCGAACGATGCGGTTCGGCTCGGATGGATCCGGCAACTACTCGATACCGGCCACGCCGGTCAGATCGCGATCAGCCACGACATCTGCTATCGGTCGCGATTGAGCAGCTTCGGCGGACATGGCTACGGACATATCTTTCGCAACGTCGTCCCCTACATGTTAAGGCGGCAGTTTGACCAATCCGAAATCGACGAGATCCTACTCCACACGCCCCGGCGTCTATTGACCTTCATATGACCGCACTTGTTTACACGCAGGCAGAACTCCAGACGAGCAACCGAGAGGGCCGCCGCAAAGCGATAAGAGCCGCGGCGATGACGCTCTTTTCCCAAAACGGCTATGACCGGACCACGTTGAAGGACATCGCCGATGTGGTCGGGCTGACTCATCCCGCACTCTACTATTACTATAAGTCCAAGAACGATCTGCTTTACGATACTGTCGTCACGACTCTGAGGCACCTCGTGGAGAAGGTGGAGGCGGTTCCACCACGCCCGCCGGCAGAACGGCTGAAGCGAATCGCGAAAGCTCAGGTCATGGTGCAACTTGAGGTGCGAGGCTTCATTCCCCTGACGGACTCGGTCCTCTTCGGCCCCCTCAGCAAAGCCGGATTGTTCAGTGACGAGCAGACCGAAATACTGGCTGCCCTCCAACGCCGCCTGACGGCTGCCTATCGCAAGGAGATCGAGGCCGGTTGCAAGGCCGGCGTCTTCTCAGTTGAAAGCGTTGCCGCGTCGACCTTTTCGGTTCTCGGCACCGTGTCATACGTCGTTTACTGGTACCGGGAAAAAGGCGCGCTGGACCGGGAACAGACGGCCGACCTTGTCGCACAGTTCTGTTTGTCCGCTTTGTCCGGCGCAAGTGCGCTCGGCTCGGAACCGCCTTCCCTGTAGCCGTTACGTTCAAGTTGTCTCGGACAGCTTCACATACTCCAAGGCATTGCCCAACGCCGCACAAGGAAGAGACTCCATGGCCGCCACACAGAGCCCTATCCCGCTTGAAACCGTTCAGGAGTGGCTCGACGAGACCGGCATGATCGCGTTCATGGGCATACGGGCCGAACGTTACGATGCAGACGCGCAGGCCTTGACCCTGAGCATGCCCATGCGGGACGAACTGCAAGGCGGCGCGGCGGCCGGACACATGCACGGAGGGGCCATCGGGGCGTTCATCGACACGGCGGCCACTTTCGTGTTTCTGGCGGCGGGCGTCGATCGCTGTCCGACCGCGAATTTTCGCACGGACATGTTCCGTCCTGTCGTCGATTCAGGCTTGCGGGCCGTCGCCACCATTCGTCGTCAGGGCCGCACTTTGGGTGTCTCCGACGTGGATGTCTTCGACAAGAACGACAAGCTTGTCGCGATCGGCCGCGCGACCTTCGCGATCTACAACGACTGAGCGGAAAGGCATCCCTTCCATGTTCGCCGTCGACCATCTTGTCTACGCCGCCCCAGAGCTGGATGCAGCCTGCCGCCAGATAGAGGCGCTCACGGGTGTCACCCCGTCCTTCGGGGGTGTGCACGGACACGGCCTGTCCCACAATGCTTTGATCGGCTTGGGTCCGGACTGCTATCTGGAAATCTACGCGCCGACACCCGGCACGACACCGACGAGCGAAGGGGCGGATGACTGGATCGAGTTTTGCTGCGGTCTGGACGCTCCGCGCCTGATGACCGTATGCCTTCGCCCTGATATCGACATGTCCGCTCTCGCACGCCGCGCGCAAAACGGTCACCTGACAATGGAAGGCCCCGACCGGTGGTCGCGGACGCGGCCGGACGGTATGACGCTCGAATGGGTCCTGCTGGAGCCAATCATGCCGGAGCATGACTTTCTCGTGCCATTCTTCATCGACTGGCTCGACAGCCCGCACCCGTCCGGGGACGCCCCGCAAGGGTGCGCGCTGCACTCCCTGACTTATCAGACATCCCAACCGGAGTCGCTCGAAGCGGTCTTCCGCACCCTCGGGCTGGATGCATCCGCGATCCGCAAAGGCATGACCAACCGCGTTCGTGCCAGCCTCCAGACGCCCAAGGGCCTCATCGCGCTTTGATTGAAGGAGTCCCCGCCATGAGCCAGTCCCCCAACGCCCCCCTGCCCGAGACGATGCGAGCCGCAGTTTTCCACGAGCACGGACCCGTGGAAAATATCTCCATCGAGACATGGCCCGTTCCGAAACCCAAGGACGGGGAGGTGCTCGTCCGGATGAAAGCGGTGGCATTCAACGGATTCGATCCGATGATACTCGGCGCGACGACGGCCTTGAAAACCCCGCTTCCCATGGTGCCCTGCGGAGACGGAGCCGGCATTGTCGCCGCCATCGGCGAGAATGTGAGCGAATGGTCCGTCGGGGACCGCGTCAGCCTTCTGCCATGGGGCGATTTCGGCATGATGGGAGAGACGGCGGTCGGCATGGCGCGTGAGTATCTCACTATGCCAGCGGATAATCTGTTCCGCATGCCGGATACGCTGAGTTTCGAAGACGCCGCGGCATTGCCGATCGCTTATGGCACCGCTTACAGGATGATGGTGGCCCGCGGCCAGGTCGCCGAAGGCGAAACCGTCCTGATCCTCGGCGCCTCGGGAGGCGTCGGGACGTGCTGCATCGACTTGGCGAAGTCCGTGGGCGCAACCGTCATCGCGACGGCGCGCGGCGCGGAGAAGTGCGAAAAGCTTCTCGCCCACGGTGCCGACCATGTCATCGACACGTCCAAGGAAGATCTGGTGACGCGCACACGCGAAATCGCCGGACGGCCCAGGGTTGGGTCCGACAAAACGGGTGTGGATGTGGTCGTCAACTATATTGGCGGGGAGACATGGAGGCAGTGTTTCAAGATTACGAAAGCGGGTGGCCGCATCCTGACCTGCGGAGCGACCGCCGGGTATGATCCCCAAACGGATATTCGCTACATTTGGAGTTATGAGCTGAACATCCTCGGATCCGACGGATGGACACGCCAGGACCAGATCGATCTCATGGATATGTGCGCCGATGGACGCCTCGAACCCGTCCTTCATGCCGTCAGACCGTTGGAAGAAGTCCGAACCTCCATGCAGGAGATGGTGGACCGGCAAGTGTTCGGCAAATCCATCCTCACCCTGTAGAGGCCGAAGAGGCATGGAGCCGGCATGACGACGATTTCGAAGACAGGGAATCTCGGAGGGGCCATATCCGGCTCGGCCCCTGATGACCGGATTGCGCTTGTCTTCTGCCCGACGGACGGCCCTGAGACCCGACTGAGCTATGGAGACGTCCGCCGGACGGTTGCCAGGCGAGCCGCCGCCTTGGCAGCCCACGTCCCCGCCAAAGCCGTCGTCGGCCTGCTGGCGCGCAACAGCCTGGATTACATGCTGGATTTTCTCGCCATAATGCAGGCGAACTGCGTGGCGTGCCCCATCAATTACAAACTCCCGCGCGAAACGCTGGAGCATGTCGTTCGCGATTCAGGAGTCGCGCTTCTGCTCCATGACGATTCATGCGCGGATATCCTACCGTCTGGTGTCCGAACACACCCGAGGACCATCCTCGACGCCGACACCGGTGCGAGCCTCTTCCCAATTACGAGACCGCAACCGGAGACGGCCTGCATCATGTACACGTCCGGCTCCACTGGCCTGCCCAAGGGCGTTCCCATTACGCATGAGGGCTATCTCTGGGCGTTGGAGCATTACGCGACGATCGCCGAGTCCATCGAGAGAGCGCGAACCTTCGTGGCGGCGCCCATGTACCACATGAACGCTCAGTGCACGGTGCTGCTGGCGTTGCGCTATGGCGGGTCCTGCTATCTCGCGCCTGGTTTCGAAGTCGGGCATGCTCTGGACATGGTGGAACGGCACCGCATCACCGAACTCACCGGAGTGCCGACCATGATCGCCATGATGATGAACGCTGTCGATGCGGGCTATGAAACCGATCTCTCGAGCATCGACACCATATCCATCGGGTCGGCGCCCTTATCGGAAAAGCTGTACGCCCGCATGCAGACCCTGTTTCCGGGCGCGAAGATCGACAATGGCTACGGAACCACGGAGACCGGCTTCGTCGGCTTCGGCGCGCATCCCGATCCTGACAAGCCGGTTCCGCCGACGAGTATCGGATATCCACCCGATGCCATCGATGTCCGGCTCGATCCCATTGCGGGGCGAGGCCCGGATGAGGGCGTTCTTCTGATGCGCACGCGGATGATGACGCAGGGCTATCTCAACCGACCGGAGGCGACAGCGGAAAAGTTCGTCAATGGGTGGTACCGCACCGGAGACATAATGCGCCGGGACGGGGACGGCTTTTACTACTTCGTGGAACGCGAGGACGACATGTTCGTCTCTGGCGGAAACAACATCCATCCGGCCGAGGTGGAGGCGTTGCTGGAACGCCATCCCGGTGTCGCACAGGCCGCCGTCATCCCCATGCCTCACGACACGAAAGGGGTCGTTCCCGCTGCCTTCATTGTCCCTGCCGAGCCCGCGCCCGACGCCAGCGCGCTGAAGAGCTTTGCATTGAATGAAGGCCCGGCCTACGCCCATCCGAGGCGAATATTCTTTGTCGATGCTCTTCCCTTAGCCAGCACCAAGAAGATCGACCGCAAAGCCTTGACGGCCATGTTGCAGGACCGGCTCGGTGGTTGAGGACGTAAAGCGTGAACGCACGGCCGACCGTCCCCACTGGGAGATCTTTCCAGATTTCGGACCATATGAAGACGGTGTTGAGGGAATTGCCGCAGGTCTGACGCCTGGACAGGCCATCACGGTCAGGATGAGCCTGCTCGATCTTGAAGGCACGCAATGGTCATCGCAGATCGACACATTGGCCGACTCGAAAGCCCGGCTCGATCTGTCCGAGCATCGCCACGATTTCTTTTCAGCTCTCAAGCCGCTCAACGCTTCGCCCCACGCCTATCTGCGGGGCACCCAAGGAAGCTACGGCCGTCCTGTACTGGATCAGAACTTGGGCGCAGACGCCCGTATCGAAGTGCTCGAGACAGGAACGGCGACGCCGCTCCTTTCGCATAGAGGCCGCGTGCAGCGGCTGCGCAAAGGGGTCGCCAAGCGGGACCTCGCGAAGGGGGATGTCCGCGCTGCACTTTACAGCCCTGCGGTTGATGGCTCCTTGCTCGTCGTCTGCATACCGGGGTCCGGTGGCGGAATGGACGCGACCTTCGCCCCGGCGCTAGCCAATGCCGGCTATGATGTGCTGACGCCCGCCCTCTTCAGCTATCCCGGAAGACCGGACTATCATGACGGGATTGCGCTGGAAACGATCGGCGAGGCGATCGACCTGGCAAGAGCAGAGCTGGGCCAACCCGACAGGCGCATCGCCCTGCTCGGAACATCGCGCGGCGCGGAGGCCGTGCTCGCCTACGCCTCGCTGGCCGAACGACCGGCCGCCGGTGTCATGGCCTTGGTTCCGGGCGCGGTCGTCACGCCCGGCTGGTCTCCGGAAGCGGGAGACCTGACGGAGCCTTGGACATGGCGCGACCAAGCCTTGCCTTACTTCGCCGAAGGCTTCGAGACCCTTCACGACAGGGCCACGCCTTTCGAAGACCCCACGCTCGGCATTGAGAGCATCGGGTTCTCGGACTTCTACGGCACCGTGTTCAGGGATCAGACCGCGCTAGGCAAAGCGGCCGTGCCGACGGACGGGTTGGAGGCGCCCATATTGTTGATCGCTGCGGGGGACGACCGCATCTGGGACAGCGGAACCGGCGCGGAAGATCTCTGGACCCAACTGCCTGCCAAGGTGCGTGATGATCCACGCTCCCGCAAGGTGACGCTCGACAAGGCCGGTCACATGATCGCCCCGCTCGGCATGCCGACGGCCCTCTCATCCAGCGTCTACCACCCGGTCGAAAAGCAATTCTATGCAGTCGGCGGAACACCGGAGACCAACGCTGCCGCCAATGCCAAGGCCTGGACGGAGATCAAAGGTTTTTTGTCCAAACTCTAGGGGCGGACCCTACAAGGGCACGCAGAGCAGCGTCTCGCTGTCATCTTCCCATAAGCGGGCCGGGCGGTCCGGCAGGCGGAAACCGACCTCGAACTTCTCCAACATAGTCGTGGCGAACATCCATCCGCCTGCCATTTCGCGCGCCTGAAGGCGTTGCGCCGGAGTTAGAGGACGAGCGTCGCGTATCGTCGCGATCCCAGTCTGCTTGGCGACGACTTGCGGACCCGCGTCGAAGACATCGATGAAACCCTCATAAGTGAAACCCTCGCGAAGCAGCATCCGCATGGCTGGGGCACTGTCCGCGAACGGCACGCCGATAACCTCTTGCGCATCCTGTGGCAGTAAATCGACATAGATGGGATAGCGCGGCATGAGGTCCGCGATGAATTCATTACCGTGAACGGCACTGATCCGGTCTGCTTCGACGAAATCCATATCGAAGAAACGCCGGCCGACAGCATCCCAGAACGGGCTTCCGCCATCCTGTGACTGACTCCCGCGCATTTCCGCAATAACCGTGTGGGAGAACAAGTGGGGGAATTGAGCCATCAGAAGATAGCGGCTTCGCGCCAGGGCTTTTCCAGCCCCGGTGCCACGCCAGTCGGGATGAACGATCAGGGATCCGACTTCGGTGCAATTCGTGAATTCGTTGGTCAGGTGCAGTGTTTCCGACTGGGCGACCCGGTCGAATTCCTTGGAGCGTCTGTGTTCACGCAGGCGCCGGAACGAGTAGAAGCCGAACTCCGATCCGATGCAGGGGTAGACGGCGGCACAG
>JBCCCX010000010.1:0-28543 GCA_039033275.1 Pseudomonadota bacterium | reverse complement strand
GTAAAAAGTGCACAAAAGCCGTTTAATCAGATGGCTCAGTTCGGACATGACGTGGCGGAAGGCGGAGATCCTAGGAAGAAAACGCCGCGGAGAAGAGGATTTGGGACGTTATTGAGAAAAGCGCAGAAATTTTCGCGACCGTTCGCCCAGCGCGGGACGGGCAAACGCTCTTCCTTCTATTCCGACTACACGTTCGGGCTCTGGAATGACGAAGGGAAGCTGCTGCCCATCGGCAAGGCCTATTTCGGGTTCACGGACGAGGAGCTGAAGGAACTGGACAAGTGGATCCGCAACCACAAGGTTGCCCGCTTCGGCCCCGTGCAGGAAGTGGACAAGGAGCTGGTCTTCGAGGTCGCGTTTGATTCCGCCCACCGCAGCCCGCGCCACAAGTCTGGCTATGCGCTGCGCTTCCCCCGGATCAACCGCATTCGCTGGGACAAGCCCGCATCGGAAGCGGACCGGCTGGAGGTGATGGAAACGCTGATCGGGAAGTAGGGCGCAAGGCTCCCCGCCCTAACCCGCCATCTTGGCCAGCGCGGCCACCCACCGGTCCGGGGCTTCGTAGGCGACGAGATGCCCGGCTTCCGGGACGCAGTCCACCTCCGCGCGCAGAAAGGTGGCCGCGAACGCCTCCACGGCCGCGGGCGGGAAGGCGGTCTCCTGCTCTCCGACCACGTAACGCACGGGAATGTCCAACCCGTCCGTCAGCGCGTGCCAGTCGGAGCCGAACAGGGCCAGCTCCTCGATGAAGCCCTCATAGCCCTGGGCATGCGTGTCTTCATAGGCGTCGCGGAAGGCGTGGATGGTCTCGTCCCGACGGCTGAAGTCGAGGTCGGCCCGGCTATCCTTCAGATAGTGCCGGATGAACTCCACATCATAGCCCGCATCGACGCGCGACAGGAAGGCATGCGCGATCAACCGGCCGACGCGCGGCGCCTCGCGCGTGAGCAGGGAGCGCAGTTTCTGGGCGCGGCCGACATGACGCAGATGCGCACCCCGCACGGTGGGCAAGCCGGGCGCGAGCGCCATCAGGCCGGATATGCGGTCCGGCAAATGGTGCGCGGCGGCGAAGGCGTGCATGGTGGACGTCATCTGTCCAACCACCGGAAGGCGGTCGATCGACAGCGCATCGAGCAGCGCTTGGACCTCTGCGGCCGTGTCCCGGAACGGATCCGCTCCCGGCGCGGCATTATAGGAGCCCGAGAAACCCGGGCGCCACGGCATGATCAGGCGCACCTTGTGACGCAGGAGCGCGGCCTGCATCTCCTGCGTCACCGCGCGTCCGCCCAGCATGGCGGGAAGGTACAGGACGGGCCGTCCGCGGGGAGCGCCCGCCATGCGGTAGTCGATGACGTGACCGGGCCTCACGGCCAGTACGGCGGGCGGTGTGGCGCGGGGCGCGGACGCGCCCGTTCCCGCAGCCGCCGGGCTTTCCAGACTGTAGCGCGAAAAACCGGAATAGAGGCAGGCCAGCTCCGTCTGGGACCGCACGCCGAGCTTCTTGAGCAGCGACTTGGTCTGGTTCCGCACGGTGGAGAGCTTGCTGCCGCGCTGTTCCGACACGGATGACAGGGGCAGGCCAGTGACGATGGCGCGCGTGATCTGCAATTCCACCTGCGTCAGCCCCATCATGTCGCGGAAGCGTTGGCCGATATCCGGATACCAGCTGATGTGCAGGGCCGACAGCAACCCGACAGGTTGGCCCCGCCAGCCGGTCGTGCGCGACAGCGACATTTTCACCAGCCCGCCATCATGGACGGAATGCAGACCGAATATGGCGATGATCGTGTTCTCCGGCTGGCTCTCCAGCGTCGCCAAATGGCCCAGCAGCTCGCCGTGGTGGCCGGGCTCGAACTGCTCCGCCTCCAGCCGCCAGGGCTCCGGCAGGCCGAAAAAATCCCGCGCCGCCGGATTGGCGTGCAGGACGCCGCCGGACGCGGAGAGTGTCAGGGCGGGCTTGATCGACGCGTCCAGCGTGCGGATCGCCGACGACGCCGACAGCTTGCGCCGTCCTTGCGACTGCAACATGGCGAGCGCATTCTCGAAATGCGCCTCCACACCATCCAGATCGCTGGCGGGACGGGACGGGCTGTCGGAAAAGGCCGTCTCGATCCGCCCGGCCTGGTGGGCCTGGAGCGCGTCGAACAGGGCTTCGTACCCTTCCGGACCCATGGCGAGACTGTAAGCCATGCGGATCAGCGTCTCGGAGTCAGGCGCGGCGTCCCGGTCTTCACTCTTGCGTTGCGCGCGGTTCATGTCCGGTCGTTTTCAGATGGGGCGGGATGGAGTCGGACCGACATTTGCCGTACGGTCCGACATAGCCAATAACCCATATGGACTATTGATCGGGTTACCGGACGAATCGGTCGGCTCGCCGGGAACGGGCCGAAGCCGCAATGCGTTCGGTTTTTTTGGTCTGAGGGGCTTTTCATGGCAGATAGGCGCGACATCGCCGTCATCGGCTTGGGCACGTTCGGGAGTGCGGTCGCGCGCGAAATGGCGCGCATGGGCGACCGGGTTACGGGGATCGACCGCGACCCGGCGCGCGTGGCCGCACTGGACGGCGAGATCGACGCGGTCGTCCAGGCCGACGCCACCGACGCCAAGGTCCTCAACCATCTCGGCATCAACCAGTTCGACAGCGTCATCGTGGCCATTGGCGACGACATGCAGAGCAGCCTGCTGGCCACTCTGGGCGTGATGAAGACCGGATGCGCGGACGTCCACGCCAAGGCCCAGACGCCCGAGCACGCCCGCATCCTGACGGCCATGGGCGTGCGTAACCTGCTGGAGCCGGAATCCAGTTTCGCGCTGCATCTCGCCCAATTGCTGCACAACCCCTACATCGTGGATTTCCTCAATCTGGGTAACGGCAACTACATCGCGTCGATCAACGCGCCTTCGGGCCGGGCCTGCCAATCGGTGGCGGACCTGTCTTTGGAACGCTACGACCTGGCCTGCGTGGGGATCGATATCGGCGAACGCATCCTGACGCAGGATCTTCACGCCCATCCTCTGGCGCTCACCGACAAGTTGCTTCTGGCAGGCAAGCGCGCCGATCTGCGGCGCTTCTCGGTCGGCGGCTAGCGGGCGCGTTTTCCGTGAAACTCTCCATCCCGGCCTGGCTGGTCCTCGTCTATGGGGGATGGATCGCCGCGGGCACCGCGCTGCTGAAGCTGCCCGCCGCCTCCAACGTGCCGGTCAGTTGGGTGGACGCGCTGTTCACGGCCGTCTCGGCCGTGACGGTGACGGGACTGATCGTGCTCGACACGTCCACCGCCTGGACCCTGTTCGGCCAGGGGGTGATCATGGTGCTGATCCAGTTCGGCGGTCTGGGCCTCATCACCTTCGCCGTCTTCGTCCTGGCCGCAGTCGGCGCGCGCATCGATGTCTCCAAGCAACGCTATCTCGCCGAAGAACTCAACATCGACACGATGGGCGGGCTGATCCCGTTCGTGCGCCGCATCCTGGGCATCTTCATCGTCTGCGAACTCGTCGGCATGGCGCTGATCGCCACGCAGTTCGTGCCTGAATTCGGCTGGGGCATGGGTCTGTGGCACAGCCTGTTCCATTCGATCAGCGCGTTCAACAATGCGGGCTTTTCCACCTTTTCAAACAGTCTGATGGGTTGGGTCGGCAATCCCGTCATCATCTGGACGATCAGCCTGCAATTCATCCTGTCGGGCCTTGGCTTCCTCGTGCTGTCGGAACTGTTTCGCGAACGGCGCTGGCAGCGCCTGTCCCTGCACACGCGCCTCATGCTGATCGGCACCCCGCTCCTGATCGCAACCGGCGTGGGCGGCTATGCTTTGCTGGAATGGACCAACCCGGCGACGCTCGGTGGGATGGACGGGACATGGGCGCGGCTGCAGGCGTCCTGGTTCGAGGGCGTCACGCCGCGCACGGCCGGCTTCAACAGCATGGACACGGCGGGCGTGACGGACGCGACCGCCCTGCTGACCATGGTGCTGATGTTCATCGGCGGCGGCGCCACGTCGACGGCCGGGGGCATCAAGGTCACGACCGCCTTCGTGTTGCTGCTCGCCACCATCGCCTTCTTCCGGCGCTCGGGCGTCATCCACATCCAGAAGAACGAGATCGGGCCAAGCTCCGGCCTGAAAGTCATGGCCCTGCTCTTCGTCGGTTTGATGCTGATTTTCACCGCCCTGTTCGTGCTCGTCCTGACACAGGAGCTCGATTTCCTCGACGCCGCCTTCGAAGTCTTCTCAGCCTTCGGCACGGTCGGCCTGTCGCGCGGGGCGACGGGCGAGCTGGACACGGTCGGCAAACTGACGATCTGCGTCGTGATGTTCCTCGGGCGTCTCGGCCCGTTGACGCTGGGCTTCCTGCTCGCGACCAAGACGCCGCCGCGCCTGCACTATCCCGAAGGCAAGGTCTATCTGGGCTGAGGTCCCGGTCTGAGACCTAACTCAGAACGCGGGCCAACACGATGATCAGGATGATTGTGTAGACCGCGATGGACCCGATCACCAGGAAGGTGGACGGATTACGGCTGAAGGTGGCCGAAGCGATCGACTTCATCTGGTACATCAAATCCGGCCAGGTGTAGGAAACGAAGTCGCCTTGCGTGAACACGGCCTTGATACGCCCATCCGCATCGACGACCGGCAAGCGGCGGAAGCGTTCGTTGGACATGATGCGCAGCCAATTCAGCATGTCGTCCGTCTCGCGCGCCAGGCGCGGATTTTCCGTCATGATGTCGGACAGACGCGTCTTTTTCGCGTCCAGACCGCCGCCCACCACCTTGTTCATGATGTCGCGTTCCGTGACCACGCCGATGACTTTCTCGTCCGCGTCGACGACCACGACCGAGCCGTAATTCTTGTCGGACATGTTCGACACGGCATCCATGACCGTCGTCTCCGGCCCGGCGGTCAGCGGGCGCGGCTTGCTCTCATATTCGGGCCGGTCCATCAGGCGGTTGCCTTTGCGTGGCGTGGCCGGTCCTTCGGCGGGTTCGACTTGGTTTCTCAGGGATGTCATGGCTGTCCTCCTCATTGGGGCGGGCGTCTCCACCGGTTCTTTGCGTCCGTTCGAGCCCGTCTGAACATTTGTTACGGCGTGCCGGATTGACGCGGTTGGCGCGCTTTGACGCAGGGTCGGGAGCGGCGGGGCCGCAGGAGTCTTGGAACATTGGGCCGTGGGACCCGTTGATTGAACGAACCCACCCGGCGCGCACGCTGCTATGCCGCGCGCCCCCAACAAGGAGACGACATCATGGCCATCAACAATCTCAAGGAACTCTACATCGCTGAACTCAAGGACCTGTACGACGCCAACGAACAGGCCAACGCCACGGTTGAGAAGCTGATCCCGGCCGCATCCGACTCTGAACTCAAGGACGCGCTGAAACGCTCCGTCGAAGGCACGAAAAAGGGCAACCAGCACATCAAGGCGATCCTCGACGCACACGGCGAAGGCGTCGGCAACGTGACCTGCAAAGGCATGAAAGGCCTGACCAAGGAAGCCGAAGAGCATGTGCTGAAGGAAGAATTCGGCGACGACAGCGTGCGCGACGCCATGCTGATCAGCCAGTACCAGCGCATGGCCCACTATGCGATCACGGGCTACGGTTCCGTCGAAGCCTTCGCCAAGCGCCTGGACGAGCTGGAAGACGCCAAGAAGCTCGAGACCTGCAAGGAAGAGACGATGGAAGGCGACCTGCAATTCACCAAACTGGCCCAGGGCGGCATCAACAAGGCCGCCAAGGCTGCCTAACGCTGCCCCGCAGAGCCGGCACCTTGCCGGTCTGCAAAACATGATCAGCCGCCCATGCAATCTGCGCGGGCGGCTTTTTTCGTACCGGAAGAACCCGATCGGGACGTCGGTCCCTTGCGAACCTCTCTTTCAACGGGGACGCCTTCATGGCAGATAGGGTGCCCATGAACGACACGCCTCTCACAGATGCTGGCGACGATCTCGCCGATGACGGTCTCGGCCTGTCGGTCGCGGCCTTGGCCGGCGTCGCGCCGGGCCAGGTCCCAGACCAAGTCTCTGACCAAGTCTCTGGCCAGGTCCTCGGCCAGGCGCTGCGCCTGGACGATGCGGAGAACATGCTGAAGTCGTCCTTCCGCACCATGGCGCTGTTCGAATTCTTCGCAGACGTGAAGCGCCCCGCCTCCATCGGGGAGATCGCGGAGAACCTGAACATGCCGCAATCCTCGGCCTCCGCCCTGACGAAATCGCTGCAGGATAGCGGCTATCTGGAGCGAGACGTGGAAAGCCGCGCCTTCTACCCCACGCTGAGGCTGAGCTTTCTCGGCGACTGGCTGATCCGCATGGCGGGCCTGCCGGACGGGTTTGCGGACAATTTGGCGCGCCTGTCCGAGACGATCGGGGAAACGGTCTTTCTCGCCATGCGCAACGGCATCTATTCGCAATATATCTACACGCACCACCGGCCCGGTCCCGTGCGCGAGCATGTCGAGACCGGCTCGGTCCGCCCGCTCGTCTGCTCCGCCACGGGCTACGCCATGCTGACGGGCGACACGGACGACGATATTGGCAAGCTGGTCCGGCGCACGGTCCACGAAGTGGAGAACGAGTTCTGGAAGGAGACGGCCGTGCAGGCCGTGGACGGCGTGCGGGCCACCCGCGCCAAAGGCTACGCCGTGGCGGTGGGGCCCAGCTATGAGAGCACGGGCGGCATCGCCGTGCCGCTGCCGTCGCGCGGCGTGCGCCGCCATTTATGCGTCGGCGTGGGCGGGCCGGCCGAGGTGATCCGCGACCGCGCGTCCGAGATCGCGCCGGTCCTGCGCGGCTTCGTCGCCGGGCTGCCGCGCTCCATCGAAGACGCGATAATGGGACGCGCCGCCTTGGCGCGGGGGCCGGGCAGCGCTTAACCTCTCTTCCGATTTCTGATCCGGGAGACCTGACATGGCCGAAGCCTACATTATCGACGCCGTCCGCACGCCGCGTGGAATCGGCAAGGTCGGAAAAGGAGCCCTGGCGCACCTGCATCCGCAACATCTGTCCGCCACGGTCCTCAAGGCCATCGCGGAGCGCAACGAGCTCGACACGGCGAAGGTCGACGATGTGATCTGGGCGACTTCGACCCAGGTCGGCAAGCAGGGGACGGACATTGGCCGCATGAGCGCGCTGGCCGCCGGCTACGACGTCCGCGCGTCGGGCATGACGCTCGACCGGTTCTGCGGATCCGGTATCACCTCCGTTTCCCTGGCCGCGTCGCAGATCATGTCCGGCATGGAGGACTGTGTGATCGCGGGCGGTTGCGAGATGATGAGCTACACCGCCTCCATCGCGGACCCGGCGAAACCGCCCATGCTGGACGGTGACAATATGGCCCTGCGAGAGATGCACCCACAGACACAGCAGGGCGTGGCCGCCGACGCCATCGCCACGCTGGAAGGCATCGACCGCGACGCGCTGGACGATCTGGCCCTGACCAGCCAGCAGCGCGCCGCCCAAGCCATCGAGGAGGGCCGGTTCGACAAATCGGTCGTGCCCGTCATGGAAGAAGACGGCGAAACGGTCGCGCTGGACCGCGAGGAGTTCCCCCGCCCCGGCACGACGAAGGAGGGCCTGGGCCAGCTCAAGACCGTCTTCTCCATGTGGAAAGACATTCCAGTAGACGAAAGCGGGACGACCTATGGCGCGTTGGTGGAGCGGCGCTATCCGCAGCTCAAGGACAATTGGGACCATTTTCATCATGCGGGCAACAGTTCCGGCGTGGTAGACGGCGCGGCCGCGCTGCTGCTGACCTCCAAGGACTTCGCCGAGGAAAACGGCTTGAAACCCCGCGCCCGCATCGTCACCGCTGTCAATATGGGCGACGACCCGACGCTCATGCTCAATGCGCCCGTCCCGGCGGCGAGGAAGGCGCTGGAGCGCGCCGGGCTGACCAAGGACGATATCGACGTGTGGGAGATTAATGAGGCCTTCGCCGTGGTGGCGGAGAAGTTCATCCGCGACCTCGATCTGGATCGCGACAAGGTGAACATAAATGGCGGCGCCATGGCGCTCGGCCACCCGATCGGCGCGACCGGGTCCATCCTGATCGGCACGGCGCTGGACGAATTGGAGCGGCAGCACGAAAGCGGCGAGGGCGAGGGTCGTTACGCCCTCGTGACGATGTGCGCGGCCGGGGGGATGGCGCCGGCGATAATTATCGAGCGCGTTTGACACAGAATCCTGCTCCAGCCACGACGCTCTCCCATCGGCAAAAGGGCAACGCGCGCAGCGAAGCGAGCACGATGTTCTTTTGCCGCCTGCGCCGCCAGGCGCAGCGAGCGACAGCGAGAACCAGTCCGGAGCTTGCAGGACGGTCGCCTCGTGCAAGACCATTCCGAACACATTGGACTAATCATCGGCTCTGCTGCGAACTCTTTAAAATTCCGCTCAGGCCGACTTGATCGGCCTGTCCATCACCCATGGGTTTGGACGGAGAAAGGCTTGCGCCGGGATGCTCCCTTCGCGCCCCTTTAGGCCGTGAGCGGATGGGCACCCCTTGAAACCGGTTTTCGCTGCCGCTCACCGCGCTGGAGTCGCGCGGGCGGTTTCCTCCCGGTTTCGCCGGAGACCCTACCGGGAAGGAAACCGGTGCCACCCTTTGGCGACCCACATCGAATCTTGGGAAATGTGACGATCACCACAAAGCCCGTGACGGCTTAAAAATCCTCGTGAACCTCAGTTTGAGGTGGGTGCCGGAAGTAACCGAACCACGGTCCGGACAGAGCCAGCTCCCTAAGGATACAGTAAGGTCCGGTGGATTAGTGCCGTACACGCAACCCGCAGCGACCGTCGTCTACCTATGTGGGGCGTGCGGCTGGGCAGCGCAAGCGCCAAATCCGGCGCGGGCCCCGCAGGGCAAGGATCTCAGTCCGCGTCTTTTCCGGCTTCGGTCAAGCGTTCCGTCAGCCGTTCGATCCGCCGCGCCGCATCCATAAGACTTTGCGCCGCCTGAGCGTCGGAGGCCTGCCGCGCAGTCTCGGCCGCGTCCAGCCGCGCCTCGGCTTGCGCGACTTGCGCATCAGAGGAGCCTTGCGGGTCTTCCATTTCATCGAGCAGGGTGATGCCCGCCATGACGAGCAGGCGCACGTCGCCGATCTGGCCGAACTGCTGCGCCATCTGCTGCACGCGGGCGTCCAGCTTCCGGCCGAGCCGTTCCAGCCGCTCCTCCTCGCCGTCTTCGCAGCCCATCCCGTAGGCGCGGCCGTTTATGTCCAGGCTGACCTTACCCATGGCTGGATGACCCTTGGCCTGCTCCGCCCTGAGTTGACGTGGCCTGAGTTGATGTGGCCTGACTCGACATGGCCTGCTTCAGGGCCTGGATGGTCAGGTCGATTTCCTCGCGCGTTTGTCGCGACAGATCCTCGAACTCCGCCTCACGCAGGCGGCGGGCTTCCAGCGCCTCGTCCAGCTGCGCGGCCAGACGGCCCCGATCTTCCGTCATGGCATCCGCCTCGCGCATGCGGGTCTCCAGCCGCGCCGTTTTCGCCAGCACGGGGCCCAGCGCGGCGTCCAGCCCGTCCAGCGCGGCAGAAAGCGCCCGCGCGGCGGCGGCGACGTCCGTTCCGGACCGGCTGTCCATGTCAGCGCTGTCAGTCATGGGATTTGCGGCATCTCCGTCATTTTCCAGTTTGAATGGCGCAAGATCGCCCGTCCGCCAAGCGGATTTTTGCGGCCCCGCGGTTGCCCTTCGGCGCGCGGACGCGTAACCGCTGGCGCACATTCCACCGGACGCGACGCCCATCGACGCAGCAGACGGCCATCCAGACACCTCAGGACAGTTTTCGCCCACATGACCCTCAAGATCGCCATCAACGGGTTCGGCCGCATCGGCCGGCTCGTCGCCCGGGCTCTCCACGAATACGACATTGACGATGTCGAGCTCGTCCTCGTCAACTCGCCCGGCAAGGTCGAAACCTCCGCGCACCTCCTGCGCTACGACTCCGTGCACGGCCGCTTTGCCGCGACCGTCGAGGAGGGCCAGGACTCGGACGGAACCGAGTGGATCGACTTCGGACGCGGGCGCGTGACCATGACCCATGAGCGCGATCCCGGATCCGTGCCGTGGGAGATGGCGGACGTCGTCATGGAATGCACCGGCCTGTTCCGGTCGCGCGAGGCCTGCCGGCCCCACTTTGCGGGCGGGGCGAAAGCGGTGCTGATCTCTGCGCCCGGCGACGATGTCGACCAGACGATCGTCTACGGCGTCAACCATGACCGGCTGGGGACGGATGACCGGCTCGTTTCCTGCGCGTCCTGCACGACCAATTGCCTCGCCCCCGTCGCCCAGGTCATCCTGGACGCGGTCGGCATCCGGCGCGGTTTCATGACGACGGTTCACAGCTACACGCAGGACCAGCGCATTCTGGACAACTCCCACAAGGATCTCTACCGCGCCCGCGCCGCCGGGCTGAACATGATCCCGACCTCCACCGGCGCGGCCAAGGCGGTCGGCAAGGTCATCCCCGAACTGGAGGGCCGCCTGTCGGGATCGGCCGTGCGCGTGCCGACGGCCAACGTCTCCATGGTGGACCTCGCCTTCCAGCCCGAACGCAAGACCACCGCCGAAGCACTCAACGCCGCCATGCTGGCCGCCGCCGAAGGGCCGATGCAGGGCATCATCTCCTACACGACGGAACCGCTGGTCAGTTCGGACCTCAACCACGATCCGCACAGCGCGATCTTCGCCGCGCCCCTGACCAAGTCCATGGACGGGGACCTGCTCAAGGTCATTGCCTGGTACGACAATGAGTGGGGGTTTGCGAACCGCATGATCGACGTCGCCCGCACCATGGGCGAGCGCCTGCAACCGGTTTGAGGGGAACGGCGCCGTGGACATAAAGCGTCTGGAAGAGGCGGAGCTGTCCGGCAAGACCGCGCTGGTGCGCGTGGACTTCAACCTGCCGCGCCATGATAATGGGGGGATAACGGACGACACGCGGCTGCTGGCCGCTCTGCCCACGATCCGCCGCCTGCGCGACGGCGGGGCGGGCGTGGTGCTGCTGTCCCATTACGGTCGGCCCAAGGGCAAGGCCGATCCCGCCCTGTCGCTCTCCTTCGTCGTGGACCCCCTGTCCGAAGCCCTGGGCATGCCCGTCCGCTTTGCGGCTCATGTCTCCGACGTTGGGACGTTGCAGCCCGGCGAAGTGGTGGTGCTGGAGAATACGCGCTTCCATGCGGGCGAGACGAAGAACGACCCCGCCTTCGCGGCCGAGCTCGCCGCCATTGGCGATCTGTTCGTCATGGACGCTTTTTCCGTCGCGCACCGCGCCCATGTCTCCATTTCCGGCCTGGCCGATCACCTTCCGGCCTATGCGGGGTTGGCGACGGAACGCGAGCTGGACCATCTGGCCCAGGCGCTGGAGCATCCCGAACGGCCCGTCATGGCGATCGTGGGGGGGTCGAAGGTCTCGACTAAGATCGATCTACTGGAAAACCTCGTCCGCCGCCTCGACCGGCTCGCCATCGGGGGCGGCATGGCCAACACCTTCCTGCTCGCCAAGGGGCTGGATGTGGGCCGGAGCCTCGCCGAACCGGATCTGATCGGAAAGGTGGCCGACATTTTGAAGGCGGCCGCCAAGGCGGGCTGCGAGATCATCCTGCCCGTCGATGTCGTCACCGCGACCGCGTTCGAGCGGGGCGTGGACACGCAGGTCAGGCCACGCGACGCGGTCCGATCGGACGAGATGATCCTGGATGTCGGAACGGAGACCGTCACCGAGCTGATGGACGCGATGGACAAGTCGGCGACCCTGATCTGGAACGGGCCGCTGGGCGCGTTCGAGACGCCGCCCTTCGACACGTCGACGATCGAGGCCGCCAAATACGCCGCCCGACTTTGCCGAACCGGCAAGCTCGTCGCCGTGGCGGGCGGCGGCGACACGGTCGCGGCCCTGAACATGGCCGGCGTGGCAGACGATTTCACCTTCGTCTCCACGGCAGGCGGGGCGTTTTTGGAGTGGATGGAAGGCAAGACGCTGCCCGGAGTCGACATTGTAACTAGAAAGGAATCCTCTTGAAACTTCTTGTACGGCCCGTTTTGCTGATGTCGATGATCGCCGTTGCCGGATGCACTTCCGCCGACGCGCCCACCCCGGCCGCATCGCTGGAGGGACCTTTCTTTGCGGTGATCCACACGGCGGGACCCCAGGTCGAGCGCCTGTTTGCGGAAGAAGAGATGCGCGATGCCCATAGAGGCCTCTACACGGACTTCGCGTCGGAATGCCTGACCCTCTTCGGCGGAGCCTATCGCGGCGGTGATCCGCTCGGCATCACCGTGTTCCGGCACGGCGTGGACGAAGACGCTCTGCGCACCCGCGTAGAAGCCGATCCGGCTGTGACGGCAGGGGCGGTGGCCATCGCATACCGATCCTTCGACTTCCAACACGGGCAGCTTTTCGATCGCACAGATTGCACACCCGAGACCAACGGAGCGCTATCATGAAACCTGCAGTCAAGTCCGCCCCCGAGACTATGGAAGATATGGTCGCCGTGGCCCACGCCATGGTGGCGCCCGGCAAGGGCATTCTGGCGGCCGATGAGAGCACGGGCACGATCGGCAAGCGCCTGGCCTCCATCGACACGGAGAACACCGAGGACAATCGCCGCGCCTGGCGCGAAATGCTGTTCCGCGCCCGCCCGGCCATGGAGGAACGCGTGTCCGGCGTGATCCTGTATGACGAGACGCTGCGCCAGAAAGCCGCCGACGGCACGCCGCTGGTCGAGCTGATCACCCAGGCCGGAGCCGTCCCCGGCATCAAGGTCGACAAAGGCGCCAAGCCCATGGCAGGCAAGCCGGGCGAGACGATCACGGAAGGGCTGGACGGGCTGCGTGAGCGTCTGGCCGAATATTTCGATCTGGGAGCGCGGTTCGCCAAATGGCGCGCCGTCATCACAATCGCCGATCCGGATGCCGCCCACCAGACGCCGACGCGCGGGGCGATCCTGGCCAATGCCGAAGCGCTGGCCCGCTATGCCGCGCTCTGCCAGGAAGCGAATATTGTCCCCATCGTGGAACCCGAAGTGCTGATGGATGGCTGCCACACGATCGAGCGTTGCGAAGCGGTCACGCGCGACGTGCTGAATGCCGTTTTCGACGCGCTGCGCCGCCACGATGTCGCGTTCGAGGCGATGGTCCTGAAACCCAACATGGTGGTTTCGGCGGCCGAGTGCGCGCACCAAGCCGACGTGGCGACGGTCGCCGAACGCACTATCGCTGTCCTCAAGGACTGCGTGCCGTCGTCGGTCGCGGGCATTGCCTTCCTGTCGGGCGGGCAGGACGATGTGCGCGCCACGGCCCATCTGGACGCGATGAACCGGACCCCCGGCCTGCCCTGGCCGCTGACCTACAGCTATGGCCGCGCCCTGCAGCAAAGCACGCTGCACGCTTGGTCGGGCAAGCCGGAGAACGCCGTGGCCGCGCAGGAGGAATTCGCCCGCCGCTGCCGCATGAACGGTCTGGCCTCGGTCGGTGAATGGTCCGAAAGCCTGGAAGCCGGCGCCTGACCGGTCTGGCGCCCCAGATCGCCCTCGTCGCCCTTACCGACGACTGGCCGGATGTCGGGCCGCTGGTCGGCCCGGCCGTGACGGCGGCGCTGGAGCAGGCGGGCGAGGCGCATATGGGCGAGCTGTCCGTCGTCCTGTCCGACGATGCGCGGGTCCGCGCGCTCAACCGCGACTATCGCGACAGGGACGCGCCCACTAATGTTCTGTCCTTTCCGCAGGATCCCGGAACCGGGCTGATGGGGGACGTGGTGTTCGCGCGCGAGACGCTGGAGCGCGAGGCGCACCAACAGGGCAAGACGTTCGCCGACCACTTCGTGCATCTTCTGGTCCACGGCGTGTTGCACCTGCAAGGGTTCGACCACCAGGAAGACAAAGCGGCCCGGGACATGGAAGCGCGCGAGATCGCCGCGCTGGCCAGCCTGTCGATCGGCAATCCGTACGATTGACAATTCGGGCGGGGGGGATAATCGCTGAAGCCATCATGAGCACTGACCCGTCGCCGCCGGCCGGAAGCCTGAAGCCCGCCGACCCGGACGCACCGCCCGACAGACGCGCGCGCCCTTCCTTTTTCGCCAAAGTGTTCCGCCGCCGCGCCGCCGCGCTGGCCGGAGACCCTGAAAGCCCCTCGCCCACGGAAAAGGCGGCCGCGCGCGAGCGCATGATGGATGCGGCCGACCGCTTCCACCTGCTGCGCGTGGACGATGTGATGGTGCCGCGCGCCGACATCGTGGCCGTCGACAAGACGGCCAGTCTGAAAGACCTGACCAAAGCCTTCCGCGAGGCGGGCCATTCGCGCCTGCCCGTCTTCGAGGACACGCTCGATAACCCCGTCGCCATGGTCCACATCAAGGACCTGCTGCCCTACCTCATGTTCGACGCGCGCGGGCGCACGGCCAAGACCTATCCCGACCGGAAGGTGGTGCGCACGATCAAGCGCCCCGTCCTTTACGTTCCGCCTTCGATGCTGGCGCAGGACCTGTTACGGCGCATGCAGGCGCGCCGCATCCACATGGCCATCGTGGTCGACGAATATGGCGGCACGGACGGCCTCGTCACGATCGAGGACCTGATCGAGCCCATTGTGGGCGACATCGAGGACGAGCATGACGAACTCGAAGACGTGCTGAAGCGGATCGTGCTGGATGGCGGCCAGGTCTGCTGGGATGCGGACGCCCGCATGAGCATCGACGATTTCGAGGACGCTATCGGGCACGACTTCGCCACCATCGACGAGGAAGAGGAAGTCACAACGCTGGGCGGGCTGGTCTTCACCCTGGCCGGACGCGTGCCGGAGCGCGGCGAGATCATCGTCCATCCGCAGGGCGTGGAGATGGAAGTCACCGACGCCGATCCGCGCCGGGTCAAGCGCCTGCGCGTGACCCTGCCGGGTCCGGGCGCTGCGCAGGCCAAGGTGCGGAGCGCGGTCGCTACGGGCGAGGCCAAGCCGGCCGCCTCGGACCCCGCCCCGACACGAACGTGACGCGGCAGGGGGGAAACCCCGAGGAAGATTTCGGAAACATCGCCGGGACGAATCCGGTCGCCATTCCGGCTGCCATGAGGGATTCCACCCGGACATGGAGCGGGCGGGGCTGGGTCCACCGGCTCTGCATTATCCTGACGGGTGCGGTCGCCGCGCTGGGTTTCGCGCCGTTCCATCTCTGGGGGGTCACCCTGCTGGCCCTGGCCGTCCTGTTCGTGCGGCTGGTAGGCGTGGCGGGTTGGGCGCGGCCCGGTCGCGCGGGCTTCGGCACGGGGCTGCTGTTCGGGTTGGGCTGGTTCTCGGCGAGCTGCTTCTGGATCGCGTCAGCCTTCATCGAGCGGGGTCCGGAGTTCATTCCCATGATCCCGCCGCTGGTCGGCGGACTGGCCGTTCTGCTGTCCCTGTTCTGGGGCGCGGCCGGCGCCGTCGTGGCGCGCGCCGCCGCCCTGCGGTCGCCCGGACACGGTGTCGTCGCTTTCGTCGCCGCCTTCGGCCTGGCGGAGCTGGCGCGCGGGCACGTGCTGTCGGGCTTTCCGTGGAACATGGCGGCCTATGCGTTCGAGCCGGGCGGGGCGATCAGCCAGGCGGCCCATTGGACCGGGGTCTACGGCCTGACCTGGATCGCCTATGCCGTTGCGGCCGGGCTGGGCCTGGCCTGGACGTCGCGCCGGATTGGGCCGGCCCTGGTATCCGCGCTGGTGCTTGGCGGGCTGTTCGGCGCAGGGTCGCTGCGCCTGTCGTCCACGGCGTCCGACATCCAGCCGGGCGTCGTGCTGCGCCTTGTCGCCGTGCCGTTCCGCCAGTCGGAGAAGATCGACCCTGACACGGCCGCGCAGATCACAGACGCCCACATCGCAGTCAGCCTCGCCCCAGGCCTGGACCGCGTGTCCCATCTGGTCTGGCCGGAGGGCGCCGTGAACGGGTTGGCGATCGAGAATGAAGGATTTCTGCGCTTTGTGGGCGCGAATCTTGTCGCCGTCACGCCAGAGCCGCCCGTCTGGCTGATGAATTCGCTGCGAAAGGAAATCCGGCCCGACCGGGAGGGCCGCGCGCGTCCGATCTACTATAATAGCTCCGTGGCACTCACCTTCGATGCTGCCGGAAACCCGGCGGTCGCGGCGTCCAACGACAAGCGCAAGCTGGTCCCGTTCGGCGAATTCATTCCGGGCGGCGCGCTGGTGGAGCGGATCGGCGGGCGGCTGGTGTCCACCGCGCTCGCCTCGATCACGCCCGCACCGGAGAAGCGCGTCGCCGCTTTTCCCGGCCTGCCGCCGATCTCCCCGCAGATCTGCTACGAGGTGATCTTTCCCGGCCTGACGCCTGACGGCGAACCCCGGCCCGAAGCGATCCTGAACCAGAGCAACGATGCCTGGTTCGGTTCCACGACCGGGCCGGCGCAGCACGCGGCCATCGCGCGCTACCGCGGCATAGAGGAAGGGCTGCCCCTGATCCGGTCGGCCGCCAATGGGATCAGTGGCGTGTTCGACCCTTACGGCCGGGCCGAGCAGGTTCTGGACGGCAAGCGCGCGGCGCATCTAGATGTGGTGCTGCCCGTTTCGATCGGCCGCACAGTTTCTATGCGTTGGATCAACGCGGGGTTGTGCTTGATTAATCTATTTTTGCTCTTAGGAGCGTGGCCGGGTGGGCACCGGGTTGGACTGGCCGACCGTATGGACGGGCCGACCCTGACGGGAGACAGACATTGACCAGCAAGCATGCGCCGCGTTCGGCAAACCCCGTGGATGTGCATGTCGGCGCGCGCATCCGCCTTCGCCGCCAGATCCTGAAGATGAGCCAGGAAAAGCTGGGCGACCAGCTCGGCGTGACCTTCCAGCAGGTCCAGAAATATGAGCGCGGCACCAACCGGGTCGGCGCGTCGCGCCTGTGGCGACTATCGCAGGTGATGGACGTGCCCGTCAGCTTCTTTTTCGAGGGTCTGACCAACGAGATCGAAGCGGGCGAGTTTTCCGACAATGACCAGATGCCGATCGTCTATGACTTCATCAACAGCTCCGACGGCGTAGCGCTGGCCAAGGCGGTGTCCCACATCGACAATAAGGCGGTCCGTCGCCAGATCCTGGAACTGGCCCGCAGCCTCGCCAAGGACAGCGAGGACACGACGGCCTGATCGCCGCTTGCCGTCCGGGACAGGTGCGACCCCAGCTCTGACTTCGAGGCTTCCATATGGGCTTTGACGCCGAACAGAGCCGGTTCCGCACCTTCGGCCGCGCCAAGGGTCGCACGCTGACCGCATCCCAGGCCGCCCTGATGGAGGCGCACTGGCCGCGCCTGGAGATCGCGCCGGGCGATCCTTTGCCGCCCGCGCCGCGCTGGCTGGAGATCGGCTACGGCATGGGATCGCACCTTCTCCATCTGGGCCGCACCCATCCGGACGTGTCCGTGATCGGCGCGGAGCCGTTTTTGAACGGAACGGCCAAGGCGGTGAGCGGCGTGGTTGACGAAGAGCTCTCCAATGTCAGGCTTTATCGCGGGGATGTGCGCGAGCTGCTGTCCAAAATGCCGGAGGCGAGCCTGGCGCGCGTCTATATCCTCTTCCCCGATCCCTGGCCCAAGGCGCGCCACAATAAGCGCCGCCTGATCCGAACGGCCTTCATCGAGGAGCTGCACCGCGTGGTGGAACCGGGCGGGCGGCTAGTCTTCGCCTCGGACATTCCGCACTATGTCGACTGGGCGCTTACGCGCCTGCGCAGCCATCAGCGCCGCACGGGATCGGGGTTCGACTGGACCGGGGGCGACCCGCGCACGCCGCCCGAAGACTGGCCGGGCACGAAATATGAAGCCAAGGCGCGGCGCGAAGGCCGCACGCCGCTCTGGTTCGACTTCGTCAGGGGCGAAAGCCCGGCCTAGCCATAATCGCGCGCCCCGAACAGGGCGCTGCCGACCCGCACATGGGTCGCCCCGAACGCCACGGCCGTCTCGTAATCCGCACTCATTCCCATGGAGAGCTGCGCCAAGCCGTGAGCTTTGGCGAGCCGCTCCATCGTCCAGAAGTGCGGCGCGGCCGGTTCGTCCACTGGCGGGATGCACATCAGCCCGGCGGGCTCCAGCCCGTACTCGCTGCGCAGCCGGTCCAGGAACGGGCCCAGCGCGTCCGGCGCGATCCCGGCCTTTTGCGGCTCTTCGCCGATATTGATCTGCACCATCAGGCGCGGCATCCGTCCGGTGGCGTCCGCCGCCTTGAGCAGGGCGCGGGCGAGCTTTTCGCGGTCGAGCGTCTGGATCACGTCAAACAGCGCGCAGGCATCCTTGGCCTTGTTGGTCTGGAGCGGCCCGACCAGGTGCAGTTCCAGACCCTCGCGCTGCGCCGCGAAGGTCTCGCCCCATCTTCCTTGCGCCTCCTGGACGCGGTTTTCGCCAAACACTGTCTGTCCCACATCGAGAGCGGCACGCACGCGCGCGTCCGGCTGCACCTTTGACACGGCGATCAACTTTGGTGCGTCCACACCTGCCTTGTCGGCTGCGTCACCAATCCTTGCCAAGATTTCGGTGCGGCGGCCCGCTATGCTATCCGTCCGGTCCATGAGCGCGCCATACGCAAACCCGCAACCGCTGCAAAGCCCGCACCTGGCTCGAAGCCCGATGGCGAGCGCCGCTTTCCGGTTGGGCGGATCAATGCGCCGGTCCCGCCTGAACCCGCTCGTGCTGATGAGCGATCCGAAACGCACCCCCGACCTGCTGGAGCTGGCGACAGCCCTGCCCTCCGGTTCCGCCCTGGTCTACCGGCACTTCGGCCGTCCGGGGCTGGAGCGCAGGCTGCGCGCGCTCACGGCCGCGCGCGGCGTTCAGCTGCTGATCGGCGGCGACCCCGAACTGGCCGAGGCCTGCGGGGCGGACGGCGTGCATTTTCCGCGCGCCACGCCTAGCGAGGTGCTGGCGCACTGGCGGGCGCGGCGGCCGGACTGGATCATCGGCACGGCGGCGCGCAAAGGCAGCTTGGACGCCCGCGATCTGTCCGGCGTGGACTCGCTGTTCGTGTCATCCATTTTCCCCTCCCGCAGCCCATCGGCCGGAACGCCCATCGGTGTGGAGGCGTTGAAGGGGCTGGTGCAGCGCTATCCGTGCCCTGTCTTCGCGCTGGGCGGGATCGATGCGTCCAACGCGTCGGCCCTGGATGGCACTGGCGTGGCCGGCATCGCCTCCATCGGCGGGCTGGCGGCCGAATTGAGAGAGATGTTGGAGAGCACACACATGACCCCCCATACAAAGGCCCCGATCGAGGCCGAACCCGGGCAGACCGTATCCATCGCCAAGGAAGAGGGCGGGGAGATGATCCGGTTCACCGCCGACGTGGCCGGATCGTCCGCAACCGGCGAGTTGACGCTGCGGCGCGTGGCCGACGGCGTGTGGAACGCCAACCATACGGGCGTGCCGAGCGAAATCGGCGGGCGCGGGGTCGGCAAGGCGCTCGTCCGGGCGATGGTCGAGGATGCGCGCCAGTCGGGCTACCGCGTCGTGCCGGGCTGCCCGTTCGTGGCCAAGCTGTTCGAGCGCCATCCGGACTGGGCGGAAGGCGTCGCCGCATAACGCCTGAAACCGGCTAGAAGGTGATACCCGCCTCGATGAACAGGGCAGTCGCTTTTTCGTTGCTGATGCGGGCCACGCCGCCCGTGTCCCGGATGGTCTTGCGGTCGGCGTGCTGCACGCCGGCCCCGAACCGGATCCGTTCGTTCAAGTCGTAGGTCACGCCGCCGACCATCTGCTCGCTTTTCAAACCGACATTGTCGTCCACCGCCTGGCCGTAGCCGAGGGTGAAGCCCAGGGCGGACGGTTTCCATGTCAGCCCGATATCGTAGGATTCATAGTCGCCATTCGCCAGGCCCTGGTTGGACGACAGCCACGATCCGCCCAGCGTCCAGTCGCGCATCCGAAATTCCAGCCCCGCGCCCAGCGCCGTGAGGTCGTCCAGCCCCGCCAGGCCGGAGCCTTCCGAACCGCGCGCATAGGTCGCCGTGGCTTCCACGCTCACGCCCGGCGCGAATGTCCGGTCGAGCGCCACGCCCGCCTCGAGAATATCGTTTATGTCGGGTGCGACGACATTGGCCACGTCGTTGAGGTCGACGCAATAGTCCACGCCGCAGGCGCTCGCATCGGGTGCGTAGGACAGGCCGAGCTGTACGCCGACCCCGACCTGGTCGCCGAGCAGGCGCGGGCTGGTATAGGTGATCTTTTCCGCAAAGCCCGACGCATCGTTGAGCGTCTTGACCGCGTCCAGCCCGGTATAGTCCACCGGCGTGTTGCTGGCCCCCACATTGAGGAGGGTCGGCGCGCCCAGGCTGAACAGGAAGGCCGCCCCGTCGTCGAGGCCCACTGTCACGTCGCCATAGGAGGAGCGCAGGAAGAGGTGGGCGGATTCCACGGCGATGTCCGCATCGGTCGCGACATCGGGGCCGTCCGTGTAGAACTGGCTGGTATGGCCGCGCACCGAGGCCGGGGTCAATGATCCGGGCACGATAAGGCTCGGGCATCCGGCCACGGTCGGCGGACAGTCGGGCAGGCGCCGGGTGAAGCCCTTGCGGCCTTCGTCATATTGCGCGCGGACCTGTCCGTGCACGCCCCATTCCAAACCGCCGCGCGTGACCGTGCTGAGTTCGATCTCCACATCCGCGTCCGCGATGAAGGCTTCCTCCCATCCATTCCGGTCCCGGGCAGCCGAGCCAGCGCGCAAGCCCCCCTGGATCAGCGTGGCGATGCGGCCCAGCCCCAGGCGTTGGAAAAAGCCGGGCTTTGCCTCTGGCCCGCCTTGGGCTGGGCCCTGAGTATAGGGTCCTTGTCCGTAAGCGCCTTGGGCGTAGGGGTCCGAGGAATACGGGCCTTGTCCATAGGGTCCTTGGGGAGCTTGAGCCGTCGAAGGATAGGGCGCGCCGCCATAGCTGCCGGGTGGCGGAGCATCCGTCCCGTATCCGAAATCGCCTGCGGTCGGCTTGGGCGATTGCGCCCGTTCCCACCCGCCGTCGCGCCAATGCTCTTCCGAGGTCGGATAGCGCGGGCGCGCGAGCTGGTGGACGCGCAGGTCGGCCTCATTATCGATCGAGCCGCGCGACCCCGAGGTAGGCGGCCGAGAGGTAGGTGGGTTGTTGACGGAGGCTCGGGGCAAGCCACCCGTGAGCCCGCCACCCAAACCGGGTCCCTGCGAGCCGGACGACGGCGCGCCCAGTGTCCAGCGGGGCGGAATGTCCGCCGGCGCGATCACCTGGTAGGACGGCGTTCCGGTTGCGGGTCCGCCTGTAGTCGCCGCCGTCGGAGCGGGCGCATAGGACAGGCCCTCCGGCAGGGGCGGCAGCGTCGGGGCGGCCGTGCCGGTGGACGAAGAGAGCGCCGTAGCCGGCGATGGCGTCGCCCGTGCAGCTGTCGGGGCGGTTGTCGGGGCGGGAGCAGCTGTCGGGGCGGGGGGAGGTGGGGCGGTGGCCGTGCTGGCGTCGAGTGTGCGCGTGCGTAGCTGCAGCCCGCCCGGCGGGACCGGCACGGGGGCCGCGACCCGGGTCGCAGGAACGGAAGCGGGCGGCGCGGGCGGGACCGGGGCCAAGGGAGACGTTTGAGGCGGTGCCACGGCACCGTTGGTGGGCGCGCTGTTCTGCGGCAGCTCCCACGCATTGACTTTCTTCTTGTTGGCGAACGGGCTGCCGGACTGGGCCGAGGCGACCACCGTCGCCCCCATGGCGACCAGCAATGTCGGGCCGATGGCATAGAGCAAACGGTGCCTGCGCCGGGCGCGGCGTTCCCGAGAGGCATCCAGCCGCGCCGCCCTACGGTCTTCGGCGACGAGACGATCGGCAATGGGGCTGTGCGCGGCGATGGGTCCGGCCATGGGCTGCAGCTCCTCTCCCCACGCGTGCGGCGCGGGAGAAGGGACTCCCGCCTCAGGGTCAGCGTCGCGCGTGCCATGCCGAGCCCTAAAATATCGTTAACGGCGTGTTTACCTTCCATGGACTCTGGCGATGGACCTTGCAGAGCGACCGGGAAGGCATGGTCCCGGTCTAACGGAAGTTTATGAAACCCGGCCTTTCGTCCCGCGCACGGCTTTGGCATAAGCGCGCGAACGCCCGCCCGGCACGCCCTGTGCCTTTGCGGTGAAGACAGAGTCCGAGCCCCATGCCCTTTTCCGCGTCCTTTTCCGCCAATAGCGCGAAACTTTCGCTTTGCGCGGCCGCTTTCCTCCTATCGGGCTGTGGCACGCTGGGCCTTGGCGGGTCCGGCTCGTCCGACCCGGTTCGCGCCGCCGCCGTCCAGCCCGTCAACGGTGTCAACTCCTTCCTGTGGCGCGCGACGCTGGAAACGCTGAACTTCCTGCCCTTGCAGCAGGTCGATCCCTATGGCGGGGTCGTGATCACCGACTGGTATGCCGATCCGGAAGCCCCGGACGAGCGCCTGCGCGCCACCGCCTACATATTGGACGCCAATCTGCGCGCCGACGCGCTGAAGATCAGCGTGTTCAAACAGGTCCGGGGCGCGGGCGGATGGAATGACGCGCCGGTGGATGCCGACACGGCACGCCAGCTGGAGAATGCCGTTCTAACCCGTGCGCGCCAGCTCTACATCGCGACCGTCGACAACGCATAAGACCCCGCTTGCATCTGGACGGCGCCATAATCCCGGTTAAGGTAGCCCCATGTGGGAGCTGCCGTCACGCGATGCCCTCATCGGCCTGGAGAAGTCCGACACCGAAACGCAGGCGTTTCGGGTTCTGACCCGCTTTGCCGAAGCCATCGGCGCAGACCTTCTCAGCTACCATCATATCGAGCCGCCGGGAGACGAGACCGGCTCGGATGGTGACGACTTCACCTTGATGTCCCATGGGTTTCCGGAAGATTGGGTGCGCCGCTACGCGGAGTCCGACTATCGCCGGATCGATCCCATCACGGCCTATGCCGCCTATCAGACGCGTCCCGTACTCTGGTCCGATGTCCCGCATCGCGTCCGGCTGACGCAGGCGCAACAGGCCTATATCGAGGATCTCTATAGCTGGCTTGCGCCGGGCGACGGGTTGGCCGTGCCGGTTTTCGGGCCGTCGAGCCGCCATGGTTATGGCAGCATCGGGTGGCGCGGCGATACCCGCCCTTGGGACGCGGTAACGCGCCGCGCTCTGCAGTCCGTGTTCGAGAGCTTCCACCTGCGCATTTGCGAGCTGCGCCTGGCGGCCATGGCGCTGGACTTCGAGTTGAGCCCCGTGCAGCGGCGTATCCTTCGCGCCATGGCGAGCGGTCTGCCGGACGCGCTGATATGCGACCGAACCGATCTGCGTGCGGACGCGCTGCGCATCGAGATGACACGGATCATGCGCGCCATGCGCGTCTCCGACAGGCCCAGCATCCTGTTGCGGGCGCGCGCGCTTGGCCTGATCGGCTGAAAAGCCCTAGAAAACCGGCTTGACGATGGCCAGAACGACGATGGCCACCGTGACGAGCGCCGGGATCTCGTTGATGCGCCGAAAGAACTTTTCCGACCGGGGACGCCCGCCATCCAGGAACTGCTTGCGCGTCTTGGCGAGAAATCCGTGATAGGCGATCAGTGCGAAAGCCAGCCCCACCTTCACCAGAAGCCAGAGCGGCGGGGGCATGTTGTAGCCCAGCAGGACGAGCCCCAGCAGGAAGGCGGTGATCATGGCCGGGTTCATGATGATGCGCAGCAGCTTGGCTTCGGCTTCCTCCATCTTCGCTTCCAGCTCCCCGCCGGATTGGGCGACGGAATGATAGACGAACAGGCGCGGCAGGTAGAGCAGGCCCGCCATCCAGAAGATGACGGCGACGAGGTGGAACGCCTTGATCCAGAGATAGGCCATGTGTCCGTTCTCCCGTTCCTTACCGGTCCAGGCGGGCGAACAGCCAGGCCAGTAGGATGAGCGTCGCCGTGAAACCCAACCCCACGGCCCCCATCTGCAAGCGCTCCCCATCCGCGCGGTCGATCCCCAGATGGTAGAGTGCCGCCGCCGCATAGAGGTTCGCCACGCCCCAGACCACATTGACGACAGGCGAGCTGAGGCCGCGCACGGGCGGGCGGGCGAACGGCGTGTGGAAGGGCCGACCCGACACGCCGTTGACGATGTGCGGCAGCGAATTGGCGATCAGTCCGCCCAGCAGGATATAGAGCAGCGTATCCATCCTATCCCTTTCGGGTCTGGCCTGTCCGGATCCGGTCGATCACGGCGTGGACGTCGGCGATCTTCACATCGGGCGTCACCCCGTGGCCCAGATTGAATACATGCGGTCCGCCGCGGCCGTCTTCCAGCACGCGGTCCACGGCCCGCAGCAAGGCATCGCCTCCGGTGCGCAGGGCGAGCGGGTCCAGATTGCCCTGCACGCACATGCCTTCGGGGATGGTCGCGCGGAAATCGTCCAGCGGCACGTCCGTTCCGGCGGCAATCGCCGTCACGCCCGTATCATGGGCGTAGCGTACCGCGTTTAGCCCGGCTCCGCGAGGAAAGCCGATGATCGGAACCTCCACCCCGGCGGCTCGCACCCGGGCCACGATGTCGGCCGTGGGGGCCAGGACAAGCCGCTCGAAAAGGGACGGCGACAGGCCTTCGGCCCACGATTCGAAAATCTTCAGCGCATCCGCGCCCGCACGGGCCTGCCGGACCAGATAGTCCGCCGTGCTGACGACGAGCGCCTGGAGGAGGGCGGCCATGGCCTCGGGCTGTTCGTAGGCGAAGCGTTTCGCCTGCTCCTTGTCCGGCGTTCCGCGCCCTTCCAGCATGTAGGTCGCGACCGTCCACGGCCCGCCCGCAAAGCCGATCAGCGTTTTGTCAGCGGCGAGTTCGGCCCGCACGCGCGAGACCGTTTCGTACACCGGGGACACGCGGTCGGCGGCGCCGTCCACTGTGAGCGCCCCGATCCCGTCCGCATCGATCGGATCCAGCGTTGGTCCCACGCCCTTGACGAATTCGACCCGCCTGCCGAGCCCGATCGGTATCAATAAGATGTCGGCGAACAGGATGGCCGCGTCCACATCGTAGCGACGCACGGGCTGCAGCGTGACCTCGGCCGCCTTTTCGGGCGTGAAGCAGAAATCGATGAAGTCGCGTGCCGTGGCGCGCACCTCCATATATTCCGGCAGGTGCCGCCCGGCTTGGCGCATGAACCAGACGGGCACGGGATCGACGCGCTCGCCGGCTAAAGCCCTCAAGATGGGTGCGTTCGCGTCGGCTTTATTCGTCGAGGTCTTCATCGTGGGACGCCTATAGACGATTTCCTCCCGGTCGCGCCCCCTTCCCCCTAACTTATTTTTTAAAGAGGAGGATGTAGTGGAGCCTGTGAGTCTGGGGATGGCCTTAAGGTTTCGGTAAGAGGTCTTAACGAGCCCGCTCGGAGCTGTGGATTTGGTAAGACTTGGTTATCCATTGCACAGGCTGGGTGTGCCTTTGCGGAACGGCCGAATTAACAATGTCTTGCCGTGTGGACGGATCGGGGGACAAAACCGGTAGGATGCGACTTGTCCCCGGTCTTCACGGGATTACGGGTTAACGCTTGTCCGTTTGGGATGAAATGACGGGTTTTGGGATTTTCGTTCCCGATTCGAGTCCCTTCCGTCCCCGGTGCGGGTCTGCCTTGTGGACAGGTGCGGACAAGTGACGCTAGGGGGAGAGCCGCTTCTGAACGAAAGGCATGGCCTTCGACCCGACATGCCGGACCGCAATCCCAACATCTCCACCTGTTTCCACGTCCATCTGGTCAGCGATTCGACCGGCGAGACGCTGGTCGCCATGCTCAAGGCGTCCACCGCGCAGTTCCGCAACGCCACGGCGCTGGAGCATTTGCATGCGCTTGTCCGGTCGGACGCGCAGATGGACCGGACGCTCGACGCCATCGCGCATAAGCCGGGCGTGGTGATCTACACGCTGGTCGACCCAGAAAAGCGCAAACGGCTGGAGGAGTTCTGCGACCGGCTGCACATCCCGCACGTCTCCATCCTGGACGCGACGCTGGCCATGATGGGGCGCTATCTGGGCGTGACGACCTCGGCCGAAGTGGGCGCGCAGCGCACGCTGGACGAGGCTTATTACGACCGGATCGGCGCGCTCGATTTCGCCATGGCCCATGATGACGGGCAGAAGATGGACGGGCTGGTCGATGCCGACATCGTGCTGCTGGGCATTTCTCGCACGTCCAAGACGCCGACCTCCATCTATCTGGCCAATCGCGGTTTCAAGACGGGCAATATCCCGCTCGTGCCGGTCGGAACCGAAGGCATAAAGCTGCCTCCGATCGTGGACGCGCTCGAAACCCCGCTGGTGGTCGGATTGGTCGCCTCGCCCGACCGGATCGTAGAGATCCGCGCCAACCGTCTTAAAAGCTACGCGGAAGCGAAAGGCGGAGGGTCTGGGCGGACCGACTATACGGACCAGACATCGGTTCGCGACGAAATCCGGGAGGCCAAGCGCCTGTTCACCAAGCGCGGCTTCCCGGTGATCGATGTGTCGCGACGATCCATCGAGGAGACGGCCGCGCAGATCATCAATCTCTACAAGATGCACCGTCCCGAACAGGCGGCCAAGCGGAGGCTCCTATGACCCGGCTGATCCTGGCGTCCGGCTCCGCCATCCGGCGCGAGATCATGGAAGGCGCGGGCCTGGACTTCGACGTCGTGGTGCGGCCGGTAGACGAGGCCGCAATCAAGTCGGCCATGTTTGCGGACGGGGCGCGCCCGCGCGAAATCGCCGATGCGCTGGCCGAGGCCAAGGCGTTGCGTGTGTCGCGCCAGCAGGACGGTCTGGTCATCGGGGCGGACCAGGTCATGGTGATGGAGGGCGAACTGTTCGACAAGCCGGAGAGTCTGGACGGCGCGCGCGAACGGCTACGGGCCATGCGGGGCCGCCGCCACGAACTGGTCGGGGGCGTCGTCGTGGCGCAGGGCGGCGCGCCGGTCTGGCGCCACGTCTCGGAAACCAAGCTCTGGGTGCGGTATTTCTCCGACGCGTTCCTCGAGGACTATCTGGCGCGCGAAGGCGAGCGCGTGACGAAAAGTGTTGGCGCCTACCGTTTCGAGGGTCCTGGCGCGCAGTTGTTCGAGCGGGTAGAGGGCGATTTCTTCTCCATTCTAGGGCTCAGCCTCCTGCCCTTGCTGCAATATCTGCGCGATTGTGGGGCGATCACATCGTGAGAGACGCGGTGCGCCATTTTTCGGCCCGGTTCGGGCGCAATGCCCGCCCATGACTGTGTCTCGCCCGGAACCAGACCAGACACCGGTCCTGAAACCGGCCCCGATCCCGAAATTGGCCGGCGTGTGCGGTTGGCCGATCCACCATTCCCTGTCGCCGTTGCTGCACACACATTGGCTGCGCGAAGCCGGCGTGCGCGGGGCCTATGTGCCCTTCATGGTCAAACCGTGGGAGGCCCGGGCCGCGTTCGGATCGCTCGCTCAAACGACCATCTCCGGCCTGAACGTGACTTTGCCGCTCAAGACGCAAGCTTTTCTCGCCGCGGACGAGACGACCGACGCGGCCCGGCATATCGGCGCGGCCAACTGCCTGTATGTCCGGGACGGAAAGCTGATCGCGCACAATACGGATTTGGAGGGGTTCGCCGCGCCTTTGCGGGCTCGCCGCGACGACGCTCACCTGTCGGAGGCGACGGCGCTGGTCGTGGGGGCGGGCGGGGCCTCGCGCGCCGTCATCGCCGCCCTGCTTGACCTCAACGTGCCGGAGATCGTCATGGTCAACCGGACGGACGCCAAGGCGGAGGATCTGGTGGCGCAGGTCGGCCTGCCGTCCGTCTACGCCCTGCCATGGGAGAAGCGCCGCCTCGCCGTGCGGCGGGCCGACATCATCGTCAATGCCAGTTCGGCGGGCATGAGCGGCTATCCGGCGCTCGACCTGTCCCTCGCCTCCGCGCCCACCCATGCGCTCGTCTACGATCTTGTCTACGTGCCTGAAGTGACACCGCTTTTGCGCGATGCGCGCGATCGTGGGCTAGAGACGCTGGGCGGGCTCGACATGCTGATCGCCCAGGCCCGGCCCGCCTTCGAGCTCTTCTTCGGCACGCCCGCCCCGAAAGCCGATCCATCGGATGTGTTGCGTCGGGCGCTCTCTTCGGGCGAGCGCTGATGCGGACGATCGGCCTTACTGGGTCCATCGGCATGGGCAAGTCGACCACGGCAGCCATGTTCGAGGCGCTCGGCGTGCCGATCTTTGACGCCGATGCGGCCGTGCACGCGCTCTATGCGCCTAGCGGCCGCGCCGTGCCGTTGATACGTGCTGTCTTTCCAGATGCTATCGGAGAGGATGGCGGCGTGGATCGCAAGCGCCTGGGCGAACATATGCGGGCGGATCCGCTAAATCTCGGCGTGTTGACGAGTTTCGTCCATCCCTGGGTGGCTGAGATGCGGGCCGACTTCGTTGCGAAAGCGAAACGGGATGGCGCCGAGGCGGTGCTGTTCGACGTACCGCTCCTCTTCGAGACGGGCGGCGATGCCGGGGTCGATGTCACGGTCGTCGTCACAGCGCCAGCCGAGGTCCAGCGCGACCGCGTTTTGTCCCGGCCTGGAATGACGGAGGCGCTGTTCGAGGACTTGCTATCCCGCCAGATGCCGGATGCGGAGAAACGCGCGCGTGCCGAT
>JBCCCX010000009.1:0-29286 GCA_039033275.1 Pseudomonadota bacterium | reverse complement strand
CGACCTGGCGGTCTTCCTCGTCGATGTGAAGAACTTTCATGAAGTTCCCGGGGTCGCCTAGCGGGAGCCAAGGTTTGTCGTCCGGATTGATGACGAACGATCCATCAGGTAGTTGCATTTTGTCCTCCGTAGGTCTGCAAGTCTGCCTTTATCTGCTGCGTTCAGCGCGGCGACACACTTGTCAGACCGCTCCATAATTTGTAAGGCACCTAACTACTTCATGGATGACGGTCGATGAGTCAATGCGACACTTCCGTCCATTCGCAGTTATCAGCCGCGCTAAAGGCGGCGCCAAGGGGAACCAAATATGCTCAGACACGTCGGTGAAAACGCCGTCATAGCGGTTGACGGGCTCGTCTATACCTATCCGGGAGCTGACACGCCGGCCGTCAAGAACGTCTCGTTCGATGTCAGGAAAGGGGAGGTTTTCGGCCTGCTCGGTCCGTCGGGGGCGGGCAAGAGCACAATTCAGAAAGTTCTGACGCGACAGCACCGGAAGATTGACGACGGCAAGGTCTCGGTTCTCGGTCGCGACATCGGGCAGTGGAAGCAGGACTTTTACGAAAACATCGGCGTCGGGTTTGAACTACCAAACCACTACCAGAGGATGAGTGCCCGGGAGAATCTCGATTTTTTCGCGTCGCTGTATCAACGGGACACGCGACGGCCGGAGGAACTGCTGGAAATGGTCGGGCTGCTCAAGGCGATCGACGTTCGTGTGAGCGACTTTTCCAAGGGCATGATGATGCGTTTGAATTTTGTCCGCGCGCTTCTCCATGATCCGGAGATCTTCTTCTTCGACGAGCCGACCTCGGGCCTCGATCCCGTTAATGGGCAGCGCGTGAAGGACATCATCCGCGATCTCCAGACCGCCGGAAAGACGATCGTGCTTACAACGCATAACATGACGGATGTCGATGAGTTGTGCGAGCGGGTCGGGTTCATGGTTCGGGGCAACATGAAAACTCTCGATCACGTTCACGTGCTCAAGGCCCAGTTTGGATCGCGCGAGGTGGAAGTTGAATTCGAGGCACCGTCGGGACCGGGATCCGAGCGGTATGCGTTGGACGGGCTCGGCGACAATGATGCATTTCTAAAGCGCTTGCGCGAGGGTGGCGTGAAGACGCTTCACAGCCAAGAAGCCACGCTGGACAAGGTATTCGCCGCCGTCACGGGGACCGACCTTCACGCGGACAATGACACGGTGGAAGCGGGTTGATCGGATGACCAGTTTTCTCCCCATGCTGATTTGGGACCTGAAGGTTCAACTCAGACACCATATTTTCACGGCGAACGTGCTGAGCACGGCCTTCATCTGCGGGTTCGTGATGCTTCTGCCGATCTCCAAAGAGAGTGTTGAACTCGCCTCGTTCTTCATTTTCGCCGACCCCGCCCTGATCGGCCTGTCTTTCGTCGGTGCCATCGTGCTGATGGAGAAGGCGATGCGCGTGCATCTCGCCTTGGGGGTGACGCCCTCGCCGCACTGGGTCTATGTCCTGTCCAAGACAATCATCCTGACGATCGCGGGCACCCTGTCGGGTCTGGCAGTCGCAGTCGCCGCCTACGGTCTGTCCATGAACTGGTTCGCCATGGCGGGCGCTCTGATCCTGTCGAATGCCGTCGCCGTGCTTCTCGGCTTCATCTTCGTGGCGAAATCCCGGTCCATGAACGAGCTTCTCCTTCAACTGCTTTACGTCAGCGCCGTCCTGTTTCTGCCTCTTTTAGCCCATTTCGATATCGTCCCCGACATTGTCGACTACGCCCTCATGCCGATCCCCTCGACGCAGATGCTCTGGTTGCTGGATCTGGCGGGCAATGCCAAAGCCCATCCTGCCTGGAAGGGATGGGTCGCCGTCGCCTATCTGCTCGCATGGATCGGGTTCGGTTTCCAGTGGGCCTTGAAATCGTACCGACTTGTCCTGTCCGAAGGACGTTAAGGAGCCTCTTATGTCATCCGCAACGCTCTCCATTCTGAAGCTGGACGCCAAAGGCGTGACACGTGATAACGTCATGCTCATGAACATCGTCCTGTCCGCTCTTGTCGCGATTGGAATTACTGTCGTCGGCATATTCAAATCCGGCACGAACTGGGCCGACTGGTTTCCCTTCATGGTCATCCTGTCCCTGATGACCGGTCCGCCCGCCTACGGATTTCTGTTCGGACTCCTCATGGTCGACGAAAGGGATACAGGCGTACGGTCCGTCCTGTCTGTCACGCCGGTCCCGGCGACGCGTCTTCTCATGATCCGGATGATCACTGCGGTGCTTCTCATGATCGCCTGGCCGCTCTTTACATTCTATCTCATGAATTCGACATGGCAGGCCATAGAGATCGCGCCGCAACACATCATCGCCCTAGTCTTGATGCTGTCGCTCGGCGCGCCGCTCACGGCGCTCGCCGTGGCGACCTATTCGCAGAACAAGGTCGAGGCGATGGCGCTGTTCAAGGGCATCAACTTTCTCGTCCTCGGAGCCATGGCGCTCTACTTCATTCCGGGGGACGCGGCTTACCGCACCTTGTTCCTAATTCTGCCTTGGGCTTGGGGCGTCATGGCGTGGGACGCGCTGATCGCGGGTGACATCGGTGCGGCCTATCGCTGGATGGCGGGCGGCAGTCTCTATCTGAGCCTTCTCCTAGTTTGGATTGTCAGGACCTTCATCACCTCCATCTACAAGACCGATGCATAGGCATGCGGCCCCTGCACGGCATGGTGGAGCCCCCTTATGCCGAATTGACAAGACGGGGAGGGAAAGCGCACGCCTGACCGAAGCGCCTAAACAAGCCGGAGACGAATGACCCAATGAAAGATACTATTGTCGCACCCAAGGGCTTTCCGACGCTTGAGGAAATCGAGCAGGCCAAGTCTCTCGCACCGGAGATGGACCCTTATTCCCACTATGTGCTCAACATCCTCATCCGCGTGTCCCGCAACATGGAGATCAATCTGGATCGGAACATGAACGATTACGGCCTGACGATGGGCCGTTATGCTGTGCTCGCCAAAATCTACCAAGTCGGACGCAAAGGCATCCCGTCTTCGAAGCTTGCGGACGCGATGGGTGTCACACGGGCCACCATGACGGGCCTGCTCGATAATCTGGAACGCGACGGGCTCGTGCGGAGGTCCCGGCGAACCAATGACAAGCGGCGCATCGACGTCCGCGTAACCAACAAAGCGCGTGAGAAATTCAGGAACCTATTACCGGATCATTGCGCGCGTGTGAGGGAGACGTTCTCCGTGTTCTCCGAGGAAGAGATGGCGCAATTCTCAAACCTTCTTTTCAAGCTCGATGGCAATTTGAAGCACTTGACGACACGTCCCGACGCGTCCGACTCTAGTACCTCTGCGACGGAAGGCTCCTCCCACGCCTAGTCCCACATGCCAACACGGGACTTGCCCCGCGCGTCGATATGTAATTAGGTGGCTAACCAAATATTGCGGCGGTGAGGGAGTTATGGCACAATACTGCACGAATAGGCTGAGACTAGAAGCGGAGCGGATTGGTGACGACGACGCGCCCGCTGTCGTGCTGATCCATGGCCTCGGCGCCCAGTTGACCATGTGGTCCCGGGACAGGTTCTGCGAGCCGCTTGCCGACAAAGGGTTCCAGGTCATCCGATACGACGTCCGCGACACCGGCTTATCCGAAGCGATGACGGAGTTCGGAGATGTGGATGTGCTGGATCTGCTCGCCAGAAAAGCCGCAGGTGAGGACCTTCCAGCCGGAGCATACACGGTTCGGGACCATAGCCGGGACCTGTTTGCTTTGCTTGACACGCTTGAGATCGACGCCGCGCATCTGGTCGGCTTCTCGATGGGGGGCGTGATCGCGCAGCATTGCGCGCTTCTGTCCCCAGAGCGCTGTCAATCGCTTACGCTCATGGCCACAACGACGCACAAACCTGACCTGCCCCAGATCGACCCTGCCGTCGCGACCGTGTTTATGGAATCGGTGGAGGACTGGTACGATAAGGAACAGATCATTGAAAAAGCGCTTAAAATTGCGTCGGTTCTCGGCGGATCAAAATACAAGGCGGAGCCGGATCTGGCCCGTGAACGTATCTCGGATAATTTCGATCGTTGGCATAATCCCGAAGCGAACCACCGGCTAACAGCGGCGTTAATCGGCGAAGAGGATCGGTCGGCCGCACTCGGCACGCTCGATATTCCCTCTTTCGTCATTCACGGGGAGGATGATCGAATGGTCCCCGTCGGTAACGGCGTGCAACTGGCCGACGCCATTCCAGGCGCCCGGTTGCACCGGGTGGACGGCATGGGTCACATGCTGACCGACGATCTCGCAGCCGCGCTCATCGGGCCCGTCGCAAGGCACTTGCAGCGAGCGGACGGACGCCACTCAGTGAAGCAAGATGGACTCCCGGCGAAGTCGCGACGTCAAGATGTTTGGCCCTAGACCTCCTTTTGCTGGATCGCCTCCATCAATTTAGTCTCAATCCGCCGACGCAGCATGTCCGGACGACGGACTCCGTAGAGATGGCCGCCCTCCCAGATCTCGACTGGCATGTCCCCATAGGAAGGACGTTGGATCTCCAACAGGTTCAGCTGATCATAGCGACCCAGTGAAGGGAAAACGTTGGGATGCGGCACTTCCATCCAGGCGTGGTCGAAATTGAGCGCATCCCGCACGCGATCTGGATTCCGCTGCGCCGGATCGCCGGAGCGGATGCTCGTGAAGAAGATTTCGGCATGGCGCGTTCCCGCCACGAAAGGGAGATAGACATCCGCGGTGTCATGGATCAGATGATGGCGGTTCGTGACGAAACCGCCCAAGCTGTACCCAGTCACGGCGGCGCCTGCCCGTTCGGAAAGAAGTGGGTGTTCAAGAAGCCATTGCGTGAGCTCCACCGCCAGCGCGACCATCGTCGTATAAGTGGTCAGTGAAGCAAAATTCCGGTTCAAGTCCTTGAGCGAATGCTGGCTGGAGGTTTGGACGGCAATGACGTTGCAGGTTGTGTCGGAGTCCTCTGGGAACATTTTAGCCACCGACCGATCGAAGGGCTGCTCACCGCCGCCCTGATTGAACAAGATGAGCGGTGCGTGCGCGCCGCGCCAGTGCAAGACCTTGAAGCCTGCTTCGTGGACACCGTCGATAGTTTTGGCGCGAATGGGTACATAGCCTGGCGTTGCGGCGAACTCGCCTTGGATGGCGATAGACGTCCGGATCGTCTCGAAATCCGGGCCATCGACAGAGTTGCGGAAAAAAGGCTTCCCGAGCAGGTGGGACAGTCCCAAAAGAAGCTTGTCCCCGAAAATGTGTCGGTTCATTGCGTCCATCTCCAGTTCGATATCGGGCCTTTTGCCATGCGCGATTGAGTTTTCATCGTCGGGCTTCACTCGGCTGCCGTCTTGGTCCGGCCTTGCCACGGCCCTGGCGGTCCAAAGCGCGACGAATGATGGCGTGGCGCTTCGCGTTTATGGGAAAACGCCAGAGCAAAAGCGTGCCGGCGAGGAGCAGCGCCGATGTGAGGCCGCTGATCAATGTCTTGAAGCCAAGCACGGCCTGCGGGGAATGGCCGACCGCATTTGGGTCGAACCCGATCCACTCCAGCGCTATCAAGCCGACTCCACCTCCAATGGCCCCGTTCATCTTGACAACGAGCAGGAAGAAAGACGTATAGAGGCCGGTGCTGACCAAGCCCGACTTCAGCGTGTCGAAGTCGATCACATCTCCCAGCAGGGAGAAGGGGACGATAATGCCTGCGCCTGCGCAGGTCGCGACCCCGAGAGACAAGCAGAGATACAGAATGAAATAGTCGGGCCCCGGCGGCACGAAGGCGACGGGGGCGATAAAAAGGGCGACCAGGCCCATTCCGACGCACCAGGTCGCCACCTTCCCGAACCGGTTGACGAGGACCAGCCAGACAGGAAGCGCGAGGAGGGCGGCCAGGGACCCCGCCCCTATGACGATCGGAATCTCCGCGTCATAGCCGAGATAGGACTTCAGATAGATGAATTGAAGCGTGTTGAACGCGCCAATGCCCAGGCCCGACAGGGAAAATGCCGCGAGGAAGCGCCAGAAGGGCGCATTTCGCATGGCGGCCTGCATCGCGCGCCCCGTATCCGCTTGCCGTTTCGCGTTGTGTAAGGTCGGACTTTTCGGCACGAGCCAAACACAAAGAAAGATGGAGACGGCTCCGACCAGCATGAAAGCGAGGATCGTGTCCCGCAGGGTCTGCGCCGAGAAGGCTGGGCCGGGACTCCAAGGCATGTAGGGCATGGCAGCGAACAGCAATCCTCCTGCGACCCCGGCGAGGGAGCGATAGAGGAACAGGCGCGTCCGAACCGTCGGCTCGCGCGAGAGTTCGGTGCCCCAAGCCGTGTGGGGAACCTCGATCAGCGTCCACCCTACGAAGAAGACGATCCCGGACAGGGCGATCGTCCAGAGACTCGGGGTATTGGGTGGCACGAACAGAAACCAGCCCCCGGCCGACGCGATGGTCAGTCCCGCAATCATGAAGGGTGCCCGGGGCCCCAGTGGCGTTCGGGTGCGGTCGGACAGCGCTCCGACTACGGGATCGGTAAGGGCATCCCAAAGACGCATGATGATGACGGCCGCGCCGATCACCGCGACATTGACGCCGAACTCGGTGGCGTACAGCCCCGGAAGCACTGAAAATATTGGTGTGAGGGCGAGCTGCGTCGCAAGGGCGGGCAGGGCGTAGACCAGAAGACCGCTTTCCATTCTGCGTCGGGACGTCAAGAGCCCAGTTCCCCATCGGGGCGACCGTCATCGACATTTGTTACTATGATCGCCACTTAATAGCCGCGAGTCCGGTCAACGACCGGCTCCGGCCGTAGGCCGCTGCGGACCGTTTCCACCACCGCGATAAGTCGATAGGCGAGGGCGTCTCGCGTGACGGCGCTCGCATTATGAGGCGTGACGGTGATCTTGGGATGGGTCCAGAATGGATGGTCCTGCGGAAGCGGTTCGACTGAAAATGCGTCCAAGGTGGCCTCACGGATGTGGCTTTGGTCGATGACAGCGAGAAGGTCGCCATCGACGATGATGGGCCCACGGGCCGCATTGATCACGCTCGCGCCGGGAGGCAGGAGACGCAGCGTGTCAGCGTTCAAAAGCCCGGTCGTCTCGGCTGTGAGTGGAAGGAGGCAGACAAGAATTTCAGCCTTTTTGAGTACAGTCTCTAGGCCCGCAGATCCTGTCTCGCTCTGGATTCCGGGAATGGACTTGGGCGTACGGCTCCAGCCCCAAACGTCAAAACCCAAGGGGGTCAGCGCCTGGGCGGCGGTTGCGCCGAGACGCCCCAAGCCGAGGATGCCCACGCAACGCTCCCGCGCACTCGGCTGGTCCAGAACCAGCCATGCCTTGCGCATCTGCGCATCCGCGAGACATCGCGCGCGACGATGATGGGCGAGAACGTGCTGGAGGACGTACTCGGTCATCCGTTGGGTCATGTCCGGCTGGACCATCCGGACGATCGGAACGTGTGCGGGCAAGAGATCGTCGGCGAGCAGGTGCTCGACGCCTGCACCGATCGACATGATCGCCTCGAGGTTTGGAAAGGATGCGAGATATCCCCGCTCCGGTGACAAGCAGAGCGCAAAGCGGATACGATCATGTTCGATCTCGGAGGACGGCGTGACAAGTTGCAGACCGAGTGAGGCTGCCGCGTTCTCGAGGTGATCGACGTAATAGGCGTCCCACGGGGCGGGGCACGAAAAGAGGATCTGATTCGATGGAGACGAGGCGATCAGGCTGCTCCCGTTACTGAGGCTTGGCTTGCCATGACTAAGGACCCACGTTATTGGTTAGCCACCTAACTATACATATATCCGGTGCGCCTTCAAGGGCGGCCCGGGCTCGGGGAACTCGTCAAATGTCAGATAATGTTGAAACTATTCCCGCGAGGCTCCGGGCGGTCTCTGCCGCGCGAGTCGGCGCCCCGGCCTTGGTGAACGGAAAAGAAACCTGGTCCTGGGTCCGTCTACAAGCCGAAATAGGCCGGATCGCGGCGACTTTGCGACATGTCGAAACAAAACCTCAGGACAAGATTGCGGTCATCGGCGGCAATGCGAACATCCACGCGGCGGCGATCCTCGCGATTCTCGAGGTCGGGGGATGTGTCGTACCCTTGTCCACTTTTCTCACGGCAGAGGCTGCCGCAACGATCCTAAAGGACGCGGGCGTAACGACCGTCTTGTCCACCACAGCCTACGCGTCACTTATCGACTCCGTCGTCGAGCAGGGCCGTGCGGTTGGCTTCGCGAAAATCATACTGGAGTCGAAGCGGGCAGGATGGACTTCATTGAAGAGTGATATGGGAGGCGTATCCGCCGTCGATCCTGTCGATGTAGACCCCGACTGGGACGCGTTCATCGTCTATAGCTCCGGAACGACCGGGCTGCCGAAGGGCGTCGTGCACCAGCACGGTCTTCGCGGCATGCAGACGCAAGCATTTGCCGACATCGGGTTTGAAACGGACATGAAGACCCTTCTTTCCACCCCTCTCGCGTCGAATTGGACCCTGACAGGACTGCTGACGGCACTCTGGAGTGGTGGGACCGCCATTCTCGTGAGGAAGTTCGACACGTACGAATATCTGCGTTTGTGCGAATTCCACAGACCAGGATTCGCGTTCCTTGTGCCCACCCAGATCGAACGTCTGTTGCGAAGTGGACTGCTCGAAATGCATGAGCTGGGAACCTCCACGGTTAAACTGTCCGCAGGGTCCCCTCTGTCGTCGGACGACAAGGTCGCGTTCCACGCCGCCTGGCCCGGAGGGCTGGTAGAAATCTACGGCATGACGGAAGGCAGTGTGACCACATCCATCGATGTTGCAGCTCGTCCCGACAAGACCGGCTCAGTCGGACTGCCCAGTCCGGGCATCGAACTGCGCATCATCGACGAGGATGGTGCGGAGCTCCCGGTTGGAGACGTCGGCGAAATCGTGGGCCGATCGCCATATATGATGAAAGCCTATCATGCGCGTCCCGATGCGACCGCTGCTCTGGAGTGGCGGGCAGCCGACGGCACGCTTTTCCAGAGAACAGGCGACCTTGGCTATCTTGATGAAGACGGCTTTCTGTATATCTCGGGTCGGTCGAAGGACATGATCATCCGCGGAGGACTCAACGTCTACCCCGTCGACATAGAGGATGTGGCGCGGCGCCACGACGATGTCGAAGATGTCGCTGTGATCGGCGTACCCGACGACAGATGGGGTGAAGTCCCGCTGGCGATCCTGTGCGTGCGGGCAGCGGAAGTGGAGGCGGAGGATATCGTGACCTGGGTCAATGCCCGCGTCGCAAAACCCCAATCGCTCGTCGGTGCGGTGATCGTCGACTCCCTGCCCCGGGGCTCCCTCGACAAGGTTCTGAAAAAGGAACTGCGTGAGACTTATAGAGACTGGACACCGCGCCGATAAGCGGGAGCAACATTGATTCACGCCTTCGGTATAGCCCTCTTCAATAGCCGCGCCCGTCATGGAGACGAGCATGAAATAGTTAAATGTCAGCTATTCATCAGTGCGTTCGGGTCGAACCCGTGCCGCGTCCAAATTCAGTTCAGCGCGCCGTCTATCCAAACCATCATCATGTCCGACTCCAGTCCGCGTTCGAGATGTGTGGATCTGCCCCAGTGAGCTCGGCAACGGAATAACTACTCCTCCAATTCTATATCTCCTTATTCCAAGTGCGCTTCCATAATCCAAAGCGACTGGTCGAGGAAACTCGACAGGGCGGTGAAGACATCGGATGTAACGGCATCGCTAGCTTCCGCCGTGAGGGGCTAGCCGTCAGGCGGCGCGGCGGCGGTTCAGCGTGTCGAGCACGTCCAGCAGTTCGGACGGGTCTGGGCGCTGCGTGTAGTCGGGGTTGACCTCGGCATACGCGATTGTGCCATCCGTATCAGCGACGAAGCGCGCGGGCATGGGAAGTTCCCAGCTATCGTCGCCGTTGAAGGTCGGCAGAATTGCACCAAGCTTTTTGTAGGCTCCTTCGATGAGGTATTCCGGCAGACGAAAGACGAGGCCGAGCTGGCGGGCATAGGTGTTCGCGCCGTCGGACAGGATTGGAAATTCGACATTGTTCTGGCGGGCCGACTTGCGGCTATTGGTCGGTGTCTGCGGCGAGATCGAGACGAGATGCGCGCCCTTTTCGCGAATGTCGCCAAGCGCGGCCTGAAGCGCGTCGAGTTCCATGTTGCAATAGGGGCACCAGACACCGCGGTAGAAGGAGATGACGAGTGGCCCGTCCTTGAGCAGCTCGGACGAGCGGACCATGCGGCCTTCGGCATCGGGCAGGTCGAAGTCGGGCAAGCGGTCGCCGACTTTGAGCGTGCGGTTTGCTTGCCCGGTCTCCTGCAGCTCCTTGGTGGCGCGGTGCATGAGCGCGACGACATCCGGTGAGATGTTGTAAGGCGGCTCTCCGCTTTCGAAGGCGATGCGGAAGTCGTCGAGTTTATCTTGGAGGGTCATGGTGGAATTTCCTTTGGGTCAAGAGTTGATGGATAGGATCTAGGCGAGGGTCAGGCCGGACTGTACCCGTGCGTTGCTGCGATGAGCGTTGCACGGGACGCAAAAGTTCAGGTCAATGTCGGATAGAGTTCCCAGGCGCTGCGCTCGACCCACTTCTCGGCGATGCGCCCGTCCGGCGTGACAATGGACAAGGTCAGGCCGGTGAAGCGGACCGGCTTCCCATTGGCGGGCGTGCCCATGAATCCGGCATTGCGGCCGGTGATCCGCCACAGCGTCGTCACCGCCGGGCCATCGGAATGCAGGGCCCGGATGTCGAAAACCAGATCGTCGATTGCGCCATGGAAGTCCCGGACCCAGTCTGCGAAGGCTTGCCGGGGGCCGATGTCCCGCCCGCCGGAATGGATGACGAAGTCCTCCGTCATGAAATCGGCGATGCGGTCAAGGCGGCCCTCGTTCCAGACTTCGGTCCAGAAGGCCCGGACGACGTCCTTCGAATCGGTCGATTGTTGGGTCATCAGGCGGTCCTCCTCGATTTGAACATGATGCGGTCACCAATGGAACGGCCCGCATCGTAAAGCCGATTGCCCAGGCGCAACTGGTCCGGTTCCCAGAGTGAGAGGACCGTGTCGACGTCGCGCTGCGCTTCAAGCAGGTCCGCCAAGGCGAGCGCGTTCGCGGCTGCCTTCGACGTGCTGGCCGCCGTATGCGGGCGCGGCACGAAAGCGGCGTCGCCCAGCAGGATCACCCGCCCGTCGACCATGTGCGACACTTTCAGATCGCGAATGGCCTGGGCGAAGGGTTCGTCCGTGGCCAGCACCAGGTCGCGGAAACCCGGCGGCAATAGCGCGCGGGCCTCGTTATAGACACGCTCGCGCCAATGATCCGTGATCAAACCTTCGGGCAGGGAGACACCTCGCGCACGTCCTGTCTTGTCAGTCATGATTTCGGCCAAGCGCGCTTCCGAAGCCGTGCGATACCAGACGAAGTTGTAAAGTCGGTGTCCCTCCCGCAAATCGCCGCCATCGCCAGGCACGAGGTATCCGAGCATGTGCGAGCCTTCGCTGGATGCGAAGGCAAAGTCGCCATGCAGGTCTTGGCGTGCGCGTGCGGGCATCGCGGTTTCGTCCACCAGACCCCGCCAGGCGAAGTAGCCCGCATAGGTCGGCTGGCTATCGGACCAGAGAAGCTGGCGCACGGTCGAGCCATTGCCATCCGCGCCGATCAGCAGGTCGCCGGTCGCGCGGCTGCCATCCTCGAAGATCGCGGTCGCGGTCTTGGCCTCGCGGTCCTGCTCGATCCGGGCCAGTGTCTTGCCCTGATGGTAATGGGCCTCGCCGAAATAGTCGTGCATCTCATTGTAGACCAGCGACCAGCTGGTCTGGATCTGCGGGGCGAGGCGCTTGTCGAGGATCGTCCCGTCGGGGGCGAAGACCGTGCGGTGGCGGGAGTGGACTCCGGCCTGCGACATGCGCTCGATCGCACCGATGCGCTTGAGCACTTCAGAGACTTCGGGCTGCAACACGATGCCGCCGCCTCGGCTGTCGAGGTCGCCGGTGGAGCGCTCGTAGATGTCGACCTCCCAGCCGATAGAGCGCAGCAGCGAGCCGGCGAACAGGCCGCCGAGCGAGCCGCCGATTACGATCGCCCGCTTGGGGGCGCGTTGGGTATGATCGGTCATGCCGGGATCCTTTCGGGATCGGATGCGGGGACGAGGGCGTGCGTCGGGAAGTGCTGCAGGACATGGTCCCCCAACTCGTCGATGACGGCGGCGGGCGGTTTGGTGGAATGGCGCAGATTGATCGTGACGTGATTCACGCCCATGTCTTGCAGCCCGTCCAAATGCTCGATCAGGCGGTTGCGGCCGAAGCGGTAGCCGAGGAAAATCTCGCTCGGCGCGCCGTCCGGGTCGTCCGTCAGGTCGATGAAGAGCGACTGGGCGAAGGGTTTGAAGACGCCGGGCGCCTTGTCTTGGGCCGCGCGCCGCCAAAGATCGACGCGCGGTTTCTGCTCCGCGAGCGGACGGGGATAGGTCACCCACCCATCCATGTTGGAGGTCAGCCATTGAACGGACTGGCGGGCGCTGCCGACCGCCAGAAGCGGCAGTCGACCCTTGGGAGGCTTGGGCAAAAAGTCGAGACCGGACATGTGACCGTGAATTGTGTCGATGTCTGGAAAGCGTTCCTGCGTGGCCCGGCGGATGACCTCCACGCCCTCGCGGTAGCGTTGGCCGCGACTGTCGCGGTCGATGCCGAAGGCCGGATACTCCGCGGCGCGGTCGCCCGATGCCATGCCGAGCAGATAACGTCCGCCCGACAGCGTATCGATGGATGCCGCCGCCTTGGCGACATGCAGCGGATGGCGCAACGGCAGCACGATGCCCGCCGTGGACAGGGCGATCGTCTCGGTATGCGCCGCGACATGGGCAAGCCAGACCCAGGGGTCGTAAATCTGTCCCGCATCGTTGAAGCCTGGATCGAAGAGCGGCACGTCGCGCGACCAGAGGGCGGCGAAACCCGCCGCCTCCGCCCGCTGCGCCAGCGCGACCTGGCCGCGCATGTCCGGCACGCCGTCCACCAGCGGACCCATGGGAAACATCAGGCCCAGCGTCAGTCGGCCCGATTGGAAGGTGCGAGCGTATCCGGGGTGGGTCGCTAGCGCGGGGTCGAGGGTGAGGTCGGTCATGGCGAGGCCTTTCGGCTGGAATGAATGGCTATGCGGCGTGCTTGACGGCATCGGCGAGAATCCGGACAAAGGTCTCGACGGGCTGCGCGCCGCCGACGACTGTGTCTCCGATGACGAAGGTCGGCACGCTGCGCACACTGGCGGCGTCGATCGTCCGGCGAAGGTCCGCCGCTCCGTCATCGCTTTGCAAGAATGCATCCAGCGCATCGCCCGGCAAGCCGGTCTCGCGCCCGATCTCGACAAGGACAGTGCGGTCGCCAATATCGCGACCATCGCGGAAGTAGGCCGTCAGGGTCGCCGTCACGGCTTTCGTTTGCAGGCCGTGGCTCGCGGCGAAGGCGGACAGGCGGTGGGCCTGAAACGTATTGGGCGTACGCTCAATCCGGCCATAGTCGAAGTCGAGCCCATCATTGGCAGCGGCCGCCACGGTCTGGCGATCCATCGCCTGGCTGCGCGACCAACTGCCGAATTTCAGGCTGCGGTAGACTTTCCGATCCATGCCTTCGGGCGGCATGTCGGGGTTCAGCTCGAAGGGATGCCAGATCAGATTGACCTGGTCGTCCAGGCCCAGTTCGGTGATGGCGCGTTGCAGTCGCGCTTCGCCGACATAGCACCAAGGGCAGATGAAGTCGGACGTGATGTGAATGTCGAGGGTCATGAGGGGTCCTTTCTTAGCTTGATATGCAGGTGCGGGCTGTCCGTGAGTATCCGGCGTGTTCGGGTTTCGCCTTTGCACATGGTGCAAAGACGTCCGGGTCAGTCGTTCTGCATGGATTTGACGAGCGCCGCCGCCGAAGCGCCTTCCAGCGACAGCCCGTAGCCGACCTCGTCGACGAGACGACGCTTCAGAGGCTGGATGAAATGGATGCGCGTGTTGCGGCGCGTTAGTTCGGGGTGCTTCAGATATTCGCCAGCCAGGGCTTTGGCCTTGTCCAGGGCGGCTCCATCCGGTGTCACATAGTTGACGACGCCCCAGTCCTGCGCCGTCCGCGCGCTGATCGGTTCCGGATCCAGCAGAAAGGCCTGTGCCCGGCCGGCCCCGGCCCGGTAGGACCAGGTCGTGAAGATGCCGTCGCCCGGGACGATCCCGCCCGCGAAATGCGGCACGTCCGAGAAGGTCGCGCTTTCCGAGGCGACGATCACGTCGGCCAGCAGGGCGTATTCGGAATGAACATGGGCGCGACCCTCGACGGCGGCGATGACCGGCACGCGGATGTTGGCGATGTTCTCCAGCACTTGCGTGCCTTCGTCGTGGACCTTGGCCCAGACGTCCGGGTCGGCGACATTGCCAAAGCTTGCGAAATCCACGGCGGCGATGAAATCTTCCGACCCGGTCAGGATGACGACCGAATTCTGCCGGTCGCGGGCGATGTCGTAAAAGGCGTCGACGAAGACTTCGTGATCATGAGCGGTGAAGGTGATCGGCCCGCCATCGTCGTGAAAGGTGACCGTCAACACGCCGTCCGCATCCCGGTCGAAGGCAAGGCTGTCATAAGCCGTGAAATAGTCCGGGGGAGTATCGGCTTGCTGAGCGTAGGCGGGGAAAGCCGTCATGGACAGGATTGCCGTGCCGGAGAGGATGGAACGAAGTTGGGTCATGGTGCGGGCCTTGAATTTCGTGTTTCGATAAAACAGGAATGCGCCCATTTCGCCGGCGAGAGAATTTCCCCAATCCGGCGATAAGCGTTGCGTCGGGTGCAACGGGCCGGCTGGAAAAAAGAAAACCCCGTCCGTTTTGGACGGGGTTTTCATGCAGGTCGCAATGATAGGCGGTTTGTCAGGACAGCCCCTCGCGCGTCAGGTATTTATCCGCGTCCAGCGCCGCCATCGCGCCGAGCGCGGACGAGGTGATGGCCTGCATGTAGACCGGATCGCTGACATCTCCCGCGGCGAAGATGCCGGGGACGGAGGTCTGCGTCGCCGCTCCGTCCCGCTTGGCCTCCGTGGCGTGACCCGTGGTGATGTAGCCACCTGTCATCTCGAGTGTGTCCTTGAACAGCGCCGTATTGGGATCATGGCCGATGGCGACGAAGAGGCCGTCCACGGGAAGGATATGCGTCTCGCCCGTCCGGGCATCGCGCAGCTCCAGCCCGGTGACGCCGTCTGCATCTCCGAGAACGTCTCCAACCTCGTGATGCCAGAGGAGGGTGACATCGCCGGCTTCGGCTTTCTCGAAGAGACGGTCTTGCAGCACGCGCTCCGCCTTCAGCGTGTCGCGACGATGGATCAGCGTGACGTGCCGGGCGATCGAAGTGAGGTAAAGCGCTTCCTCCACGGCGGAGTTGCCGCCACCGACGACGGCGACCGTCTGGTCTTTGAAGAAGAACCCATCACAAGTCGCGCAGGCGGAGACGCCGCGCCCGAGATAGGTAGCCTCGCTGTCGAGGCCGAGATAGCGCGCGGTCGCGCCGGTCGCCACGATGACGCTGTCGGCGTGGTAGCGGTTGCGCCGCCCGGTCAGGATGAAGGGGCGTCGGGAGCTATCGACGGCCGTGATCGTGTCGGTCACGATTTTTGCGCCCGCGCGTTCGGCATGGGCGGTCAGCTGGTCTATCAGGTCTTGTCCCTGCAAGCCTTCCGGACCGCCCGGCCAATTCTCGACTTCGGTCGTCGTGGTGAGTTGTCCGCCCGCCTCGTCGCCGGTCACGACGATCGGCGTGTGTCCGGCGCGCGCGGCATAGATGGCCGCAGACAGTCCGGCGGGGCCGCTGCCGATAATGACGATGCTGGAGGCGAGATCCTCGCCCTTCGCGTCTTCCAGTCCCAGACGCGTGTCGAGCGCGCCGGAGGCGTCTTCGGCCGACAGATCGTCGAACCCGCCGACATGATCGCCGTCGATGAAAATCTGCGGCATGGTTCGACGGCCGGACCGCTCGATCATTTCGGCCTTGGCGGCGGCGTCATGCGTGACGTTGATTTCGCGATAGGTCTGGCCCTTGGCGCTCAGAAGGGCCTTGGCCCGGTTGCAATAGGGGCAGACGTCACGCGTGTAGATAAGGATATCGGTCATGGCAGCGCCTTTCATATGTGCGGGAGGAGGCGGACTCCCGGACGTGATGTGGGGCATCGTCCGGGAGTCCTGGACGGCATCAGGCCGCCGTCTTGTAGGCGGAGGCGTCGACGACCGGAAAATCGATCTCGGTCTCCGCGACGTGGTTGAAATAGTTGGTGAAGATGTTTGCGACGACGAGCGCAACCGTCTCGGCGATCTCCTCGTCGGAATAGCCTGCATTGCGCACCGCATGCAGTTCGTCATCGGAAACGAAACCGCGCGTTTCGACGACGGAACGGGCGAAGCTGAGAAGGCTGTTCAGCGCGTCGTCCGAGGACCGGCCTCCCAGGCGCGCTTCGATTTCGTCATCCGCGACCTTCAGACCTTTGGAGGCGGCGCTGTGGGCAGACGCACAATAGTCGCAGCCATTGGCTCCGGCGACCGTCAGGGCGATGGCTTCGCGCGTCGGGGCGTCGAAGACGCCGTTGTCGAGCGCGCCGCCGATCGCGACGTAAGCTTGCAGCGCTGCCGGGGAGGCGGCGATGATTTCGACGAGGTTCGGCACCATGCCGAACTTACCTTTGACGGCTTCCAGCGTGGTTTTGGTCTCGCCTCGGGCGGTTTCGAGGGTGACGGGTTGAATGCGGGGCATGATGTGTCCTTTCCGTATGGACGCCAGGATCGGCGACAAGCGGGAGATGGACGAGGCCCCGGCATTTCGGAATTGGGACGATAGCGTTTTCAGCTTTGCGCTCTATGCAAAGGCTAGGCGGAGTAGAAGGCGTAAGCTAGGTGCGATCCCAATAGGGCGGACTGCCGAAGCTTTGCGCCAGATGGTCGATGAAAGCCCTGACTTTCGGTGAGCCGCGTCGGTTGGGCAGGTATACGGCCTGGATCGTGGACTCCGTACTGCCATGCCCGCATTCCCAGTCCGGCAGGACACGTCGAAGCCGTCCCACTTCGACGTCTTCACCCACCAGCCAGGTCGGCATCATGATGAGACCCGCACCGGAAATCGCCGCCTCCCGCAAGACCTCCGAATTGTTGGCGCGGACCGGACCGGAGATCGGAAGCGACAGGGTCTCGTCGCCGCGTCGGAACAACCAATCCGTGACCCCGTCGGAAAAATCGAAGTCGAGGCATCTATGCTGCGCGAGGTCCTGCGGCGTCGCGGGTTCGCCATGCTCGCCCAGATAATCCGGGCTGGCGCAGACGACGCGGCGGTGCGGTGCGAACTTTCGGGCGATGAGCGACGAGGAAGCTAGGTCCCCCATGCGGATCGCAATGTCGATCCGGTCCTCGACCAGATTGACGATGCTGTCCGTGGCGTCCAGTACGAGTTGGACGTCAGGATAGTCACGGATGAAGCTGCTCAGCGTTGGTGCGATGTGAAGGCGGGCGAAGGCCACGGGAGCCGTGACGCGAAGGACGCCTTTCGGCACGCCGCCCGCCTCGGACACGCACCGCTCGGCTTCCAGAGCGGCCTCGATCAGCTGGGTCGCGTGCGTATAATAGGTTTCCCCGGCCGGGGTCAGGTTCACTTCGCGCGTCGACCGGTTGAACAGCCGCACGCCCAGATGCTCTTCCAGCGCATCGACTTGCCGAGTGACCGAGGAGGTCGCCATGCCGAGATCGCGAGACGCTTTCGAGAAGCCCTCTAAATCTGCGACGCGAACGAAAACGCGAAGAGCGGAGAAAAGATCCATATGTCATTATGTCATATACGCGGCATGTTTGAAGCATTTATGCTTCTAGTCGTCGGCCGAATGCCTTCACTCTTCTTTCATACAACATAATGCAGATTATTTTGTGTGACGCTTCGGCAAGTAAATTTAAGTATAAGCTATCACCTGAAACCCCGGCTTGGAAATAGCTTCGCCGCTTGGCTGCGCGGATGGCGGCTCGCCCCATGCGCATAGTAAGCCGTCACGTCCTTCCGGTCCTTTGACCTGTCCGTCTTCGGGTCCGCACCGAGGGGATCGGCCTGAACAGACTTCGGCACGTGCGAGGCGGCTTTGTTGCGCGCGATCGAGGTCGATGTCTGGACCGGTGACCGGACGTGGTCCGCATTGTCGTGCGCTGGGTAGATGGACTCGGGTTCGGCGCCGCCCGCCATGCCGTCCAGAAGGTGGGACAGGTCTTCAATCCGCTCCGCGATGACGTTGGTGACGATGCCCTCGCGCTGGAACTTGCCCGACACGCGCAACAGCCGCCCCGCCATGACTTCCGCCCGGAACTTCGGGAAGACTCCATTGCCCCAGACGATAATATTGGACGTCCCCGCTTCGTCTTCCAGCGTGAGGAAGACGACGCCGGATGCCGTGCCCGGACGCTGACGGCAGACGACGAGACCGCAGACTGTGATGTGACGCCCGTCCGGGTAGTCGCGGAGATGTTGGGTTTGAATACGGTTGCCAAGCTGCTTGTCGAGCAGTTCGACTGGATGGGTGCGCAACGAAAGACGCTTGGAAACATAGTCGGCATAGACCTGCTGCGCTTCTGTCAGGATCGCAAACGCGACCTCGCCGGTCGGCAGACCCTCCCCGACATCCGAGAAGAGCGGCAGCGGACCGCCGCGCGGTAGGGCCTTGACCTGCCAGAGCGCCTCGCGGCGATTGAGACCGTAGCTCGCAAACGCATCGGCTTGCGCCAGCTTGTTGAGGGCGCGGTAGGACAGGCCCGCCCGCCGCCAGACCGCATCGACCGAGCGGTACCCATTGCCCCGGCAGGCCGTCAGCCATTTGGCTTCCTCCTCCGGCAGGCCTTTGATCTGGCGGAGGCCGAGCCGGACTGCCAGTTTGCCGTTGCCGTCCGGCTCCAGCGTGCAGTCCCAGAAGCTCGCCTCCACGCAGGGCGGGCGGACTTCCACATCGTGGCGCTGCATGTCCTGCACGATCTGGGCGGGCGCGTAGAACCCCATCGGCTGACTGTTGAGCAAGGCGCAGCCGAACACTTCCGGATGGTGACACTTCAGATAGCAGGACACATAGACGATCAGCGCGAAGCTGGCGGCATGAGACTGCGGAAAGCCGTAGCCGGAGAAGCCTTCCAGTTGGCGGAACACCCGTTCCGCGAAGTCGCGCTCATAGCCATTGTCGAGACAGCCCTGGATAAAGCGATCCTTGTGGATCTGGATGCGTCCTGGTCCCGATGAGGAGGCCAAGCTCCGGCGCAAGTGGTCGGCTTCGCTCGCCGAGAAGCCGGCCGCAATGGACGCGATCTCCATGGCCTGTTCCTGGAAGAGCGGAATGCCGAGCGTCTTCTCCAGCGCCGGTCGCAAAGCTTCGCTCGCATACTTCACCGGTTCTTCACCGCGTCTGCGCTTGAGGTAGGGATGGACCATATCGCCCTGGATCGGGCCGGGCCGTATGATGGCGACTTCGATTATGAGGTCATAAAAGGTGCGCGGTCGCATCCTGGGCAGGAATTGCATCTGCGCGCGGCTTTCGATCTGAAAGACACCCAGCGTGTCCGCCACGCAGATCATGTCGTAGGTGGCCGGATCCTCCTGCGGCACGTTCGACATATCGAGATCGATACCCTTCCAGCGGCGCAGCAGTTCGAACCCCTTGCGGACGCAGGTCAGCATGCCGAGCGACAGGACATCGATCTTCATCATGCCCATCACGTCGATATCGTTCTTGTCCCATTCGATGATGGTGCGGTCCTCCATCGCCGCATTCTCGATCGGGCAGAGCTCATCCAGGCGGCCATTGGTGATGACCAGCCCGCCCGAATGCTGGGATAGGTGCCGCGGAAAGCCGATCAGCTGGTTCGCGAGTTGAAGCGTCAGGGCGATGCGGCGGGCATTCGGGTCGAGTCCGGCATAGGCCGCGCGCTCCGGTGTCAAACCGCCGTCGCGCCACCCCCAGATCTTGGACGAGAAGGCGCGGATACTATCTTCCGATAAGCCCAGCGCCTTGCCGACCTCGCCGAGCGCGGAACGGGACCGGTAATGGCGCACGGTCGAGCAGATCGCCGCGCGGTGCCGGCCGAACTTGCCGAACACATACTGATAGACCTCCTCGCGCCGTTCATGCTCGAAGTCGACGTCGATGTCCGGCGGCTCGCCGCGCACGTCGGAGATGAACCGCTCGAAGACCATTTTGATGAGGTCGGGACTGGCATGGGTTATGCCGAGAGCAAAACAGACCACGGAGTTGGCGGCCGAGCCGCGACCCTGGCAGAGGATGCCGTCCCCGCTGGCATAGCCGACAATGTCCTGGACGGTCAGGAAGTAGGGCGCGTAGCCAAGCTTGGCGACGAGCGCGAGTTCCTTCTCGACCACGGTCCGCACCTTGAGCGGCACCCCGCCCGGATAGCGCCCACGCAACCCCTTTTCGGTCAGTTGGCGGAGCCGCGTGTCCGGATCGATGCCGTTCAGCACCTCGTCCGGATACTGATACTCCAGCTCGTCCAGCCGGAAGGTGCAGTGTTCCGCGATGCGCAGCGTATTGAGCAGGGCTTCGGGAAAGTCCGCGAAGAGCTGCCGCATCTCCAGCTCGGAGCGTAGGCGGCGTTCGCCGTTCAGCAGAGCGTGCTGGCCGAGTTGGTCGACGGTCCGCTTTAAACGGATGGCGGTGAGCGTATCGGCCAGAAGACGGCGATTGCCTCGGTGCATCAGTACATTGCCCAGCGCGACGAGGGGCACAGACTTAACGCCCGCCAGTTCGGCAATGATGCGAAACCGGTCCTCGTCCCAACCGTCATAATAGGGCGAGACACCCAGATAAAAATCAGCCCCAAAGGCCCTGACCAAATCATCGATCCAGTTCTGTGACCGCACAGGGTCTTTCAGAATGACAACGGTCTCAGAAAGTCTACTTAGGACATCGGCCATCTCGAGCTGGCAGTCGCCTTTCTCAGCCCGCCGCTTCCCGACAGTCAGCAGGCGCGCCAACTTGGCATAGCCAGCGCGTGTCATGGGATAGGCGAGAACCTCCACCCCGCAATCTGTCACAATCCGCGCGCCGACACGGAAGTCGAGACCGACGTCCCTTGCGGCCGAGTAGGCCCGGACGATGCCGGAGAGCGAGTTGCGGTCGGCAATGCCGATCGCGCGCAGACCGATCTCGTGGGCGCGCTCGACCAGCTCCGCCGGGTGGCTCGCGCCCGTCAGGAATGTAAAGTTGGTCGTGATGTCGAGTTCGACATAACTCATTAGGCGAGAAGCAAGGAAAGGCGGGGCTCGCTCAGGAACTCGCCGCACACATAGCAGCCATCATCCGGGTGCCTTGGGAAGACCATCAACCAAAAGAGACGGCCGCACTCCGTCCGTGCGCGCCAGTAGTCTCGGAGGCGGGCCTCGAACTTGCTGTTCGGATCGTCCCAGTTGACCGGGCTAATCCGTTCCGGGCCCTTGACCGCCACCACCCGGTAGCTGTCCCGCCGCCAGGTAAAGGCGTAGGGCGCGCGTCCGGGGCTATCCACACGCACCCGCTCGGGCGCAAACGCGATCTCCGGGCGGGGGTAGACGGTGAGGTCGATCGGCGGAGTCCAGTCGAGCGCCCCCACGGCCGGACCGAACGCCATCTCGCGCTCCGGCGTGTGCCCCACGCCGGGTCGGGCAACATGCAAGCGATCGAACCCAATCCGGTTGCCGAGCGTGGTCAGCGTCTGGTCGACGGCCTCCTGCTGCGCCTGGGCGGCATTGCCCGCCTCGATCTGGTGCGGGTTGAAGAGACAGATGTCGAGCGCGAGCAGCCGCATCCAGTCCGCGCCGAACTCGATCTTGAGCTGATCGAGCGGTCGTGCGAACTGGCGCAAGATCGGCGTGACAGTCCGGGTCGGACTGGCGAAGCCGACGGACACATGATGGTCGCCCGTATCGACACAGCGAACTGTCAGTTGAAAGCCTTGGGCCGTGTAGCCCTTGTCTCTCAGCTTCTGGCAAACACGCCCGGCCAACCGCTCCAGAATGCCGGTGACGTCTTCGATCCGGCCAATGGGTTCTGGCAGTGTCATGTTGGCGGCGAAGGTCGGGACGACAGCGTTGGGAACGACCGCGTCGTGGGTGTGGCCGCGCAGTTCGTCGAGCGCGCTCGTCAGGTGGACGGAAAAGCGCCGGGCCAGCTCGGCGGACTTGAACCGCCGCAGCTCGCCGATCGTGGTGACGCCAAGTCGGCGTAGGTCGGTCTCGATAGACGTCTTCAGATCCAAAGCGGCAACGGGCAAACCATCGACTTGGGCATGCTCGCGGTCGGGATCCGTTATGGTGATCGTTGAGGAACCGTGCAGCGCGAATTCGCGCGCCGCCCGGAGCGTGTTCGCAATGCCGATACGGGTCACGACAGTCAGGTCTTCCGTCTCCCTCAGGATGAGTTCGGCCATCTGCTGCTCGCCTTCGAACAAATGTGCGCAGCCCGTGACGTCGAGGAGAAGTCCGTCGGGCGGATCGACCGCGATGCGCGGCGAGTAACGATCCGCCCAGATGTGGAGCGCGCCTAGGAGCCGGGCCTCGCGCATATCGTCCTGCGGTTCTGTCAGCAGGTCGGGACAGACGGCATAGGCGTCTGCGACCGTGTCGCCCGGTTGGACACGGGCGTTTCGCGCATGATCGTTAGCGCAGACGATGCGGTCCAGATTGCCGGTCTTTCGCGTCACGGCGAAGGGGCCCCAGAGACGCGGATCCTCGCGCCGCCGCCATCGATCAAGTGGCAGCTCCGGAAACCAGAGAGCGAGGGTGCGTCGTGAAACGGATGGGCGCATGGATGGGTGGGGTTTCAAGGGAGGGACAGAGATCGGGCGGATGGACGAGGTGTTCGGGTGGATCGCCTCGCACGGACCAGGCGCGCGGGCTGCCGCGCTTGTTGCGGGTCAGGCTCCACACCCAGTCGGACTCGGACCCCTTTTCGCTCTCACAATGCCAGCGGGTCTGGCAGGCCGAAGACTGAGCGTGGCGTCGGATGAGGACGAGGCCGATCCCGCCGCCGACTTGTGCGGCGACTTGCAGGCGTCGGCTCTCGGACAGGTTCGGTCCCTTGTCGATGTCGATGATGACCGCCCCCGCGCCGCGGCAGCGCAAGGCTTGCTCGGCCGCCCAGAGGGTCTCGTCGCGATTGGCGGTCTCGACTAGAATGAGGTGCGCCGGGTCGCCATAGGAACGAAGGCCCCGGGCGCGGAGGGACCGAGACCGGCCCCTGATCGCGATCCAGAAAATCCGTCCTGTCGCTTTTGCGATAACGGCAAGGGCCAAGGACGTGCGAAGAGACCCCGTCACTTCGTGGACGCGGGCAGCGGCGATCGGCTCAGCGGAGTCCAGCTGGATGCTGTCTTCATTGGCTGGGAAGTCCTGTCCGGAAACGAGACCGATACGTGATCTTATGTCCTGAAGGGTTGACATAAGTTCATGCTTTGTTCTCATTAAGGCGAGCTCGTCAAGCAAAACAGGAATTTTGTCCTATCAAGGCTGTGGGTATGTTCAGCTCCTGAGACTCCCGGATCTCTTCGTGTTTCATGTGAGAGATAGACAGCGAGGTTGACCTTACGCATGCATATCGACAAAATTGACTAAGCTGGGACGAATGGAGGTCGCATGATGCGAACCACATCTCTCGGCATTGTGTCCGTTTCGCTTTTCTCTTTGCTGATCGTGTCATGTAGCGGTGGGCCCGACGACAAAGTTTGGGACGATGCGTTTCTACAAGCGCTTCGTGACAGCTACGTAGACCGGAAAGCCTGTTCGCAAATCGGCACACGTCCACGGGACGGCGTGATCGCTCAAGCACCGTCCATCCGTCCAAATCCACACCTGGACGCTTTGGTGTATGCGGGCCTGCTCACGCGCCGCCAGGACGGCATCGGCTTAAACTATAGCCTGACCGATGCGATCCGGCCCTATCTGGAAAATGGGCAAAGTCTGGAGAGAGCTCCGAGCCTTTGCTTTGCAGACATTGAGGTGACCGGGATCGTTGGCTTTACTGAACCGACGGAGACCTTTGGATCGACCGTGTCGAACGTTCGTTTTACAACAACACTCACAAACATCGAGCCTTGGGCCGCAGATGTTTTTGCGGGGACGGATTTTCTTCCGTGGATCCAGGGTGAGCCGCGTGAGGTTGCGACAGACATGGTTCTCACGTCCGGGGGGTGGATCCCTCAGAGCGAGCTGCAGCAATAGCCCAAGGGTTCTGGCGCCTCGCGCGTACCGCGCGACCGGGCTCGCGTGAACGGAGCCTGCGCTTCGCTTGTCTCCGCCCTCCGGGCTTTCATCCCATGGCGCGCCGGGCATCGGCCCGGCACAAGGGACCGCTGATGCGGCACAGACCCCGACCGCAATCGTCTCGACATTGACAGCCATGCGGACGGCGCTGACGCGCCGGCTCTTTTGAATGGGTTTCCCTCGGCAGACGGGGGTGGGCGACCGGCAGGGATGGCACGGGGCGGTCGGCGCGCAAGGGCGTCGGGACTATACGTTGTTTAGTATGTCTATGCCTGCCTACCTGTGCCCTTGCGCCCCGCCCTGATGCCCCGCGCCTGACCTGCCTCTTCGCCGCCCACCCCCGCCTGCCGGGGGAAACTGCGCGGGGCGGGACAGAGAAGGATGCGACATGGCCCCACGATCCCACACCGACCCGCTTTCCGAGACCCCGGAGTTGCCGCCTAGCGGCGGCGGCGCTGGCGCGCCCCCTATGCCTCTCCCCTCTGGCGCGGGCGCGCCAGCCACGGGCGGGCCATCGATAGGAGAGTCCGAGCGCGACCCCGCCCACCCCGGCGGCGAGCGCCCGGCCATCTATGTGGCGTGTCTGGCCAGCTACAATTCCGGCACCCTGCACGGTCGCTGGATTTGGGCGGAGGATGCCGACGAGATGCGCGCGGACACTGCCGCAATGCTCGCAGCCAGCCCGGAACCGGGGGCGGAAGAATGGGCCATTCACGACCATGCCGGGTTCGAGGGCGCGCGCATCAAGGAATATCAGAGCTTCGAGAGCGTGGCGGAGATCGCGGCCTTTATCGAGGAACGCGGCGCGTTGGGCGCTAAGGTGCTGGAGCATTTCGGCCAGGACTTGGAGGACGCGCGCAAGGCGTTCGAGGATTATCGCGGCGAATATGAGAGCCTCGCGGAGTATGCCGAGGAATTGACCGCCGAGTGCGGCCCGGCCGTCCCGGAGAACCTTCGGCACTACATCGATTATGCGGCGATGGGCCGGGACATGGAAATCAACGGTGACGTGTTCTCCGTTCAGACGGGCCATACCGAAGTCCACATCTTCGGAGGGCGCTAGAATGACCCTCCGTAAGAGTGAATGCGAAGAGTCCCGCGTCTGGAAAGAGGCCAACTACCCGGACGGATATGAGGCAAAGCATATCTCCGAAGTCCGGGTTGGCGACATTGTCCTGCACCCGGACGGGCATGATCGCACGGTCTGCGCTGAAAACCTTACGCGCGACCCGTTCATGGGCCTGTCCCTGTTCGGAAGTAGCCACAAGTCGGGTTTGGAACCCGTCCTTGTGAAGCTCTTGCCCTTCCCGAGGGCAACGACATGACCTTTTGCGAGAGCTTCGACGCTTACGTCTGCGAAGGCGACGTCATCACCATCGAGGCGGATGGGTTTACCGTGACGGCGCGCATTGAGCGCGACGACGCCCCCGACGGTGAGATGAAGAAAGGTCCGGGGGACCTTTCGCAGGCGAACGACAAGCGCCAAGATGGTTTCTGGCCGACATTGGACCCGCAGGATGCTGGATATATCGGCGCGGGCAAGACCGACGCCGACCTAGAGACCGCGAAGGCGAAAGCCAAAGCGGTCATGGACGCGTGGGAAGCGGACGAATGGTTCTATTGCGGCGTCGTGCTGACTGTGTCGCGCGAGGGCGTCGTTCTGGACGACCACGCCGCCAGCCTCTGGGGCATCGAGGCGAACTATCTCGATAGCGACAATGCCTATCTGTCGGAGGTCGCCAACCAACTTCTGCCGGAGGCGCTCGAGACGGCCCACGCGGCGCTGGCGCGCCTCTGCGCGGGATGCGGTTACACCGACGCCGAGGCTGCGGCATGACCCGCGCCGCGACCTTGGCAGCGGACACCGCCCAGCCGACCCAGATGATGCGCCAATATCTGCGCATCAAGGCAGACGCCGGAGCCGACACGCTGCTGCTCTACCGCATGGGCGACTTCTACGAAGTGTTCTTTGAGGATGCGAAAGCGATGGCGGCGACGCTCGACATCGCCCTGACCAAGCGCGGCAAGCATGACGGGAAGCCCATCCCGATGGCAGGCATTCCGGTTCACGCGTCGGAAGCCTACATTACGCGCCTACTGAAAGCGGGCCACCGCGTCGCCATCGCCGAGGTGACGGAAGACCCGGAAGTCGTGCGCCAGCGCGGGCTGCGCCGCCCGGCGCGGCGCGAGATCGTCCGTCTGGTTACGCCGGACGCCGACGTCCCTGCGCCCTTGCAGTCGGAGCCGACCGAGGTCGGAGAACAGACGCTCGTCCACGGCGTCCGTCCTGTCACGCTTGGCGAGCGGCTGACCGCCCTGACCCAGCAACCCATGCGCCCGCGCCGGAACCCGGCGGCGGAGCAGAAATCCTGCGACCACGGACTCTTCGATGAGGTCGGCCGTGCGCAGATGGACCTGTGCGACCTCATCGACCAACTCACCCAAGGAGACCGACCATGACCGTAAGCCAAGTGAAGATACGCCCGCAAAAAGCCGCGAAGCCGAACTCGAAGAATACCCCGATAACGGCCAAGACCAAGCCCCGAAAGTCGGCGCGCCCGAAAGCCCGGACGACGACGGGCGAGCCGCCCAAACGGCTACCCGCCCCGTCCCGACCCGCGACGGTCGAGGCCGTGCAAATCATCGACGTGGCCAAGCTGCACGTGTCCGAGCTGAATATGCGGCAGGGCGCGGACGCGCCGGACATTGCCGACATCTACCCGAGCGTTCTCGCCTCCGGCGTCAACCAGTCGCTGCTCGTCCGCAAGGAGGGCGACGGCTTCGGCGTGGTCGCCGGACGCCGCCGCCTGTTCGCGCTGCGGCGCAAAGCGGATGAGACGGGCGATCCTGTCACCGCGCCCTGCCTCGTCATGCAATCGGGTGACGACCTTGCCGCGCTGGAAGCCTCGCTCTTGGAGAACGTCGCGCGGCTGCCCTCGACCGAACTCGAACAACTCGCCGCCTTCAAGGCGCTGTCCGAGGCGGGCGAGACGGCCAAGTCCATCGCGGTGACCTTCGGACTGACGGAATTGCGGGTGAAGCGGGTGCTGGCCTTGGCCGATGTCCATGCCGACATCCTCGCGCTGTATGAGGCGGAGGAGATCAGTCAGACCAGCCTGCGCTACATGACGATGGCGACGAAGGAGCAGCAGGCCGCGTGGCTGGAACTCTGGCGCGGCGAGGACTATGCGCCGCAGGAAAGCTACCTCAAGGAGTGGCTGACGGGCGGCGCGTCCATCGCGACGAGCGCGGCCCTGTTCGACCTGTCCGACTATCCGGGCCACATCATCAGCGACCTGTTCGGGCGGGAGGAAGGCAGCGGCTACTTCCAAGACGCGGACCTGTTCTGGACACATCAGAACCGCGCCATCGCGGAAAAGGCGGACACCTTGCGGGCCAAAGGTTGGGCGGATGTCGTCATTCTTGAGCGCGGCAAGTCTCTCGATAGTTGGGATTATAGCGACCGCGAGCGGCGCGCGGGCGGCAAGGTCTTCATCGAGGTCGGGCATGACGGCTCGGTCCGCATCCGCGAAGGTCTGCTGCACAAGGCGGACATTGCGCGCATCGACGCCATAATCCGGCCCAACGATACGAGCGCCAAGGCAGCCGCCAGCATGGCCAAGCCGGAAATGAGCGGACCCGTCGCGGACTATGTCCGCCTGCACCGCTACGCGATTGTGAGCGCCAGCCTGCTGGATGCGCCCGGCGTCGCACTCCGGGTGGCGGTCGCGCACATGCTGGTCGGCTCACCCCAGTGGACCTGCGAGCCGACCAAGACGACGAGCCGCAAGGAGAGCACATCTGACAGCGTGGCGAACAGCTTGTCCGCTAAGCGGGTGGCGGAGGAGCGCCGCACCGTGTTCGACTCGCTGGGGCTAGAGGAAGACACCCCCGCCTACGGCGCGCCGAAGCACCTCACCAAGGGCGACTTCGCAGCCGTCTTCGCGTCCTTGTTAGGCCAAGACGACGCAACTGTCCTGCGGGTGCTCGCGCTCGCCATGAGCGTGACCCTGACGAGCGACGAGGCTGTGGTGGAGGCAGTATGCATGGCCACCCAGCCGGACGTTCCCGCTCTGTGGGAACCGGACGAGGCGTTCTTCGATCTCCTGCGCGACAAGCGTGTCATCAACGTCATGCTGGCCGATATTGGCGGGAAATCGTTGGCCGACAGCTTGGTCACTGAGTCCGGCACCAAGCAGAAAGCGGCGTTGTGCAACCGCTTCGGCGGGCAGGGCGTGAGTGCCGACTTGGCGCGCCCGGACTGGCGTCCGCGCTGGATGCAGACGGTCCCGCAAGCCTACCTCGACCGCAAAACCTGCCCGCCCGCCCAAGCCGCGACGATGGCCGCGAAACAGCTTGGCGGTCGCTCGCCCAAGACGAAGCGAGCCAGAAAACGCAAGACGAACGCCGCTTGAACCTTGGTGTAACTCTTACGCTCTGCCTTCCGCGCATTCCCGAAAACCAAGGGCCGCTCCGTCACCGGGGCGGCCTATCCTTGAATGCTTACTATTACGCAGTTGGCCGGGCGACCGCCTCGGTGAAAGGCGTTTCACAGGCTGTCTTATCGCTCCAGAGCAACCACCCGGCGCGTCGGCACCGGGTGGTCAAACCGGAGTAAAAGCCTGCCGAAATCCAGGAATGAAATTGACGTGGACCTCTCCTGCGAAACGGCAATGTCGACATTCGAAGCCAAGCCAATAGCCGGGTCGGCGAGGGTCAGAGAGACGCGTGTCCGCAGGCGAGTGTGACCCGGCACGTTCAGCCAATCCCAAGACAGGATGATCCGCACCGCCTGCCAACCCCCGGCCCCCGACGGGCAAAGTCCGCCTTCTCCAAGTTTTCCCGAGGATGCGGCGGAATGAAGAGTGTTTCATGTCGGAGGCGCGCCTTAACCCTGTGTCGACAAGGTTTCCATGAGGCCAAGGATCCCAGTCCCCTTTCCACGTCAGTCCTCTCCAACAGGCGGGGAAGCCCGCGAAGGCCCGATGCCCTGTG